>JBDRFP010000024.1:0-18489 GCA_043818555.1 bacterium | reverse complement strand
CAGATCGCATCGCTTGCGTTATGGATCGGTATTCTTGCCAGGACTTACAATGAAGAAGAAGTTTGAAAAAGTGGGCTGGCCACTAGCAATCGCGCAATATATTAAAATGACCTTTCAAGTTTTGTGGGCAATGTTAGTCGTCCGCGCCGCAAGACTGGCTGGGCGATTTTAATAATATTCGTTAACTTTAATATGACAAAGCGTTCAGCCGAATCACGATCTCCTGAATTCAAATCTGAAATGATGAGTTTTTCAGATCAGCTTGCTAAAATTTGGGAACGCACACACCCCGAAGCGATTGTGCAAACTTGTGACGAACAAAAAAGCGTTAAACAAGATCTTGAACACAGAGAGTCCGCAATAGCCGATAAGGAACTTGCGGACGCGCTTCGGGAATACGGAATCGATCCGGAAAAGATTACATTTGTTGGAGAACTTAACCTGGCAGACGAAAATCACGAGCCTCAATTCGAGAAGGTATTTAAGGTTGCTGTCGAAAGCCATTTTAGCAACGAAAGGTTGCCGGAAGGATACGGCTATGAAGGCGGAGCGGCTCGATCCCTGCTCATGCGCGCGCTTGAAATCGACCTGACTTACACGCCACGAGACTTGGATATTATCCGGCTTTCAGACGAAGAACCTTCTCCCGGAGCTGACGATGAAATATCGCAGAAGTTAATGCTCGATGATTACGCCAAAGGACATCGCGTCGAGGTAGTAGGAAAAGAGGAAAAATATTTTGCAACGCGCGACCTTTCAATAAATCAACTCCTCGCGACCGACACGGAAATCATTGCAACTAGGCAATGCATACTCGACACTGTACGCAAAATCATACGGCCAACAGAATTCGAACGCAATAGGTTCGCAGAATCAGGGAGTCTTGGCCCAAAAATGTTGTCAAAAATTTTAAGGTTTTATGTCCAGTCGATTCATAGATACGATTCTGCGGTAATTGAGGATGTTGAAGATTGGGAATTTGAAAATTATTTTATCAATCCGTTTTATTTGGCACTGCATTTGGATAAGGCGTTTGAAACCGGGAACGATGTTGCAGAGAGTTATGTGGATGAGCTCATTGCGCGCGGTCAATTGCCAGAGTACATCGAGGACGCTGCAGATGCTGCAAATTACTTAGCCGAGTTAATAAAAGGCGGAAACTTTTATTATCGCCACGCGCCAACTGAACAATTTGAAACTGAAGCCGACTGGATAAGTGAGCTCGAAGACGAATTTGAGCTTTTGCCTAAATTTAGAGGGACTGGTAAGTCAAGGGGAGAGAAATAAGTTTTTGACATAAACGCACGAACGGGGTACAATCGCCCCGTTCTTTAATTTCAAATGGAGGTAGCGTGCAACTGCTCGATTCATTTTCTGTTGGGCTTCGGCTGGAAGACGGCAACGTAACGGCTTTTACCAATCCGCGGGATCCGTGGATGGAGGACATCCTTCAGCAATACTGCGAGCGCAACGACGTTACCGATGAGGTCAGGGTGACCTGCGGACTTGGTGGCGCAATGTACGTCATGGGACAATGCAAAGCCCAGGAAGAGGTCCTGCAATCACTCAGATCGCTCGCTCAACTGGGCGTGCAGCGGCTAGGAGTAGTGAAAGGCTGGCTCGACTCCTATCCTGTCGATGTCATGGTCGGCGAGGCCTTCGACGAGATCGCCAATGAATACGGATCAAGCCTACAATACAAAGCAGGGTTGATTCAAATAGCCACAATTGAGGTGCCGGAGAATTCGGACACCTCGCACTGTGACTGGTATGGCGTAATTGGGAATCGTGCTCAGGAATATTTTGTGATCACATTACTCGGTTGGCCTACAAACCTTCCGTTTTCCGAATCGGTGAACAAAATACTGCAAGCGGTCGCGACTGAAGTGCTCGACACTTGTCTCAAGGGACGCGGCATCCACGCCGCCTTCGACTAGCATCTCTAGTCCCTTAAACCACCCTCCGGGGTGGTTTTCTTTTTCCACCTCTTAGGATCTTTCGTGCGAATGGTCCTAAGCGGACTTAGGCGCTTTCGTGCGAAAACGCCTATGCCAAATTGGAAATACAACGCTTGACATGGCGTTGATTATGTGAAATATTTAGGCCAGTCCTTTTACTACTCTCATCGGAGGAATCATGGAAGCGTATCTCCTTGCCGGTCTCGAGCCGGATCCGCGCTACGTTCTCACTACCGGTCAGCAGGTGCTCTACTTCATTCCGATCGTGCTCGGTACGCTCATGATGGTCGGTGGACTCATCATGAACTATCTGCAAAGCCGACATGGTCGCGGGCTCAATATTCTGCCAAGCACGCGTGGCGAGAAAGCTGTCGTGCTCATTGCAGGACTCGCGTTCATGCTCTGGCTTGGCACCGGGTACCTCTTCCCAGCGCTGCCCAGGATTGCATTTTGCCTGTTCTCAGCTCTGCCGGCTCTAGCCGCCCTGATTGCCATCGGCTTCTACGTCTTCGGCTGGTTCGCGTTCGCCTACATGTGGTTCGGCCACATCGCGTTTCGACGCACTGCGCGCTCCTAGCTGCGCCCTCAACCACCCTCCGGGGTGGTTTTTCTTTTTTTAAACCAAAACGAGCCCTGTAGCTCGTCTTTGTATCGTCATCAGCAGAATGCCAGCTATGGCAAAAAGATAAGCTTCACACCAGCCAAAATCAGGAATACCGCAATCACTAATCTAAACTTCTTTTGCGGAATTTTGCCGACTACAAGTTGAGCGATCTTGGCTCCGTAAAACGAAGCTGGAATGAATATTATAAAACCAACCAAAAGCATGTAATCTAGTCGAACGCCTTCTGCAAAATAAGTTGCTACCCTGGTAGTGTCGATTACGAGCGCAATTGCGCCGGCTGTGGCCAAGTAGACTGACTTTGGAAGATTGAACGCTGCCAAGAATGCACTCCTAATTGCCCCGCCTAGCCCAAAGATGCCAGCAAAAAATCCGCTTAAAGCTCCGCCAGTCACGGCAGTTGGGATGCTAGACGAAATTTTAAACTTAGGGTCGGCAAAAAGGTAGATCGAGTAAGCGGCCAAAAATACACCAAGAACTCTTGAGAGCAGCTCTTCTGGTGCACTAAAAATCAACGAAGCTCCAAGGTAAGACAAGGCGACCCCCGGAATACCAAAACTAAAAATCAGCTTCCACTTAATACCTTTACGGAAGAGTGTGATTTTCCAAATGTCGTTGAACCAATGAAGAATCCCTGCGAGCAACAAGGTTACAGGCAAAGGGAAAACGAGCAGCAGAAGCGGCACTAAAATTGTCGAGCTACCAAAACCGGTCAGCGTTCCAACCAGGCTTGCGACGATTGTGAGGATTGTTATGAGTAAAAGTTCGACCATACAGTGATTATAGCATGCGCGCAACAAAAACAAGCCTTTCGGCCCGCTTTCGTGTCATCGTCATTGTTATCGCTATTGTGCCGACAGGAAGCGTTCCACTTCCAGTGCGGCCATGCAGCCGGTGCCTGCGGCTGTAATCGCCTGGCGGAACCATGGGTCGGCAACGTCTCCTGCGGCGTAGACACCTTCGACGCTCGTTTTGGTCGAATCAGGTTCGCACTTGATGTACTTTTTAACATCGAGCTCTAACTTACCAGCAAAAATTTCTGTATTCGGCCTGTGGCCAATCGCCACAAAGATTCCATCAGTTTCCAACGCAGACTCTTCACCGGTTTGACTGTTCACGACCTTAAGCAACTCGAGCCTCTCTTCGCCAACCATCTCGCGCACTTCTGTATTCCACATGAATTTGATTTTTGGATTTTCCATCACTCGCTTCTGCATAGCCTGCGACGCACGCAGTTCATCGCGTCTGTGCATTACCACCACCTCAGTTGCAAACTTTGTCAAAAAGTCAGCTTCTTCCAATGCGACATCTCCACCACCAACTACAACCACCTTTTTATCTCGGAAAAAGAATCCGTCACACGTTGCGCACGCAGAAACTCCCCTGCCCTTCAATTTGTTCTCGCCCGGCACACCAAGCCACATGGCCGATGCTCCGGTTGCAATGATGACGGTTTCTGCTAAAAATTCGCGGTCTGCTGTTTTGACCTTAAACGGCCGCTCACTAAAATCAACTTCCTCAACATAGCCGTCAATCATCTCAGTCCCAAACTTTTCAGCCTGCTTACGCATGCGATCCATAAGTTCTGACCCAAAAATCCCATCTGGCTCACCTGGCCAATTTTCAACTTCCGTAGTTTGCATTAACTGCCCGCCAGGATCTGCCCCGGAAATTAAAACAGGCGATAAGCCAGCTCGAGCTGAATAAATCGCCGCAGTGTAGCCCGCAGGGCCTGAACCAATAATCAAAACTTTTCGAGTGTCCATAGCCTAATCCCTAAAACCCAAAACCTAATCCTTATGCTTCTCAATCTTCTCCTTCAACATCTCCTTGCTCATCGACCCTGAAAACTGTTCAACCACCTGACCGGACTTAAAGATTAAAAAAGTCGGAATTGATAAAATATTAAACTGCTGAGCCAGCTGCGGGCTATCATCAACATTTACCTTCGCGATCGCTACATCACTCATTTCGCCAGCAAGCTCGTCAACAATTGGCGCCATTGCTTTGCACGGCCCGCACCACGGCGCCCAAAAATCTACAAGTACAATACTTTCCGCTTGCAGCACAGCTGCGTCAAAGTTGTCAGAGGTGAGGTTCATATGGCGTAATTAATTATCTGGCGACCTAGTTTATTGTCGGTCTACAAGGTTTATTATTGGGAAGCAAGGTTTATTGTCAGGAAGCGAAGTTTATTGTCGAGCCACTCAATCACTCAATCACTCTCGCAATCCGACAGCATTTTACCATACCGACCAATACGCGGGCAAACTTATCGCGCTATCATCTCCTCGCGGTACACCTCCAGCACATCACCAACCTCAACCTTGGCCTTACCAATAAATCCCATACCGCACTCTTCGCCTTGTTCGGCAATTTTTACATCCATCTTTCCGCACTGCAGCGACTCAATCTTACCTTCGGCAACAATCTCCCCGTCACGCATAACGCGCGCGGTCGAATTGACCTCCACGGTACCCTTGGCCACCTGACCGCCAACAATAACTCCCTTGGTAGTCTTTTTAAAAATCGCCAATACCTTTACGCTACCCAGATCGGTATAAACTTTCTCGGCCGGCACCAGCTTCTTCACGCGCTCCTCAACATCCTCAAAAAGACGATAAATAATATTGTACTCTCCAATGTCCACCTTTTGTTCGCGCGCCAGCGTGGCGGCAGTTCCGGCCACCTTCACATTAAACGCCATAACAGGAGCGCCGGTCGCCTCTGCCCTGAGCACATCGGCATCTGTAACATTGCCAAGCCCGCGACTAACGATTTTTACATCAACATACGGATTGTCGATCTTCTCGATTGTTCCGATGATTGCCTCAAGCGAACCCAGCACATCAGCCTTAATAATCAAATTCAATACCGGCTTGTCTTCACCGCTCTCTTTTTCCTCTTCGGTCCTCACATGAGCCGAAACTGTAATCTCCTCAACCCCGGCTTTTCGCGAAGGCTGAGACTTGAGCTTATGGAGCAATTTTATATCGGCCGGCACCTCCATAATATCTCCAACGGACGGAGCTTCCTTAAAACCAATAATCTTCACCGGAGTTGACGGCGGGGCTTCCTGAATGTCCTGCCCATCCCAGGTCCTCATGGCCCGCACGCGCCCAAACTGCGTTCCTTTTACGCCAAGCGCGTCGCCTACCTTAAGCGTTCCGGTCTGCACCAGCACAGTCGCCACCGGTCCCTCGCCCTTGTCCACATGCGACTCAATAATAGTCCCAATAGCGCGTCGCGTAGGATCTGCAACAATATGGTCCTTGTTCATGTCAGCCACCAAAAGCAGCATATCAAGCAGCTGTTCAATATTCTGCTCGGTCTTTGCTGAAATCGGCACCATTATAGTTTTCCCTCCCCACTCTTCCGGGATGAGGTTAAGTTCTGCAAGCTGAGATTTAATCTTTTCAACATTTGCGTCTTCTTTATCAATTTTATTGATCGCCACAACATACGGCATGTGCGACGCTTTCACGATATCGATTGCCTCGCGCGTTTGTGGCTGCACGCCGTCATCGGCCGCGACAACAAGAATTGTAATGTCGGCAACTTTTGCTCCGCGCGAACGCATAACAGTAAATGCCTCGTGGCCCGGTGTGTCGATGAATGTTAGCGTGCGCTTTGCTTCTGTTTTATCTTTCGGAACGTGCTCAACCTGATAGGCGCCCATGTGCTGCGTAATCCCGCCGGACTCAGTGTCGATAACATTTGTGCGCCGAATGGCATCTAGCAATTTTGTTTTCCCATGATCAACATGGCCCATCACCACAATCACCGGCGGCCTGTACTCCAGCCCTTCTCTGCCCTCAGTTTTAAGCGCCTCTTCTAAATTCTCAAGACCGGATTCATCCTCCTTTTCTACTCCTTCAATTTTTTCTGCAAAAAATCCAAGATCTTCTGCAACAATCGAGGCAGTATCAAAATCGATCCGTTCATTTAACGATGCCAAAATTCCGGCGCGCATCAGCTCCTGCATGACTTTTGCTATTGGCAGGTTAAGTATCTCTGCGAACTCGCGCACAGTCATAGTGGCCGGAAGTCCAACTTTTTCCGCATCCCCTTCGAGCACTCGCGCCTTGCGTTCCGCTCGAGCCTTCTGATCTTCCATCTTCTTTTGAAGATAGAGTCGCTTCTTGTATTCGCGCCAGGCGTACTGAATTTTGCCAGCGTCCCTGTCCGGAATCTTAATTGCCTTTGAGCCAATATCAAAACCAAGCTCTGGCAACTTTGCTCGGAGCTCTTCTGTTGAAACTCTTAATCGTCTTGCTAGTTCTGATATATTCATGTAGCGAAGGATAGCTTTTTGAGGGGAATTTGTCAATTTTACAAGAGAACAAAGGAGCTAGAAGGGCTAATGGAGCTAAAAAAAACTAGCTACGCTAACTCTTCTAGCCCTATTAGCCCTCTCGGCAAAAAGAAAAAACCCGCACTCGCGTACGGGTCAGGACAACTACTAGTCATCAGACTCTTCGGCTTCAGGCCTGTGCCACTCAGCAAAACCCTGTGCCCCGTGATCGAAAGGCCGTACGAACACCTCACCCATTGAGCAGTTTGGCAGCATGCCCCCGACGAAGATCTTGAGCTCGGACTTGATCGCGTCCGCTACCCGATCCTGAACCTCTTTGGTGCGAGCAGGCCTGCCCTCCGGATTTAGAATCAAACCATCCACATAGCATATGAGCTCTTCGCCGAGCCCCGCCCTTAACCGATCGATCGGGAAAAAGACGCTGATCTGACTCTTGTCGATCCCAAGCACACCTGCTACTGCGCGCTGTAATTTCCCGACAAGAGCCACGAGTGACATCGGGTTCATATCCGGCATTCCTTTAATCTCCAGAACCGGCATCGTTCCCTCCTTTGTTGCATGAGAACTAACGCGACGTTAGCGCATCGGGGGTGGTTTGTCAAGGCAACGATAGCAAAGGAGCTAGAAGGGCTAATGGAGCTAAAAAGGAGCCAATGACTAGCTCTTCTAGCCCTATTAGCCCTCTCATTCTCAGAACCTATTCCAAAGCACAATCTCCTCCCTTGCCTCAGGATTACATGCGCCGACATAAAGTGTGCTGTCCTTGAACTCAAGATAGTAGCCGGTCTGATCTGCCGAGTAGACACTGCCGCGCGGATCGATCGGCAAAGCGTTAATATAATCTGGAACAGCATGTTCGGCTAAGTCGAGACAGGAGTCGCGTAGCACGTCGTCGCCACATTGTGACCCAAAATCGCCCTCACAACTCTCGCCCGTGCCAATCATGGTTCTCCCCGCCGCTGCCGGGCCGAGCATGGCTGCAAACGACTCGGAATCGTCATAAAACATCTCAAGCATAATTTCCATCACATCGCGAGTCCCCTCTTCGCGCACGCGATCGTTTTGACGCTTAAGCAACTTGCCGGGATTGCCGATTAGGACAATCACAATCGCGGCGATCAAAAAAATCGCAAATGCAACTATGAGGTCGATTTTTGTGTAACCATTAGGAGTGTTCATATTGTTTATATTGTAGCATAAAAGAGAGGTTAAGAGAGGTTAAGAGAGGTTATCCGGCCTTCGGCCGGAAGGAGGTTAAAAGAGGTCAAGGGAATATAAAACCCCGGCGCGATACTAGATCGGTCAGGGTTCGGTGGTCTGCGGAACGTTAGTGCACGACAGTTCACGTCGCGCGAGTAGACGGCGCTTGATGAGATCAAGACATTAACAAAATTCAAAGTCTGTCAACCTCCCTTCTTGTCATCCTGAGGAGCTGAGCTTACTGGCGACGAAGGATCCTTCGCTTAACGACTAGCGATCGCTCAGGATGACAGTTTTTCTTTTTTCTGGCACCATAAACACATATGACAAACTTCGGATTCCTACTAATCGATAAACCGGCCGGGATTACTTCCCACGATGTTGTTGACAAACTGCGGCGCATCACAGGCATTAAAAAAATCGGCCATGCCGGTACGCTTGATCCTTTTGCTACCGGCTTGTTAATTGTGGCCATTGGTCGCGATGCAACTAAAGAGATCAGCAAATTCGTTGGGATGGATAAAGAATACGTTGCCGAGATTGTGATTGGGGCGAGTACTGAAACGTTGGATTCGGAGAGCGAGGTTTCAAGGGTTTCAAGGGTTGCAAAGGTTGCAAAGGATGCAAAGGATGATGTTGAGAAAGCGATGAAAAGCTTGGTAGGGACTTATGGTCAAATCCCACCAATGTACGCGGCGATCAAAGTGAAGGGCAAAAAACTCTACGAGCTCGCCAGGCAAGGTAAGGAGATCGAACGCGAGCCTCGGGAGGTTACAATAAGCGCGTTCGAACTTATCGATGGAATCAAGCACGAAGATGACCTCATCATCGCAAACGCCCGCATAAAATGCTCGTCCGGCACATACATCCGCGCACTCGCGCGCGACCTGGGCGAAAAGCTCGGCACCAAAGCGTACTTGCGAAACTTGCGACGAACATCAATCGGTGAGTACAAAGTTGCTGACGCTCATCAACTCGATCAAATAAAACCCGCTGACTACTGGCTACTGTATACTGAACACCAAGTTGACGATTCTCAAACCTCGTGATAGTCTAGGAGTGTAACTACTAACCGGAAGTTTAGGGTGAAATTGGCAGTAAAATTATGTTGAATTCAAAACGTGAAAACGGCGCAATTGCGCTAAAACTGGGCGTCCTTCGAAGATCGATCGGCCCAACACAATTCAACCATACTTTCCTAAGGGACTAGCTTCCCGCCTTTTTCATTTCTAGACTCCAAAAACCGTATGTCATCATTGGATGCACTTGTCGGCTTTGGGGTTCTTTTAGTTGGACTTGGACTCGGTGTTTTGATTCGCCATTTGCTAATGAAAAGCAAGGCTGAATCAGCCGAAGCCAAGGCAGATAAAATCATCAAAGACGCAAAAATTAAGGAGCAGGAAATTTTACTTAAAGCCAAGGAAAGGGCCGTAAACATCCTCGACCAAGGCAAAAACGAGGAAGACAGGCGCAGACGCGAATTGCAAAGTGCCGAAGATAGGCTTCGTTCGCGCGAGAGCATGTTCGACAAACAACTCCTGGAGCTTGAGGAAGGCAAATCAAAAATCGAGCAGGCCAAAATCGATATTAAAAAGCTTCACTCCGAAGTGGACAACCTGATTGAAGAGCAGGCCAAAAAACTTCAGGCTGTTGCCGGGCTCACAAAGGAGCAGGCACGAGGCGAGCTGTTTCAAATTGTTGAAGAGGATCAGAAGGAAGCTTTGCTCGGGCGAATTCGCAAGCTCGAACAGGAAGGCGAAGAGGCGCTCGACATTAAGGCTCAAAAGATTCTGGCGCTTTCAATCCAGCGCTTTGCCGGTTCGCATGTTGTTGATGCTACTACCACAATGATTGAACTTCCGAGCGACGACATGAAGGGACGCATTATCGGCCGCGAGGGCAGAAACATTAAAGCGCTTGAGCGCCTTACCGGCTGCGAAATCATTATTGACGACACACCCGAGACGCTCATGATTAGCGGCTTCTCGCCGGTGCGGCGCCAGGTAGCAAAGCGCGCGCTTGATGCGCTCATCAAAGACGGTAGAATCCAACCGGCAAGAATTGAAGACGCCATCAATCAGGCTAAAAAAGATCTGGCAAAGGAAATGAAGAAAGCCGGAGAAGACGCCCTGTACGAACTTGGGGTTCCGGTTTCGTCGATCGATCCAAAGCTTATTTCAATTTTGGGCCGTTTGAAGTTTAGAACCAGTTACGGTCAGAATGTTCTGCAGCACTCGATTGAGGTAGCTCGCATCTCCGCTCTTATCGCCGAAGAGCTTGGCGCCGATGTGTTTGCATGCAAAAAAGGCGGACTGTTCCACGACATTGGGAAAGCCGTCGACCACGACATGCAGGGTGCTCACCCGGAGATCGGCTACAACATCATGAAAAAGTTTGGCTTCCCTGAAGAGCTGTCTTACCAATCCATCGCGCACCATGAAGACAAGCCTAAAACCATTGAGGGCGTGATTGTAAAGGCGGCAGATGCCATTAGCGGTGCCCGTCCGGGCGCAAGGCGTACCAGCGTTGAAGAGTACTTGCAGCGTTTGCAGGATTTGGAAAACACGGCCCAAGAATTCGCCGGCGTTGAAAAGGCGTACGCGATTCAGGCCGGTCGAGAAATCCGGGTGTTTGTTCAGCCTGCGGCCATTGATGACTATGCTGCGCACAAGCTGGCAAGTGAAATCGCAAAGAAGATCGAAAGCAGCCTCACCTATCCGGGAGAGGTCAAGGTGACTGTAATTCGTGAAACTCGCGTAACCGAATACGCAAGGTAGCTTTACAGAGCCACCTAAAATGACTGAGTGATTTTACAAAAGGCAAAAGTGATTGAGTGCTACGAATTACTTACTCACTTAATCACTGCGCCCACCGTCTAATCACTCTTGCTCAATTGTCAACTCTCAATCCATGATGTACAATACAACTAGAAGTAACGAAAACAAATATGAACAAAGCAGCTCTTGCATTAAAAATCTCTGAAAAACTTGGGATCAATAAAAAACAGGCTGAAGACATGGTGGCAGCGCTTCAGGATGTTATTATCGACGCACTTAAACGCGACGAAGAAGTTACCATTGCGGGTTTTGGAACATTCTCATCACGCGTGCGCGCAGCTCGCAAAGGTGTGAATCCACGAAAACCGAATGAGATCATTAATGTGCCGGCTGTGAAGATTCCTAAGTTTAAAGCCGGAAAGAAGCTTAAAGATGAAGTGAAGGCGTCAACGCCTGGCGCTAAGCCTGCCGTGGCTCCTGCAGAACCTGCCGCTGGGTGGGAAGGATAAATTAAATAAGAAAAATCCCGACTCGATTGAGCCGGGATTTTAGTTTGCCCTACTTTTCTGTTCGTGGGCTTACAAGCCACAAAACAAGAAGTAACGCGAGCGACACTACGCCTGCCAAAAACCAGGCGCGCGGGATCATGGCCGGGTCAGACTCTGCGCCAGAAAGCGCAAATGAAGCTACTGCTAGAGTCAGCATCATCCCACCTGAACCTACGAATGACCTAAGCGATGCGAATGTGGCTCTGTACCCGCTATCAACACGCTCGTTCGTGTATGCATCGATCAATGGCGCAAGAGCTCCCCGCCCGAATTCGTGCAGCACCATAAACGCCAGCCACAGCGCCAACGGCTGATTTATGCCAAACGACATAAGCGGAACGAGGCCTATTACAATAGCAAACACAACCCCTCTGGCTTCGCGCTCACGAGAGAGCGACACCTTTCGAACAAGCCACCCGGCAAGTATCATGGAAGGATATATGAGAAGCCATACAAACCCAAGGCCTACTTCGTTTACGCGTGTTAGCGCGAGAGGTGTCCAATAGAGGTTAAACATTACGAACACGCCGGCGAGAAACTGAACCGCGACAACCCATCGAAGCGCGGCCGATCGCCTAAGGTGCCGGCAACTGTACCTGAGCGCCTCAAACTCGCCCATGGTGCTTTCAGGCTCCCGCCCTTTCATGCGCCGCCAAGCGAACAAGGCTGCAACCCCGGAAAACACGCCGAACAAGAAGAATCCTACTGAGCGGCCGAATGGCATTGCTAGCCCCACACCCAGAAACGCTCCAGCTATCATCCCAAACCCACGAATCATAGTCTCGCGTCCATACACCTGCGCGAGTGTTTCCTTGCGGTCAGGCGCATCTGCAATCCAAGCTGAGAGGGCGCCGGACAAGAATGCCGAACCTACTGCAATCATAACCTCGGCCAGTACCGCAAGCGGGAACGCCCGCGCAACAGAGTACAGAAGGCCGCCCACCATGTGGAACAAAGCTCCCATCACAACAGAGAACCCTCGCCCCCTGCCATCGGCAATCATCCCAGTTGGCACTTCTGACAGAATCAGAGCGCCCCAGTAGATGGCGTTAATAATCGCTATCTGCGAATACGTAAATCCATAGTCAAGAAGCATTGGCACATACAAGGTTGCCGTCGCACCCATTGCGAGGCTCTTGAGCAGAGTAAACAGATTGTACGTTGTGGTCGATCGCATATTCATCCTCCTTTGAATGAACAAAACAACCCGAGAGGTATTCCCGGGTTGTTTGATATTTGATAGTTATTATCCTATTTAACCAATAGGCACACTATTAAACACTCCTACAACACGGGAATACGCAAAATTGACCATTCCAAACTGCGGAAGGCCTGTGTGCGAAATTGTGTTATGGGCGTATTTATTCATACACTGTATTTATATCTTTTATATTTGATCCTGTCAACCCTTGCCCTGGTGCTAACTATTAGATACTTGCGCAAAATGAAACCCGCGTCTTTTGGACGCGGGTTGAAGTCAGTCACCCTTGGGCTCGTCGAGAGCTGCCTTGAGCGCCTTGCGGGCGTAGAATAGCAAGGAGAGAACCTTGCCCCTCTCGATCTTGAGCTGCTCAGCGATCTGCTTGTAGCTCATGCCCTCGATCTCCCTGAGCGTAACTACGGCCTTCTGATCTGCAGGCAATGCATCCATTGCGGCCATGATTCGCTTGCGCTGCTCTTCCCTGTCCGGAACACCTTCCTGAGCCTGATCCGACGAATCCTGATCGGCAGGCTTTTGCTTGCCCTTGCGCAGATGATTGATCGCCACATTCTGGGCATACCTCTTAAGCCAGGTATACAAGTCGGAATTGAGCCGGAATTGAGCCAGTTTATTGTACGCCCCTGCGAAAACGTCTATCGTAATTTCGCGCGCATCTTCTCGATTGCGAACCATGCCGTAGACCACAGCATAAATCCGACCCTGATATCTTTCGACAAGTTCGCTATACACCGCGGCATCGCCCGCAAGTACTTGCTCGATGATTTCGCGGTCGGTCAGCTCGACCTTTGAATCTGACATTTCTACCTCCAAGTAATGAGCAATTAAGAACCGAGCCTACCACAATCGGACCGTTTTGTCAACCGCGCCAACCAAAAAACCCCGCTGTTGTCGAAAGTTCCTTCGCTGACGCTCGGGATGACAATTAGCAGGGCTTTTGAATTATTCGTTCAGCCAGGCGTGGACGGCTTCTGTAATTTTGTCGAGTTTTATGAGCGTTTCCTTTTTACTCGCGCGCTCCTTCCACTCCACCGAGTCTTCTTTCAAAGTTTTTTCCGATATTACCAGTCGTAGCGGGAGGCCGATTAAATCTGCATCGCCAAACTTCTCCCCTGCTGACATGTCGGTGCGGTCGTCCCAAAGCACTTCAACGCCAGCGTCGATAAAATCGGTGTACAAGTCTTCGGACACATTGTCGATTCTTGATTGGACATCGTCAGACTTTGCCGATAACGAAATCAGGTGCACCGCAAACGGAGCTACAGCCTTTGGCCAAATCATCCCTCGCTCGTCATTGTGAACTTCAACAATTGAACCCATCACACGCGACGGCCCGATTCCATAGCAGCCCATAATTACATCGAGCGGCTTTCCGTCTTCTCCAGTAACTTTAAAGTCAAACGCATTTGTGAACCTACATTCCAGCGGGAAAATATTCCCAACTTCGATGGACTTTACAATGTCGTACTTGTCCGTATTTTTCAAATCTTTCTTTGGCACGATTTCTTTATTCAAAACCTCACCAGACTTCTTGTCTATGTAGATTGAGTCCTCACCTGCTTCAGTTGCAACCTGGAACTCGTGCGAATTCTTGTCTGTGAATACTCCTCCAGAAGCGGCAGCAACGATTGCATCGAGCCCACAGCGCTTGTAGATCTTCAAATATGCCTCCTTGACCTTTTCGTAATAATCTAAGAAGTCCTGCTCATCTGAATGGAAGCTGTACAGGTCCTTCATGGAAAACTCGCGCCCACGCAAAAGCCCGGACTTAGCACGCGGTTCATTTCGAAACTTATCCTGGATTTGGTAAACCGCAACCGGCAAATCCTTGTACGACTTTACATACTCCTTCACAAGCGGCGTAATCACCTCTTCGGCAGTAGAACCCAAACCATACTCTTTATCGCCCGCACCCTTCACCTTAAAGAGCACGTCGATTTTATCCCAGCGCTGAGTAGCGTCGTAGAGTTGCTTTGGCTGCAGCGCAGGCATTAGCACTTCTTGACCCCCAATAGCGTCCATTTCCTCGCGCACAATATCTTTGATCTTCTCAAGCACGCGGAACCCAAGTGGCAAATAAGTATAAACCCCGGCAGCTAACTGATTAATAAACCCGGCCTGCGTTAAAAGCCTGGCGTTTGTGCTGTCTGCGTCTGCTGGAGCCGATTTAGACGTCTTTGTGAAAAGTTTTGACTGTTTCATATGTCTTAAGACTACTTCTTATGAACAAAAGTTGCAAACCAAGTTGCTAGCGGGACTGTTAAAACTAGCGCCGCAGTCCCAGCAATCGTGCGCACAATCTCCTCGGCGACCACCTCCTCGTTTATAAACCGTAATGTCCCGATGTCGCTTGTGACCATAAAGAGAAGCAGAAGTGGCATAGCGACTCCGGCGTAAGCCAGTACCAGCGTATTTACAGTTGAGGCAATATGATGCCTGCCAATTCTCATTGCGCGCGTAAATAGTTCACGACGCGACAGTGACAGATTTGCTTGCTTGATTTCGGACACTGCCTCGCCCTGGGTCACAGCAACATCGTCGAGCGCGCCGACCGCGCCGAGAATAATCCCGGCAAGTAAGATTCCCTTCGGGATGATGACGTCGCCAGCTTTGTAAAACAACAGGGTCGATTCCTCTGATCCGAGCCCTGACAGGCCGGTAAGGCCTACAAACAGGTTTGCAAATATCAATGTTAGTATTAGGCCTCCAATAGTCCCCAGGAAAGCCGCAAACGTGCCCCTGCTAAGCCCATGCGCTAGATGCATATTTACTGCCAAGATGACAGCCGAACCGATTACGGTCATCAAAACCGGATCACGTCCGGCTAAAATCTGCGGAAAGACGAACCAGAACAAAATCGCAAGCGTAACAGCGAGGCCAACGATCGCGAGCGCACCGCGCCATCTGCCTACGGCAATGGCGATCGCGGCAAATATGAGAGCGATCCATAAAAGCGAGCCGCTACGCACCACGTCTACCAAAAATACTGTCTCGCTCCCGTCAAGATTCTCTATCACCTGCAACAACACCCGATCGCCCTCCTCAACCTCAAACTTAGCCGAGTCAACATACCCTTCTGATGTATCGACTTCAAAAAGCCGACCGTCCTGATCAGCCGCCTCGATCACGAAATACTCAATCCCTTCATCGGTCCGTTTGTTCACAACGCCTAAAACCTCAGCTTCAACCTCAATAGTATCTTGCGCAAAAACCATTGGCACACCAAGCGTTAGGCCAATCGTTAAAATAAAACACAAAAAAGCAATTCTTTTCATATCAAGCCCATGATAGCAAAATATCCTGACTTTACAAATATGGACAACCGGCGCATAATTGAGACTAATTGCAAATGAAATCTCAATTGCATTTGCAATCGAGATTTCAACAACTCTAAAAAGTCAATAAATATGGGTACTCATACATGTCCAATTAAGGAATTGCTCCGAGAAAAAGGACTGAAGAGAACAAAAGACCGCCAATTTATTATCGCAAATTTTAAAATGGACCGAACCTGGGCTTTGACTCAAATGGACAAAATTCTCGTGCACACGTCGCGAATAACAGTGTACCGTAACTTTAATAAATTTCTAAAACTAAAGCTCATTGAAGAAGCATTTACCCATAATGGCGAAACCCACTTCGAATGGGCCGGACGGAAACATCACGACCACAAAATCTGTGACAAATGCCACATCGGCACATGTATACCTTGCCCTACACCCAAACTCAAGAAGCACAAAATTCAGCTCTCCTGGACTTGTCCAGATTGTAAAAAATAGACTATGAAGCACGCATTGATTATAATTGGACTAGTGATCATCTTGGCGACTATTGTACTTCTGATTCCACGCAAGGCTAACGACGCCACATCTACGCCTGTTGCCGCAACCATCTTTCCAATCTACGACATCACACTCAACGTAGTTGGTGACACAATGGACGTTGGGTTGATTCTTCCTGCCGGGGCAAGCCCCCACACATACGACCCTACTCCTTCAACCTTACGCGATCTTGCAGGTGCTGAAGTTGTTTATGCGATCGGTTATGGGTTTGATGACTGGATTAACACGGTAATTGAAAGTGTTGGAGCCGAGAAAGTGTTAGTTGATGATGGCATCACGCTGCTCGATCAGCAATCAAGTCACAGTCATAGTGATAGTCATGGTGAAACCGCATCTGATCCGCATTACTGGCTAACAGTTGAAAACGCAAAACTAATCACTCAAACTATTGCAGGCGATTTATCAAACCGCTTCCCTGAACACGCTGACACATTTACCAATAACGCTTCTGCCTATTTAAGTCAGCTTAACCAGCTCGATCAAAACATTACCAACGCCTTAGCCGAAGTAAACAATCAGAACATGGTGACCCTCCACGACGCTTGGTTCTACTTTGCCGAGGAGTACGGACTGGAAATCGTCGGTACATTTGAACCTACGGCAGGCCGAGAACCTACTCCGCAATATCTGGTAGAATTAACGCACGCCATCGAAGAAGCTGGCACAACCGTGCTCTACAGCGAACCTCAGCTTGCTACCGACTCAATAGAAAGCTTCCTAACCGACAACAACTTGTCGATCGCAGTACTCGACCCACTCGGAGGCGTAGACGACCGACAAACTTACATCGACTTAATGCTCTACAATGCCCAAACAATCTCACAAAACCAGTAAACACGGCGGACCAAAGCACGCAAAGGTCCATGCTAAAGAACACCCGGCAATTGAGGTGAGTGGCCTTTGTGTTGCGTACGACGACATAGATGTCTTGCACGATATCTCGTTCACAATCGGTGAAGGACAAATTGCAGCAGTTATTGGACCGAACGGCTCGGGCAAAACTACGCTTTTAAAAGCCATGTTGGGGCTGGTTAAAAAGAGCTCAGGTAAAATTGAAATTCTTCGAAGCGACATTGACGATGTCCGCCACCTGATTGGTTACGTGCCTCAACGCTTCTCGTTTGATCAGCACTTCCCCATTACTGTGCGCGAGTTTATGAACCTGGCTCGGCATAAACACAATCCAAAAACAGAAATTGAAAAAAGGATTGTTGGAGTTGGATTGGAAAAATCTGTGCTTGATAAAAAAATAGGTACACTTTCCGGAGGTCAACTACAACGAGTGCTAATTGCCCAGGCAATGTTGAATGACCCAAAAATTCTAATTTTAGATGAACCTTCTACCGGAATCGACATTGTTGGTGAGGCTGCATTTGTAGATATTTTGAAACACATAAATAAAAAACACAAAGCAACCATTCTACTTGTTTCGCACGACGTTTCCATGGTGCTCAAATTTGTTGATACTGTAGTTTGCATAAACGGAAAACTTTATTGCGCCGGACCGCCACAAACCGCGCTAACGCAGCGCAAGCTAGACGACCTCTACAGCGGTGAAGCGCATCTTTACGAACATAAACATTAACATGATTGCCGAACTCCTAACCTACCCATTCATGCAACGGGCATTAATTGCCGGAGCGATTTTAGGTGTGCTCCTTGCTAGCCTTGGAGTTCTTGCAACGCTTCGAAAGATGGCTTTCTTTGGCGAGGGTGTAGCGCACGCGTCACTTGCGGGAATCGCCATCGCAGTTCTTGCCGGGTTCACACCACTTCCGTTTGCAATCGCCTGGGCCGTCTTAATTGCAGTCATCATCTACACGCTTGAGCGTGCAACAAAACTTCCGTCCGACACATTAATAGGCATACTCTTCACGGCCAGCATGGCGCTTGGCGTAATCCTGATCGGCCAGACTCAGGGCTACCAGCCAGAACTTCTCTCGTTCCTGTTTGGAAGTATATTGACGATTAAAAGCATCGACCTAATTATTATTGCGTCCTTCTCAAT
>JBDRFP010000023.1:0-44638 GCA_043818555.1 bacterium | reverse complement strand
GCTCTCTCTTCAACAAAAGACTCACCGAGTGGCTAGTAGAATACAACTTCAAAAGACCTCACCAGAGCCTGGATTACGCTCCACCAATTAATTTTCATTTCAAATATCACAAAGTGTTACCGAAGTACCCTTCTAGTACATGGCCTTGACAAAATCATAAAATTGAGGTATATTGCCAGGCTCAAAAAACCAAAATACTGGAGGTAAAAATGAAAGCATTGTTCATTTTCCTGCTCGCGCTGGTCGCTTGTGAAAACGAAGGCCCCAGCTGGGCCCAGAAGATCTGCGACGCCCGCCGAGAGGTGGCGCCCATGGAGAAGGGTCTGCTCACAAAAATCACCGAGCAGTACAACATCGAACAGAAAGGCGTGTGGCCCAAGTGGGCGGCAAGCTGCGCTGAGCACCGCGAGGTGTTTGAGCAGGCCGAGTACTACACCATGTACCCGGCAGCGTTCATTGCCGGATTCGCAATGCACGAATCCGCCGGCTGCAAGATGAGTGCCAAAGACTGGGCCGGTGGCCGCGGGTGGATGCAAATCACCCACATCAGCCCCTCGCGTCATATCAACCCAATCGCCACCATGCTCGGAATCGAGCCTAGCGAAGTCGACTACCGCAGTGACCCGCTGCACAATGTGCTGGTGGGCGTAATGGTGCTCGACGACTACGAACGAAGCTTCATGAGCCGCCCGCATGGAATCCAGGCCTACAACATGGGGCCGGGAGGAGTGCGCAAGGCCATGGCCAAGCTTGGTTGGCGACGAGGCAAGTCGCTCCCGACAATCCTGGATATGAAGCCCCACCTTCGCTACGACAAGCGAATGAAGCCGCGCGTGTACGTCCAGAAGATCGCCGCTGCGGTGATCATGATGGACAAGGTGCTCAACGGCGAGCCAATCGAGCGCAAGGAGAAAGGCACATTCTCCAAGAGCGATATTCCGGGCTGGGATCCTGCAGATGACGGAGACCGATTCTGCGGCTAGCCCAAACCACAAGCCCCCGAGCTGACGCAAGTCAGTCCGGGGGTTTTTCATTACTCTAGAAACTGTTCAAGATGTTAAATCACTCGCTACGCTCGTTCGTTAAAGGTGTTCATTGTCGATAAACGATTTCATCAAGGCCGTAAGGCCGATTGAACGTTTTGAACTTCTGCAAAATGCTACACACCGACGCGGAAGTGACAAACATCGCCGTCACGCACAACATACTCCTTCCCTTCCACCCGCATCTTTCCAGCGTCACGCGCACCGGCCTCGCCACCGCCTGCGACAAAATCATCGTAGGCAATCACCTCGGCTCGAATAAACGCCTTTTCAAAATCACTATGAATCTTCCCCGCTGCCTGAGGCGCCTTTGCGCCGCGCCCAACAGTCCATGCGCGAGTTTCTTTTTCTCCGGTTGTTAAAAATGTAATCAAATTAAGCATTTCGTAACACTTACGAATCACCTTATCAAGTCCGGATTCGTGAAGCTCAAGGTCGCTCAAAAACTCGCGAGCTTCTTCTTCCGGCATGCTGGCAATTTCTGACTCGATCTTAACCGATATTGGAACCGTGACTCTTTCTGGCCCAAACGGAGACTCCCACTCTTTGTCTGCCGCCGCTGCCTCGTCAACATTTAGCACATACAACACCGGTTTGGCTGTCAGCAAGTGAACATCACGCAGGCCGTCAGCTTCTTCGTCGGTCAACTCAACGGAATTCGCGAGCCTCCCTGCCCCGAGCGCTGATTGCAACTTCTTAAGGCCGGATACTTGCTTCACTAACTCCTGATCCTTAGTTGACTCTGCCTTGCGTTCAATGGGGTCGAGCCTGCGCTCAACCGTTGCCAAGTCTGCCATCATCAACTCAGTCTCAATCACCTCAACATCTCGCACAGCATCGACCGATCCATCAACATGAGCAACATCAGCATCTTCAAACGCGCGGACAACATGCAGGATCATGTCCACTTCTCTAATATTTCCCAAAAACTTATTTCCAAGCCCCTCGCCTTTATGAGCGCCCTTAACAAGCCCGGCAATGTCCACAAACTCGATTGCAGTCGGGATTTTTTTCTCCGACTTAGACATCTCGGCCAACACATCAATTCGCTCATCCGGCACTTCAACAACGCCAACATTCGGCTCGATTGTGCAAAACGGAAAATTAGCGCAGTCCACCTGCTTTTTGGTAAGCGCTGTAAAAAGTGTAGATTTTCCTACGTTGGGGAGTCCAACAATTCCGACTTGGAGCATATTTTATCGAGAAGCTAAGGTTTATTCCGCGGCCTGCAGAGCTTTATTCCTAGGAGCTGAGGTTTATTGTCGAAAAACCATCGGCTACTGACTACTGGATGCTGGCTACTTCTGCGATCAAAGTCTACTCGATAATTGATTTTTTGTCGATCAAAAGAGCGGGCAGTCGCCCGCTCCTTTTCGTAACTTTCATAATTTCGTAACGCCCTTTACTACTCCGTCACCAGAGCGCCCTCAACACTTTCCTCTCCTTCTTCAAGCGGTTCTGGAATCTCTTCTTCCGCATCGCCCTCGCGCAATCTTTCAAGCCGTTGCACCACCAGCGCGTAATCGGGATTAAGCTCAAGAATCTCCTCCACCTGGGCAATTGCGGAATCAAGATCGCCGGCCTGTTCATACACTGCCGAAAGATACCAACGGGCATTGCTAAAGTTTGGCGCAATTCCAACAACCCGCTCCAGTTCTGCTTGCGCAAAATCATTTTTGCCCTGTTGCAGGTACAAAAGCCCGAGCTGGAATCCAACTCCAATGTCAAGCGGATTGGCATTGCGAAGCGCCTCCATGCGCGCGATAGCTTCGGACAAATTGCCCTGGCGTTCGTAGGCAAGCGCAAGATAATAGTGCGCCGGAGCATAATCGCTCTTTAATGATGCTGCGGTAAGAAGAGTATCCACCGCTTCAGTTAATGCGTCAGCGCGCGCAGCCGCAGCTTCGCTCGCATAGGTTCTGTCGTCGCTTGTTGTAAGCACTTCGAGCTGGTCGGCGCGAACCAAGTACGCCCGGCCGAGCATAACATAATATTTCGGATTTGTCGGCGCGAGCGCTACTGCTTCTTCGTATGAAGAAATCGCAAACACATCAGCGTTGCCAACCAGCGGCGCGACCTCTCTGTAAATATCGCCCAACAGCGACCAGTTCACAACCTGCGCAGGCGAAATATCAACCGCGCGCTTTGCGGCATTAATACTTGACCCGACATAGGCCTTTACTTCATCTGAACCTGCTGCAGTATCCTCAACAACCTCGGCGGTTTTAAGAAGCAGAGCGTGGCCAAGATTCCTGTAATAAATATCGCTCATCTTGTTCAGCCTGGCCGCCGTGTCCAGATCGATAATGATATTGTCCAGGCCTTCTCCTGTCCGGTCAGACGCAACAGCCTTTGCAAATGTGATCTCCGCAGCATAGCGCGAAGCTGTAACAAACATTGTGGTCAATAGCCCGACTGTCACAAGCACAAACAGGAACGCGGTAAGTAGCGCAGCGCGAGGAGACTGGCTGAACGCGTAGCTTCTGGCCTCAGGTGCAACCTGACTGGCAATAATTGCGGAAAACAACCAGAACAAAAACATCAGGGTCATGTTGGAAGAGTACAAACACAATCCGGCAACAATGACAGTCCAGGCGGAAAATGCTACAAAAGTCATTTTCCATTCATCATGAGCCTGTTTTTTTATAAGCATGGCGAGCGCTGCGCCAAGGATCGAAAGTATAAATGCAATAAACAGCGTTGTGCCAACGATTCCGTATGTGGCAAGCAGAGTGAGTATGTGGCTTCCGGCGCGGTCGAATTGCACATCCCAGAAAGCTGTTTCATTAAGGCCGGCCGATTTAAACTTTGTGTAATCCATTATAAAAGTACCCGGACCGGATCCGAACAGCCATGATGTGTCGGCCATCGAGTCAGTCGCAATCGAAAGACCGGCCTTGTACGACGGCGACACTTCAACAGGAAACGAGCCTCCCAGGAACCCCGGCAGGAACAAGAACAAAAGCCCTGCCACGAATAAAATCATTGGAAGAATAAACCTGGAAGTCTTTGGAAACTCCTGCGCGCGAATTATGGAAAAAGTAAAAATCGACGCGAGCCCAATCAAAAGAGCCACCCAAAGCACCCAGTAATCAAGCGCCAGCAATACTGCCAGAGCTGAAATCGAAACAAGCACAATTGCTACGCGCACAACCATCCCAAGCAAGCCCTCCGGCAGCACCGCCTTTTGCATTCGCCCTGATGACACCAGCCAAAGGCCTGAACCAAGAACAGACATTGCGGCAAGGTAAATGGCAAGAGCGTTTGGGCTTCCAATAAAATTAGTTTGCACAATCGTCAGTCCTACAATGGGAAGCGCAGAGGCAACGCCGATGGCTGCCGCAACTATTAGCATGACCGACCAGACTTTTCGCTGTATTGTCGTTTCGCTTAAAAAGTGCGCGCCTACAATAAACATTAATACAAAAGCCAAAGCGCTCAAAAAACTTGTGTACTCCTGCGCGCTCTGCCCCACCCAGCTTGTAAACGGCGCGATCGACAGGGCTGACGAAGCGAGGACTCCGAGTAAAAATAAAACCGCCACAACAAATAGACGGCTTTTGGAAATGAAAAATTGTTTTTGCGCTACCATCATCCCAAGCCAGGCAATCACTGCGACAGCAGTAAGAATCAACAAAATTGATTGCTTGTTGACTTCCAGCGGATCAACTGTCCAAGGGAAAAATGTTAACGGCACCAGTCCGGCAAGTAATATTAATGCCAGCCGGGCAATTTTGGCATACCAGGTTGAAATGTTTCTCATATCCCTCCTATTCTACCACAGGCGGAAGATCTTCTGTAGGGGTTGTAGTTTCTGGAGGTGGTTCAGGCAAGGCTTCCGAAGTCGATTCTGACAGTGCAGGCTCTTCAATAACCTCCTCGCTTGTTGGAATAATCTCTGCGTCCTCTGCAATAACCTCCTCGCTTCCCGAAGCAACATCCTCCACAATCTGCTCAAACTCCTCACTGTCTACAATTACCCAACCGGTCTCTTCGGCGGGATCCTCAATAGCCTGCTCGACAATTTCGTTAACCTCTGCGCTTTCCGTATTAACCTCCTCACTATCTTCAGCTACAACGCTGTCCTTCAAAATAGTCTGGTCGGTCGAAGGCTCAAAATCTTTATGGTAGGCAATCACCAGCCAGTCAACCAAAGTTGACGACACACCTTCCGACTCGCGAACATCAAACCCGGCCGGCGTACGATTTATTGCGTAAAGCGATCCTGTGGCATTGGAAGCGGTAACAAACACGCGGTACGGCTGAGTGGTGGAAATAACATCGTTAAAGCTTGGGTCAATGCTTTCAAAATCAATATGCGCCGTTCCACCGACAAGGCTGGCCGTTCCGGAAAGCTGAATTGTTGTTTCTCGTGAAAGCGCCCCGTAGGTTTCAACATCCTCGCCCTGGTATGATTTTACAATATGGATAAATCGGCCTTCGCTAAATAGGTCTCCTTCTTCTTCCAGCCGCCAATGGCTGCTAACGCCCGAGAGCGATCCGATTGAAATAATACTGCCACCGTTTAGATTTAGGCTTCCGCTAATATCAAAGTTTGAGATTGATGTGCTTAGGCCCGAGGCAGTGTTGATTGCTGCCGGCGCGTCGCCAAGCGTTCGGCCGTCATAATAAGACGCTCGGACAAAGGCGATAATCGACCCGGTGTTTCCGCTAAACGGCTCCATGGCATAACCAAGGATTGGACCCGGTTCAGTGGCCTTCATGGCGTAGCCTGCCTTGGTCGAAGTTGTAAGCGGATCGCCCGGCTTGATTGTCCCGTTTTCGCTGGTTACATATGTCGGTACGCGTCCGGCAAGAGCAACGGGAACATGCCCGTCAATATTCTCGCCGGCAAGGAAGCCCGGTTTGGTTGAAATAATTCCTGCAATGCCAGGGTCGTAGGTGCGGCCCGTTGAGCGCTCAACATGTTCGTCGTCAGACGCGAACACAACCACCTCTCCCGGTGAGAGCGTCTGGTCTGACGGGAACATTTCCGCAAAGTCGTACGAACCGGTTCCCCATCCGGATGCGTTGGTACGCATAAAGTCTCCGCCGAATCCTGACGAGCCGTCGTAGTAAATATACTTATCAGTTTGAGCCGTGCCGCGGTCGGACGGATACAGTCGACCGGAAAGAGCAAGGTCGCCATCTTGTGTAATATGAGCAACTTCAATGCCTCCGGTATTTCGAATTGAGAGTCTATAATCGCCGCTGCCGGCCGCTTCGGTCAACATTACCATCTCCACATCCTGCGCTGCCGCGCCATCCCAGCCCGAACCTCGCAAAGTCAAGGCTCTGGAGGCCTTGCCAAGATCAACGCCTGTGGCAATGCCAGTTGCGCCAAGTATCATATCGGCCGATGACAAAGTAGCCGACCCTTCTTCTGTTAGAATATCGAGCGCATGCCATTTAGGCTGAATAAGCACTTTAATTGTGTCTGCGCCACTTGCATGAGATTCAAGCGCGCGGCCAAGTACATAGCCCACGCCTGTGGCTTTTCGCGCAACGCCCGGAGTTGACGACAGGGTAACATAATCACCGACCGCAATCGCGCCACCTTCGTCGTTTACATTAACCGGAACCTGACCGAGAAGCGCGACAGGAACATACACCCCGGTATCCTGCCAGTCATCAACCCAGTTTCCCAACGTATTCGGCGCAACTGAGAAAGCGCCAATCATATCCAAGGCAACAGATGCAATTACTGCATTACCTGACGCGTCAAGCGAAATTACATCGCCTGCCGCAAAATCGGAATAGTTACCCGGGAACAGCTCAGCATAGTCACTGCCGGCCGATGCATTGGTTACTCCGCCTGCGCCATTGCCTTCAATGGCTCCAATTACGGTTCCATTGCCGTCCCTAAGCTCAACCAAGTTACATGCCCCGGTTGGGTTTGTGTAAAGACAGCCCTGAATTGCAAGACCCTGTCGGTTATCAGCGCCTATCCCGCCACCGGCGTCATTTACCATTATCATTGCATAACCCACTACATTCGCTTCAATATTAATCGCAGGGTCAATAGTGCCGGCCGCCTTTTGTTCAACATGAAACGCCGAACTTCCGGCAGCAGTGCTTTCATTTGCAATAGTTACAACCGGCTGGTCAAATGCGGCGTTGTCAGCAAAGAAATACGCAAGCGGCTGATTGACGGTAGCCCCGTTGTTTGTATAAATGGTGAGTCCATAGTCGTCGTTGCCTGTATTCGAAATATGCAAAGCGCCTCCGGCAACGTCGTTCACCGTTGACCCCGTATCGCCGTCCTGATTGATCAAGACGGCCGAACCGGTACCGTCGTTGTTAATATACAAAACCCGGCCGGTTGACGATGCGTTAGATGATGAGAAATTCACAAGCCCAGTTGAAGTGTTGCTAAATGATGCGCTGCTTGTGCTAACATTAAGGCCAAAGCCTGTGGTAAGCGTGCTTCCAGTGAACGATGCGATGCCGCCCGTTGTGGTAGCAAGGCCTGATACGCTGAATGCGGTTCCGGTTGTATTCCCATATTGATGGGACCATGCATAAGTGCCCTGCGCAATTACAAGGTTGTCATCAAGGTTCAGATTATCTTCAAGCTCAGTAAAGTCTATACAGTCCCCTCCTGAACAAGTAATATCCAGCCCAGTAAGAGTGCCTGTGGCGGTAATATCATCTGTGGCGACTATGTCGTTTGTAACCGTGAGCGTGCCGCTTGTACCGTCATCAACCAACCTCATCAAATCATTGCCCGATGTATCCTCCCATGTGAGCGTGCCTGTCGAGCCCTCAAAGAAACGAATGCCATCGTGAAGAATAAAGTTTGCGTCAACATCAATGGCGTTTGTGAAGTCAGTGTCTGATACATCCAGCCCGGTAGTTACTACCGTGTCAGGTGTAAGCGAGAGCGCGCCACTATTTGATAGGAATGCATTGTGGCCAACAAGCACAACGTCCTCACCCGGGTCTGCTCCGTTATTGCCGCCGTAAATAATAATGTTACTTCCGGCTACTGTGGTGATTACCGGCAAGGAATCAGAAAGCCTCACGCCACCTCCGGCATAAATCGCTCCATCTACATCTAGAATACTATATGATCCTCCGTCAGTAAGAGTCATGAGATCGGTTCCGCCACTGTCCTCCCAGGTGAGCGTATTTGTTGCCAGCTCTGCGACTCTCAAGGCGTCGTATTGAATAAAATTAGCGTCCACATTCAATGCGTTCACAATGCTACCATTTGAAACATCGATTGCGTCGGTAATCAAACCGGTTAATACGATCCCGTCCGGCACCGTTAGGGCGTCAAGATTCCTAAGAGTAATAAATGCCTCTGTTGCAGAAGTTGATGCCGCTTCGTTGGTGATCATCATCCCCTGCTGTGCGGCGGCGGTGGTATCGGTATTGGTTATTGAAAGTGTAAAGAGGTCAAGCGCGTTGTCGCCCGTAGTATTGGTGACCACAAAATTCTCAGTTCCCGCAAGCGAGAGAGTAACATCGCTATCAGCGGAAATTGAACCGATGTTTGTCATGTCGCCGATCGTTGAAATGTCCCAATCAGATGAATTTATGGAAAGCAAATCTCCCCCGTCGCCGATAACAGTATTCTGAGCGAATGTCAGGTCGCCGCCCGCAATAGTGAGGCCCAGATCCGTTGCGCCTGTGGTTATAATCGTGCCATCGCCGTACGAAGTTGAGCTGTCGCCAGCGACAAAGATATCGGCATACATATTATCCTGCGCCGCAATACCTCCTTCTGCGAAAATATCGTCTCCGCTTAATGTAAACGCGGCATTCACACCGCTCACGCTTGTCGCCCCCACTAACAAATCTCCATTTGCCGCAGGGCCGATTACAACATCTCCTTCGAGGTACCCGGCATATTCGTAATTTTGCCCAACACGGATTCCGTATTCCTCGCAGGTCCCTGCCGCGCAAGCGGTCTCGGTCAGATTCTGAATGTACACCCCATAAAGCCGATGCGTTCCCGCGCCCGATGTCACATTTGTAACCGGAGAAATTGACAGACCGGTTATTGTCTCAGTGCCTGCGGCATTGGACAGTAAAGACTCAACATTTAAATTAAACGCGCTGGCTCCATCTGTGGCGCTGTCCATATCCATATCTATAAGACCGCTTGTATGAGCAACATCATTTGTTGCGCCCTCTACCACAAATCTCGATGACCCACTGCTGGTAAAAGTGAACACGCCGTCATTGGCAAATGATGCAAATTCTACTCCGGCGTCCTGGATAATAAGATTTCCGGTTGACTGCATATCGACCAGAAGATCGAGTCCCACGGCGTCCAATGAAAATTCCAAGTCATTGTTGTCAACATTCAATATGCCATCTGTATCGTTGTCGTAGATTTGATCAAAGTCAAAATCTGCCGAGCTCAGGCCGTCCAGCGTGTCGGAATTCATGGCGTATGGAGCCGATACAATCTGCTTGCGTGGCGTTAGCGTTTCACCCTCAATATAGACCTGCAAATAAACTGCGGCGTTATCTGCAAAAATACTATCACCGATGGCCGCATATGGAGATCCTAGCGTGGTGTCGCCCAGATTTTCGGAAAATAGTCCATCGGTAAGAGTAATGGTTCGGGCGACTGTCGAGGCAGGCGTATTGCCATCGCAGTTTGCGGACGAGTTGGACCAAATACAGGTTCCGCCCGCAGAAGCCGTGTAGAGCTCGAACTTCATGTCAACCGTGGCGTCGGAAACCGGAACTCCGTTATCGTTTAAAATACGTCCCTGGTAGCTCACAATATTTGGAGCCGACGCGGCAAAGGCCTCCAGAAGCTTCGGAAGCGTTATGCCAAACGCCATGCCAAACACAAGTACGGTCACGAAAAGCATTGTGACCTTTCTCAGAAGATATGTTGTTGTAATCTCCTTCATACTTGCGGTCTGCACGCAAATTAAACGCGCAGGCTTAAAGCATGAAAGTGAATTTATTGCTTGGCCAGTGTTACATCGACCGAAACCGGAGCTAATTCTTCCTTTTGCGTGTAGTCAATCGGCCTTACCTCCTTCTTTAGAAAGCCAGCCCTTTCATAAGTTGTGTAGTACTGGCTTGGACCGACCATAAATGCGTAGCGTCCTTTGCCATCAGTAAGCGTACTTTCGAGTAGCTTGTTGTACTTTGGGTCAAACAAACGCACCACAACATTTGTAATGGACTTTCCGCTTTGAGCCGACACAACGCCCCAGCCTTTCTTTTTGGACGGACGAACCAAGAACCTGGTTGCCGCGTAAATGACTATTTGCACGGCCAGGATCGCCTCTGTAAAAATAGACGGCTGGATCGCTACAACGAACAGCGCAAGAATCACTCCTGACAATGCAAGCACCTGCTGGAATACGCGGAAGAATCGTCGAAGAATAAGCGCGCGCGGTGTGTGCTTTGAAGGCTCATCAAGCGAATCAATAGGAATGTTTGCCGTAATAGTAACATCCTTCTCAATCACTTCAATAACTCCGCCGGTGTAGATGTCGAGCAACTTTCCATCGGTCTTTCTTCCCTTAAGCTCCGTGCTTGGGAAAGCAAATCCTTTCTTGGCCACGCGGATTGAATACTCGCCGGGGTCTGCCTTAAAGAAGTATCGACCTTCCTTGTCCGTAACCATTGTTCTAACAAGCCTTCCGGTGGACGCGTACAGGCGAACAACGGCCAGGTCAATCGGAACTTTGGTAAAAGCATTGTAAACAATCCCGAACTGCTTGCGGCGTCGGCGTGCAAAGAACAGGACCGGAGCTGTAAACAGATACTGCAAGAACGGAAGCAGGTTGAACGAGGAAGCAAGAATTGCTGTCCCTCCTACGGCTGACGCAATCGCAACCGGAAATGCCACATCTGCCGCGACCTGAACTTCAGGCTGTTCGCGCACTGCCTTCACGATGTCATCTACGGTCTTTAAAAAATCCGCAATGCCTCTTTCTAAAGTTCCCGCTACCTCAATAGGGACGACTTCACCTTCTTCTTCCTCCTCCTCTTCCTCAGGCGCCACTACCTCTTCTTCAAGTTCAAGCTCAATTCTCGGCGAGAGAATGTTGTTAGTAATAAAGAGCGCTTTTTCAACATCTGTATAACCGGACTTCCCTGCCGTTACCGTGTAGGAGCCGTTTGGAACATACCAGGCAATGAGCCCGTCGTTACCTACCACAACCGGATTATCTTGCCCGTACGGGTCTGAGTCCCACTGAATTCTTGTTGAGTTCTCAAACTCGTAGACAATCACGATCGTGCCGGGCACCGGCCGGTCTTCGCCATTTACAGTCTCATAAACATAACCGTAACGAACTACTTCCAAATCGTATACTTCGGTTAAAGTTTCGCCATCTGTATAATCTGCGACAACTGTCATTACCGAATCGACGCTGCCGATGTTTAGTGTTGCCCTGTAAACTCCGCCACCAAGACTGATCAGTACATAATTTGTACCGTCCAGCGCGAGCGAGACACTTGCTGCATCTCCCGAATCTGAAATTGTCACCTCAACATCGATTGGCAACTCCGGCAATACATCAAAGCTCGAACCGATCGGAGCGATCGAAATCCAATCCCCGCCGGTAATGAGGCTTGCTTCAACAGCCCTCTTTGTCTCTCCGGCTGGCGCCTCTTCTTCTGGTCCTGGCTCAACCCCGGGCGTCGTTCCCGGTTCAACTGCGCCGGGCACAACAGGCTCCCCGGCCGGCTCGGACGGCTCTTCTCCGGGTTCCTCTTCCCCAGGCTCTTCTTCATCTTCTTCTCCGGGCTCTTCTTCCTCTTCTTCCTCCTCTTCAACCGTCTCTGCTATCGAAAACACAGCGTCCGAAGTATCTGTCGCCAGCACATTGAACAAATCAGTACCGTCCACTTTTATCACCGCCTCCTTGGTAGCCACGCTTGGGGTCATCCAAGTGTAGTCTCCGTCATCGGCAAGATTTACTATAACGGTGGTATATGTGGAGCCGCCGTCTGATGAGTAGTACAAGTTGACATAGCTGATATTCCCACTATCAGTCCACTGAATATTGTACCCCTCATTAAACGCAAGCTCCTCGCCTCCGTTTGGCTGTATGATTGTTAATTCGTAAACCTCTTCTTCCAGTGGCTCACCGATTGTAAAATCGCTATTTGACGAATCCGATGCCAGCGCGGACATCAAATCAGTGCCCTCAACTTTTACCCTGGCATTTGCCGTATTCACTTCTGGAACTGTCCATTCATATCTTCCATCATTGCCCTCATTTGACGCAATAAGCGTGTATGAACTCCCGCTGTCAGTTGAATAATAGAGGTTAATAAAAGCTATTGTGCCGGTTCCGCCGGTTGACCATAAAATCTCATACACATCGCCAGGCATCATTTCTTCTCCGCCGTTAGGCTGCGACAAGGTAACGGAATATGTTGTCGTGGTCGGCGTGGTAGGGCCTGCGCCTCCGCCCAAAGGCACACTTGCAGAAACGCCCGAATCATCGTCGGCTACAATAGGAATCGGAATCGACCCGGTATCCCCGAAGGTCCCGCTTAAGTTTACAAAGTACGTTCCAAGTGCCGGTGGATTGGTAATTCTATTTGCGCCCGTGCCGCCAAAGGATGCGTTGAGTCCGATTTCGATCACTACTTCGCTCGCTGCCGCTATCGCCCCGCCATCTCCTGCGCAAATTGTGATAGTTAGAACATCGGCCGCCATTGTTATCGATGCCTTTTCGCTTCCCGCGCAGCTTGCCGCTGTTGTGAGGTCGGTCGCGTCATCTGAAATGTCAACATCGTCTTCAATAATCGATGATGTATCAAAATCGGTTGGGAAAGTGAGCACCAATGTATCGCCTTCATCAACATTGCTTACCGGCGTTATTACAAACCTGTGGTTTGAAACGGCGCTGGTCTTTAATGATGACGGCTGATCATACGCGTCCGTTACTGTTGCGGCGCTTGCCGGTACGACAGCGCAAGATAGCCCGATGATAGCAATCGAGGCTATGAGTACAGTCCATCGTTGTACCAATCTCAGAAACATACACCTCTACTTTCTTGTTATCTTTATGATCGCGATCATTGCTATGAATAATGTTGCCGCCAATGTTATTGTTCGCCACGGTATCACCACCAATCTGGTTGAGGCGCTCCATTCCCCGTACCCGGGCCACGCTTCGGCGCTCAGCTCTGCCGTGAAGATGCCCATTGTAAACTGCCGCAGCTCTGCAATCAGACCTTGAGTGTACCCCTGCGCTTCCTCGTCATTGCCCCAGCCTACTTTTAGCGTCCGGGTCTGCCCTCCAAGCACTCTGTTTTCGTCAGGATTCAAATCGATCACATCAACTGTGCTTCCAAATATATTTGTAATCCGGATGGTACCGCTCGGCTGAGTTATCTGCTGGCCGGAATTTCTGATAGTCGTGTAAAACTCCGCGGGCAGTTTCGACCGAAAGCTTGCTGATGAAAAGTCGAGCAGCTCTGCCTGCTGAATATTGTCCGACCCCACAGTAATAAACAAAAGCGATGTTACGCCTTCAGCCACCTGGACATCTCCGCCCGAAAGCGGTAGCGCAATGAAACGTACAGCCGCAATTAATACCTGCGATTCGACATGAGCGGACGGCGATACACTCAGGGACACTTCCTTCATCGCATTTGGCCCAAGTGAAAACCCAGTATCGCTTAGCGCAAACCACGAAAGCGTGCCGCTGTCCAGATCATAGAACTTAAGTTCCTCCGAATCAGTCGCTCTGACGCCGATAATGTCGGCCGTGTATTCCCTGGCAACATCCTGCTCATTGCCAATCAGGATTAGGTAGTCGGCCGCATTGCCCGCTTCGACCGTGATGTCAATGTTCGTCGGCGCAATAGTGGTAGCGAGCGCCTGCCCTGCCGCTACAAGCCCGCTACAAATAATTGCGACGGCGATAACACATTTAGTAGTCACCGACATAAATCAGATACACCGTATGCGAATAAGTTCCTCCAGCTGCGCTACTGCTTCTGGATGCCTTAAATGTGAGAAAGTCTCTGGACTGGAAACTATTGTCCGCCCTGCTCCCAACCTGCAGGAGCGATGACGTAATCGCCGAATCGTTCGTGTCAAAGGTTGAGCTTGCAAGTGTCTTGTCCGATGACCTTGCTCCATACTCGGTTGATCCAATCGATACCGTTCCGTCAGACACATCTGAAATTGCGTTTCCGGATACCAACCCCCCAAGAGTAAGGTTGTGGTCTTCGTAAATGTAAACGCTGTAACCCTCATCCACATCTGCATTTACTTCCCATCCAATTGAGCTGGTTGTAATCCCCGCAGTACTCAGAGCCCCAAACGCCATTGATGTTCCATCCATTCTATATAGGTAGTCGCCTGTTCCATTGATTGAAGGGGTCGTCCCTGAATTTGTTTCAAAATCTATGTCTATGGATAGAGCACCAATTGATGTAACCCGTCCAATTGCGGAATTTTGTCCAAATCCTTCATTTTCAACCAATAGCACCACGCCCCCTACCGAAATACCCGCAGTACTGGAAACGCCAACTGTTGAGCCGGCATAGCTGGTAGCCGCAACCTGACTAGCCCGATTTTTAATAAATATTTCAAAAGTGGCAGTGCGGTCATAAATGCCCTCGCGATAGCCTGGGCGCATATCATAAGTTGTTGAAGTTGCGCCATCGACCGCTAGGTCTCCGATAGTGTCGCGAAGCTGGTATGTGGTTGAACTACTTGTATCGTCGCCACCCACATTAAATGAGTCCCATCGAATTTCGTATGTAGTAGAGCTCATAGCAGCGCTAACTAGGCTATTGAGCGGAAATAGCAAAAACACAATTGATAGCGCTGTTACGGATGTATATATTTTCATCCACATTGATTATACATTGAACACAAAAATTAATCAAAATTGAATTGGGCTAGTTTTAGCCAAATATGATTAATACTTTTGGCTTTGCTGTGGATAAAGTTGGTATAAGTCTCCAAACTTCAATGCAAACTGTGGATAACTATTTCATTTTACGACGCAAGCATTTGTCCACACTAGCGTAGACAAATAGCCCTGCGACGTCCTACGGCCGCTCGAGGGTTTCATATGGAACTCTTAAGGCCTCGCTAGGAGCGTCGTAATCAAGCTCTTCGTAAGATAGCGCCCTGGACATAAACCATCGCATATCGAACAAACAAAAATCACCGATGCTTGATCGGGGATTCTAATTTCGTGTGCCTTGAGCCACCCTACGCCAAAGGCTTCGAGTGACACCCTTCGCTACACCTTACAGAATGGCCAAAGGCCACCCGAAGCTTTAGCGAAGGGTGGTGGACCTAGCCGGATTCGAACCGGTGACCTCTGCAATGCGAATGCAGCGCTCTACCAACTGAGCTATAGGCCCGAATTTTCGTATTTATTAAGGTTTATCGCATTGCTCACATCTCGCTTAGCGATCGAAAGGAATAAACACGCACTGCAATCAATAATTTTGATCGAATAGATCTGCAATTTGATCTAAATCATCAAATACCGCGTCAGCTTGTGAGAAATCGCTGTCTTTTGACCACTTATTCGGCACTGCGAACACTGCGCATCCCGCTTTTTTGCCTGAAATTACTCCATTTACTGAATCTTCTATTACCAAGCATTGACCAGGGGTCGATCGAAGCATTCCAACTGCTTTCAAATACATTTCAGGATCTGGTTTTCCGTATTTAACCTCGTCTCCTGACAAAATATACTCAAATCGATCTTGAACATTATATTTTGTAACATTTTTTTCAATAATCTGTTTTGTCGATCCGCTTGCAATCATCATTCGCATGTTGTTATCACTCAAAACCTCAATTAATCGCATCAAACCCTTCTCAGGTTCAATATGATCGTCAACAAAGGATAAAAACAACTCATTCCGCTCATTAAATGCCTTCATTTGGTCTTCATCGAGCCCCCAAGCATCTAGCATTACCTGCACATCCTCTCCGGAAGCTTTCCCCATCATTCCACGGTGGATTTCGTCCGTGAATTCTTTACCGCGGCGACGAGCCATTTCGGTCTGCGCCATCCTGTAGATCTCCTCAGTATTAAACATGAGTCCGTCCATATCAAAAATGACTGCCTTGATCTTAGATAAGTCGTAAGTCGAGTTGGTCATATCGCGTTGCAACCTTCAAAATATTCTGTTTACAATCAGCCCTTAATTACATTCGGAAATCCCGCGCATTCATGGCCCGCCATGAGGAAATCGAAGATTATGTCTGAGATTTTCGAATGGTGACCCCGGCGGGATTTGAACCTGCAGTCTTCTCCTTAGGACGGAGCTGCTCTATCCAGTTGAGCTACGGGGCCTTGTTGTTAACATGACTGTGACAATGACTATAACCATGGCACGAGTGACGGGCGGGGGATCGGAGAAGCGCAAAGGTCATATTGGTCATATTCGACCTATCCAGTGACCTGCCACGACGCTTGTTTCACGCGTAACTTGGTGTCGTAAAATGTTTATTCGTTCATTGCTGACTTCGGCCTGGAACTATGTTAAACTAGGACGATCATACATCACTCTACGCTTTTAGTCAACCGTACAATCTTCCAATATGGACACAACTTCAATCGTAATCTTGGTCAGTTTCGTTATCATCCTAACCTATCTTTATCTGCGCGATCGACGCAACCCCAACAATCAAGCGTCGCAAAATATTAGCGATGAGTTGTCGCGAATGAGAGAGGAGGTCGTACGGTCAACTTCTGACAATCGACGAGAAGTCCAGGAACAACTGAACCGGTTGCACGACCAAATGACAAAAGGGATGGACCAGTCCCACTCTACTATTCAGCGTCAGTTCAACCAAACGTCCAAAATCATCCAGGACGTTACCGGCAGGCTCACAGAGCTGGATAAAACAAACAAACAGGTTCTCGACTTCTCCGGCCAACTCCAAAACCTCCAAAATATTCTTAAAAACCCAAAGCAACGTGGAGTGCTTGGCGAGTATTGGCTGGAGACTTTGCTTGGGAATGTCCTTCCAAAAGATAGCTACATTATGCAACACACGCTCGGAGTCGATGAAGCGACAGGGAAGGCGCTTATTGCTGACGCTGTGATATTTGTTAGGGAACAAAAAATTCCAATCGATGCTAAGTTCTCACTAGAGAACTATAACCGTATGATGGAGGAAAATGACACTGAGCGACGGGATAAAATTGAAAAGGCGTTTAAGGCAGATGTAAAAATCCGAATTGACGAAGCTGCAAAGTATATTCGTCCGGAATTCGACACTATGGGGTTTTCTTTTATGTTCATACCGGCTGAGGGCGTGTACTACAATCTATTAAACGCTGAGGTTGGTAGCGGCATTAACTCCCAAAATCTTGTTGAGTACGCGTTCAATCAACATGTTATGTTAGTGTCGCCTACTTCATTCTACGCATACCTCCAGACTGTACTCCTCGGCCTACGCGAACTTCAACTTGAAAAATCAACGCAAGATATTATTAAGCGGGTAGGGGAGTTAGGAAAGCATTTTCGATCTTACAGCGATTACCACGATCGGCTTGGCAAAAACCTCTCTACGGTTGTAAACCAGTACAATCAATCCGGTGGTGAGCTTAAAAAGGTCAGCAAGGACATAATAAAAATCACCTCGGGCGAGCGTGAAGATATAATCGAGATGGACGATATTGTTAAACCGGCTATTGAGTAACTACCCAGCCAAATCCGGATGCAAATCCAGCTTAATCCGATCTCCAAAATAAAAACCCGCCTCTGGTAAACCAGGGGCGGTGTTTGCGCATGCGCGCGTACGACGAACTAGAAACCTACATAGTTCCCGGAATCGTGCCAGCCCTTTTCCGGCGACCATGTTGACTCCACGGTCCAGCTGATGATCATAGCGCCATTCTGGAACATGTTGTCTTCATCCACATCGAGCGAAGGCGTTGTCCACCAGTACGGACCATCGAAACGCGGAACCGACACGGCGACACTCTTGATCCTCGCCGCCTTCCCGCCATTGTGAGGATTGACCCCGGGGTCATAGTGCAGCTTGATCGACGCGTCGGTGAACCGCCGCACATGATCCACGTGCACCAGGTACGTGCTGATGTCGCTATCTTCGTAGACGAGCGCCACTTCGCGCAAATCCGCGACCGGGATGACCGTAGCCGGATCTGTGAAGGTATAGCCGTCCACGTAGTACTGCGGCGGATGCGTATCGCGCTCGTAGAAGATACTCGTACCGGACTGTCCCTCGTCGACAACATGCTCATCGACAGCGCAACAAGCGAGAACGATCGAAAGAACTGCTTGGAGTCGCATTTTCCCTCCTCGGAAGATGTTCTGAGCGACAACCCAACCTATCACATCTTGACGAACATGTCAACCAAAAAGACCCAGCCGAGACTGTGTCTTTTTTACTCTTTAATTATTCCGCAGGTGTTTCGACAGGCGCTTCGACAACTTCCGTTTTCTTCCCAGCTCCGCTTATCTTTGCAAGGTTAGTTGCTAGTCGAGATTTGATTCGAGATGCTTTGTTCTTTTTAAACACGTTCTTTGTTACAGCTTTGTCGAGCCTTTGGTAAAGCTCCGGAACCATCTTCTGCGCTTCGTCAAGATTCCCAGCTTCAAGAAGCTTCCGGAATCGGCGTCGCATTGAGTGGATTTCGTCGCGTACGACCTTGTTCCGCTCTGCGCGCTTTAGATTTTGCCTAAGGGCTTTTTTTGCATTTGCTAGATTTGGCATATTCGTTTTATCTGACGTTGAAATCGTTAAATCATTCGGCGAGCAGTGCTCGCATTATTCGTTCAAATCGTTAATTCCGATCGACTTAAACGTCTTGAACGGTTTTAACGCCTTGAATGTAATTGAGCGTAATCTGAGACGAGGGAAGTGTACTACCAACAGTTGATTTTGTCAATAAGCATGCACACTAACACAAATACCGCCACAAGTGGTGATTTTAGCGCAGGCCCATTCCTCTAATGCTAAGTCAGCATTTCCGCCACCAGCCTGTCTACCGCTACTTCTGCGCTGACCTTGCTGCGCTTGAGTTTGCGGTCCAGATCGAACAACATACCGTGCAGATGCTTGAGCTGGTCCATTGTAATTTGCCGAGCTTGCGCGAGCGATTTTTGAGCCACGAATGGATGAACGCCGAGCGCGCTAGCGACATCTGACTTGGTAGCCCGAGGATTACGATCAATAACATCGCGCGCGCTGATTAATAATCGTACTTGCCTTGCGAGCATTGCAAACAAATGAGAGTCCGTTGACCCTGCAAGCCGCTGCTCTTGCATTAGCTTAATCGCCTGAGCCGAATTCTTAGCTGCCACAGCATCCACAAACGCAAAAATCTGATCCTCGAAGTTTGCCCGCACCATTTCGCTCACCATATCGTCGGTCACGTCCTGGCCGCCGGAATACGCGGCGAGTTTTTTAAGCTCGCCAGAAAGCTGCCACAGATCGTCCCCAACCATTGCGACCACTTTTTGAAGTAGCCGGTTGTCGATCTTGAGTTTGAGATCGCGAGCCTGCTCTGCCGCCCACGCAGTCAACTGCGCGCCCTCAAGCATTGGCATCGGATAGGTATGAACATCTTGACCTTTAATAAGCGACTTAAACAAATGATGCTTTTCCGACATTTTTACCGACTCGCTATCCCACAAAATCACTATGGTCGAATCTGGAGTCTTGTTGAACCCGTCGATCCACGGATCGCAATCATCTTTTTTAAGAGTAGACAACAAGCCTCGAACTATTACCATCCTCTTTTCAGCCAAAAACGGAGGCGTCTGCACGGCCTGCATAACATCGCCAACTGGCAACTTTTCACATGCAACTTGAAACTCAGCAAGATTCATCCCGCTAGCATCAAACTTATCGATAAACCGCTCGCGCATCTGCGCCACCTTATGCTGCGAGAGAAAAGTATTTTTTCCGTAGACGAGTATCAACATGGTCGTATTTTAGCAGACCCGCCAACTATTGACAAAAGGCCGATTTTGTGCTATTATATTCAACCCTATCGAGTTACTGCTCCGTGCATATCGAGGGCTATTGACAAAATTCCAGACAAACAAAACTAATATATTTTTTCGACTGCGGAATCCTCCGACGGTCGACCCTTCTTCGCGCGCAAGCGCAAACTGTCTGGAGTCAGAAATGGCTTACTACGTCGCATACATTCGCGTGGAGCGCGGGCGCTACGAGATCTACATTCTGCCCCTTGGGCCGCATACGGATTTCGTGGAACTCCCCCACGAGAACAAGAGGTCGGTGAAAACCACCATCGTGAAGATCGGCAATACCTTCCGGAAGATCACTACCGGAGGCGTAAACGCTGAACTGAATGCTGGCTGTGACACAAGCTTCTACAACGTTCTTGTTCGCGTGCACGACTCTGAAGCCGATGCTGTTGCATGGGTATTGAGTCGACTCGGTCCGTTCGCGCTCCAGGTCAAAGAGCTCGAGAGGGCCGATGACGCAATGTGGGACATCGACTACTGGGGCTCTCAGGGTCCGGATAGCGATTAGAACTACGCCCCGTGGTGGCTAAAGACGAAAGTCTGAAGCTGCTGCGGGGTGTTTGCTTTGGGAAAAGAAAACCGCGGTGGTGAGTCGCGGTTAGATCGACTAATAGTCGATTAAGGTCTTGGCTGGCTGACGGGACGCGCCTGGTCGCCGATGCCTGATAGAGCCTAGTTCGACGAGCTCGCCATCGTCCCCGCTCATCCGAGCGGCAACCTGCTTACGAATCAGAACCTCCTCTGTAGGAGTTCCAATGAAGTCAAAATCGTCTTCTGTCCGACTTCTCCGCCCCCGGATATTCGGAATTGCGTCTAACATACCGTCCTCCTTGGAGGAGTTGAGTATAGCACCTTTCCTCCCCCCCAACAATGTAGGGGCGACCTTTAGGTCGCCCGCACGCTCTCAGGATCGAGCTCTCTAAGATCGTCGTAAACAAAAGGGCCGGAATATTCATAATCGAAAGGATTTTCGATCAAACTCGCCCTTACCGGATTGTTCAAGATGTACCATGCAGCTAACTCCAGGGCCTCATCATCTCGCAGGACATGATCGCAATACCTCTTCTGCCACAACTGATCGCCATACTTTTGCTTAAACCAATATCCTGATCGTTGCTTGAAGTCCTTCATGGCCCTTGTCAGGTTCGAGGTCTCCGATTTCCCTTCGAGTAGAATATGCAGATGGTCTGGCATGAGCGTGTAAACATAAACTAAAAACTCCCCCTGCATAGAGGAGCAATAACTCTGTGAGCTTATCAACTATTGCTCGGGAAATAAATATCGGCCTTTTGTCAGCCGTGCAAATTGTGATCGAATACGATTGTGTTCCGATGTAAACATCGCTGCCTAAATTGATTTGTGTTCTCTCGGGTAACATAGTACGAGCGGGCGACCTAAAGGTCGCCCCTACATTTAGGGACGGTGGGGAGATAACTCCCCCCAATTCTTGCCGATCTCGATATTAACCTCAAGTGGAATCTCAAAACGGTGCACGCTAGTCATCAAGTCTCGTAACGGCCCAACAACCTTGTCGATGTCACCTTCCCCAACTTCAAACACCAACTCATCGTGCACCTGCAGTAGCATCTTAATATCAAAGTCATTATCCTCAATCCACTTATCAATGTTAAGCATTGCCATCTTTAACAAGTCAGCCTGCGTTCCCTGGATTGGCATATTAATCGCCATGCGCTCGGCAGCGGCCACCAACATGTGAATGCCCGAATTGACGTCTGGCAAATATCGCCTGCGACCAAACAGAGTTTCAACATAACCATCCTGATGCGCCCGTAGCTTGGTTTCGTCAATATAAGTCTGAATCCCAGGATGGACATCAAAGTAGCGGGCAATAAAATTCTTAGCTTCCGCTTCTGCCATACCAGCCGACCTGCCGAGGTTCCGTGGTCCCATGCCGTAGAGGATTCCAAAGTTAATCGCCTTGGCAGCGCGCCGCTCCTCCTTGGTAACGCTCGCCTCGTCTTTGCCCAAAACCTCAGCCGCAGTTCGTGCATGAATGTCCGCGCCATCCCTGAACGCATTCAAAAAACTCTTGTCCTTGGCAATCACGGCGGCCAGCCTGAGCTCGAACTGCGAATAATCAGCCGCAAGCAGCACCTTCCCCTTCGGAGCCACGAAAGCTTTCCGAATTTCGTTCCCAAGCTTTGTACGAATTGGAATATTTTGTAAATTCGGATCGCTCGAGCTTAAGCGTCCGGTCGCGGTAACGGTTTGATTGTAAGTCGTGTGGATTCTTCCGTCGTCTGCGACCAATTTTGGCAATGCATCGATGTAGGTGGTCTTCAATTTGGCCAGTTCGCGATACTCTCCAATAAGCGGAACAATATCGTGCTCGTCATGCAGCTTCTCAAGCTCGCTCGCAGCAGTCGAGATTCCGGTTTTGATTTTTTTAATACCCTTAGTCGGCAATCCGAGTTCGTCAAACAGTACCTCGGCAAGTTGAGAAGGGGAGTTAATGTTAAATTCCCGTCCAGCCAACTTATAAATTTTGCTTGTGAGCTTTTTAAGCGATGCCTCAAACTCGCCGGAGAGCTTCTCGAGTTTTTCGGGATCGATTGTAATGCCCTCGCGTTCCATTTTGTAAAGAATCCCAACAAGCGGCATCTCAATTTCCTGCGCCAGCTTTGCCATTTCAACCTTCTCAAGTTCGCCCTCAAGCTTTTTATAAAGGTCAAAAACGATCTTCGCCTTCTCGGCTGCGCTCGTGCTGTCCTTGATCGTTAATTTAAGCTGATCGTAGGCAACCGACGCCAAGTCGAGCCCACGAGCCCCCGGGGACAGTAAGTACGCGGCAATACGGGTGTCGAAAACCTTCAAGGTTTTTGGTATATCGAACAACCTTGAAGGTTCCAAGGTATGCCACACAGCTTTGAGGTCGTGACCGACCAGCAGCCCTGCCCTACCAATAAACTTCACAACCTTATCAAAATCCTTCTTCTTGGGCTCCTCAATCAACGCCGTTGACACTCCATCATACAACGCTATCGACCTAACCGCACCACCAAACAAGTCCTCCTGCCCCTCGTCGATAAAAACCGCAACCACCTCCTTGCCCAGCTCATCGATCGTTACCGTACTGTCTACTGAATGCTGTCTACTGTCTACTTTTGCTCCCTGCTCATACTTCGCCAACAGCCTCCTAAACTCATAGCGCCTGAACAAATCAAGCAGAGTCTCTAAATCAGGCTCTTCGATTTTTGCATCGTCGATCTTAAAATCGCCCAAATCAACATCACGAATTAGCGTAACCAGCATTTTCATCTTCTTGAGATTCTCTTCCTGGCCTTCAAGTTTCTTTTCGTATCGAGATGGAACTTTTCCGGCCTTCAATGCTTTTGCAATGCCCTCGATCGACCCAAACTCACCGACAAGTTCGGCCGCACCCTTTTTTCCAATGCCTGCAATGCCCGGAAGGTTGTCAGACGGGTCGCCCATGAGCGCCTTAAAATCGATAAGCTGATCCGGAACCAGGCCGTATCGATTCTGCACAGCCGCGATGTCGTATTCCTTAGTCTCGGACAAGCCCTTAATAAACGCAACAACCTTGGTTGAATCATCAACGAGCTGCAGTGCGTCCATGTCGCCGGTCACAATCAATGTTTCAAAATCTTTTTTACGCCGGAGCATCTCAGCAATAGTTGCAATAACATCGTCTGCCTCCATTCCCTCAGCGGAAAGCGACGGAACGCCATACGCGCAGAGTATCTCTTGGATGTAGTCGATTTGATCGTAGAGTTCCTGTTCCTTTTTCTCACGCGTGCCCTTGTAGTCTTCGTATTCCGCATGCCGAAAAGTCTTCCCTGGCAAGTCCCAAGCAACTGCAATGTAGTCGGGCTTAAGGTCAGCTCGCATTTTTTCGATCACATTGGTAAATCCATACGCGGCATTAACAACGAGGCCGTCTTTGGTCGTCAAAAGTGGGATCGCGTGCCACGCTCGGTGGAGTAGAGCGTTTCCGTCGAGAATCAAAAATTTCTTCATACAGGTCTAGTGTAACTTGTTTGGGCGACAAAATAAAGCCCAGAAAGCAATCATGCGATCATAACTTCCTGAGCGCTCGTTTGTCGTTTGGCGAAGGATCCAGCGAAGCGCCTGAACCCAAACGCTACGCTAGATTCTTCCTCGCCGATCACCTGCTCGTCAGAAAGTAAAACTACTGACTGCTGAATGCTGGCTACTGACTACTTTCGATACTCGACAAAAAAGAGGGCCCCATCGACTTATGTCGACAGGGCCCAAGGTCGTCTGCGAGTTTCCGGAGCCAGGTCCGGCTACCACGTTTTGAGGCAAGCCCCAGTGAACGATCCTCTCGCAAGCGGAACAGCAGTTGCGTGCTCACTCATCCTAGACGCGTCTAGCGCGCCCCAGCCTTACCTCAGGCTCAAGGAGTTTCCGTCCCTGGGTGCAAGCCGCAACTTGAGGCAACAAACTTGAGCGGGTGTCGGAATCGGACCGACAATCTCGGTTAGTAGTCGAGCGCTCATCTATGAGCTACCCCGCTTAAGCTATTTATAGCATGCCAGATAAGTGAAAATCTGTCAAGTGCAAAGAAAAAACCTCCCTTTTGGGAGATTTTTTTCATGGAGCGGTCAACCCCGTAGTAGAGCTCGTGGCGTCGCTGTAGGAGCTAACAGCCCTAGCCCGAAATCGCCTCCGGCTTCCTCCTCGATTTTGCTGACTATCAACCAAGCTCACTACGGGGCATGCGGGAATCGACAGAAGGCCTGAATTCGACTCCTCGAATGCCCATGAAAAAAAGGCTGTTTTCACAGTCCTTTTCTCATGGGGCGGTCAACGGGAATCGAACCCGTATTGCAAGTACCACAAACTTGAGTGTTAACCATTACACCATGACCGACATGGTACGTCCGGCAGGACTCGAACCTGCAACCTAGAGGTTCGAACCCTCTTGCTCTCTCCAATTGAGCTACGGACGCATTTCAAAGCTCGCCGATATTCGGCGACCACAGAATAGCACATTTTAAAGAATTAATCAAGTCTTTGCCCTTTCTACCATCTCGAGCGACCGAAGGCAGTCGGGAGATCTCTCGGCTCGCCATGAAGCCTGGCTCGGTCGAGATAGCTAGGAGGTGGGTTTGCCGTGAAACTTTTTATGAACCTTTCTCAACTGCCTATCTGTTACATGAGTGTAAACCTGCGTGGTTGTAATTGACTCATGGCCCAACATGGATTGCACAGAACGAATGTCGGCTCCGTTACGCAGAAGGTCTGTCGCGAAAGTATGGCGGAGTGTATGCGGCGTAATCTTTTTGGTAATCCCCGCTGCTATGGCATACTTTTCCACTACTCGCTGGATCGACCTTGGCGTTAGCGGGGAAGGCTCGCGCTCAAACCGAGCGCGGTCGTGACCTACAAACAAATACGGCGACGTATCTTTGCGCTTTGCCAAGTACTCACGCAGAGCCTTCCGAGCTTCGTCAGACAAAAACACCACACGATGCTTGCCACCCTTGCCCCGCACTGTAAGCTCGTCTCGTTTTAAATTAATTTGGTCTATCTTTAAGTTTGAGAGCTCAGAAACTCGCATCCCGCTTGAGAACAAAGTGGTGAGGATAGCTCTATCTCGCAGGCCAATGATTCCCGGCGTGTCGTCTGCTACGCTCACAAGTCGTGCCAACTCGTCAGGTTCTAAAAATGCCACCTCGCGAGTACTTTGCTTTGCCAGTTCGATCTTCTGCGGTGCCAAGCACTTAACATCAATCTTTTGTAAATACTTTAAAAAGCTTCGAAGCGCAATTAGGTGATAGTTCTGAGTCGATGTTTTCAAATTCACATCGTCGCGGCCTTCAATATTACGATTTAGATGCAGGCGATACTTGCGCACAATGTCGAGAGTAATCTTTGACGGGTGAGAGCAGCTTGACCAGTCACAAAATCGGCAAAGGTAAAAGTCGTAGTTACGAACAGTACGCGAAGTTCTCCCGCGCTCGACCTCTAAGTACTCTAGAAATTGTTTGATGTACTTTTGTAGCTGTGTTTGACGTGGCATATTTGTTCTCCCCTACTTTTTAAGGAGGGGTAGGGGGTGGTTATCGTTTCTTACATTATACGACACATGGCTTGATTGCGAAAGTAAGTAGTAAGTAGTAAGTAGGCGATAAACTGTGAGCTTTGAACCTTTAAAACCTTTGCAGCCCTTGAAACCTTTGAAACAACTTGACCAATTCTAGCCAAAATATTACCCTCTCCTCTTGACAAAAGTGTCATTTTGTGCTATTATATCCCGTTAACAATTCGTACTGGAGAGATACGGATTAAGTAATGGGCGGGTTTGCAGATCTCTCTAATTGAGCAAAGCAAATCCGCCTTTTACTTTGTCGCTCGCAAAGTGTAGGTTGCACATTTTATTGTAATGAGTGCTGGGGCTAGGAATCGATTTATCGATATTTAGTCCCGCTGTCCTTACAACCCCAAAACATCAAACAAAAGAAGGAGATTCTCATGTGTCATAACTATTCCGATTCCCTGCGGCACAAGGCCGCGCGCCTGCGCGCAGAGGCCAGCGAACTGGCCGAGGCTCTGGACCTCGTCCAGAGCTTCGGCGCTCGCTTCTCGGGCCTGATCCGCATGGCCTCGGCCGAGCGCGATGTCGAGCTCAAGGAAGAGTACTTCGCTCAGGCGGAGGAACTCGACAAAACCAACAAGCGCGCCGCTGAGATCCTGATCCGCAACCGGATCATGGACAAGAACGGCCGTCAGGTTCCCGGGTCCGACGCCCGGGTGGCGAGCAAGTCGCGCGACATGCGCGACCGCGCCGACAAGCTCGAGCGCCGCGCAAGCGAGCTCGAGCGCGAGGCCAAGGCCGAGCGCGAGCGCGAAGCTCGCGGGGTAGTGTACGTCACCCTCGCAGGGAGACGTATGCGCGTGGCCTGAGCACAACACCGTTCGGCGACCGTGGTATTCTATACCGCGGTCGCCGTCCCCCCACACCTTTTCTGCACCAGCAGAATAGGCATGGGGGGACGATATACAAAAGGAGGCCCCATGAAGCCGAGTCAATTCGGTGAACAGAACGGGCCCGGAGAGCCCGCCCAAAATAACTCCTAGGGTCGCCCACCAGCGGCCGACACGTAACAAAAGGCTCTCAATGGTGGCACGAGGGCAAGCAAGCGATCTGTGTGGCCGGTAATAAAGCCGCCCACAATAATGTCGCTTGTAGCAAACCAGGTGCTCTGCCCGGCAAGCTAGTTGGTATATTGCCGACGACGCCCGGGGCGTTTTCCCCGAACCCCTTGGAATGGCTAGATAGGATATTGCCGGACCAAGGACTCGCCCGATCACAGATCGGGCGCTACCGAATAATAGAAGCTAGAATCTAGAAGCTAGAATCGAAAAACTTGTATTCTTCGGTAGGACAATAGGAGGCCCTTGTGCGACAATTTCGTCACGCAGGGGTTTTCGTAAAGCTTAAAATCTCAGCCCTTGGAGAAAAAAATGGCAAAGGAAAAGAAGGATACACGGACAGAGGCGCTCACTAGCGCCCTTCGGGAACTCGGTTTCCAGGTCGATTACCTGCAGGTAGCGTCGTGGAGGGTCAGCGCTCGTCCTATCAGCGAGCTGATCAAGTCCGGAGCAGACGAGAACCGCGTCCGCGACATGCTTGAAAGGCTGGGCATCTACTTCAACGAGCTTCTCGAAGAGGTGGATACGCCCGACTACCGGCACGACGCCTTCATGATGAGCGAGGACCCGGACGGCGAGATCGACCGCGTACGCCGGCGTATCCGGGATTGCGACCTCGATGAAGAGGAGATCGACGAGCTCCTCGACGAGGAAGGCATGTCCTGATGGGACATTGCCGACGACTAGCGTCAACGTCCCGGTGGGCGATCGAAAGATCGTTCACCGGGGGCATTCGAAGAGAATTAGCTTCGTTAGCTTCATTAGCTGACTAGCTTGTTAGCTTCGAAGGCCTGTGGGCTAAAGAACAAAAAGCCAATTTTATGTTATTTTTTCGGCCTTGGCATTGCGCCTTGGTCGTACACGAACTCAAGAAACGGAATTGGCAATGTACGCAATGTATGTAGAATGGTTGCCGGAGCAATCTGGTGACACCGCACCCTACATCTTCGTCGCAGAACGTGAGCAGGCAAGCCTGCGTCACCCAGACGCCAAGAAGCGCGCTGAAAGCCTTGAATCGATGAAGGCCGCCCACCTGTGGGTCGCGCACTTCCTCGGTTGGCTCTGGCACCGGCATCCAGCACTCGCAAGCGACGCCCAAACGCTGTGCCGCCAATATCAGCCCAACGACCTTCCCGGTCGGTGGCTGTACGAAGGACGGCGCTACCAGGATATGCTCGACCTGGTCGACAGCCTGCCCATACCGGAAGAGTCAGACGACGACTGGTACGCGCGCATGGCAGAAGGCGCCGACTGGCTCGACGAGGAAGGCATGTCCTGGTGGGACATTGCCGACGACTAGCGTCAACGTCCCGGTGGGCGATCGAAAGATCGTTCACCGGGGGCACTCGAAGAGAATTAGCTTCGTTAGCTTCATTAGCTGACTAGCTTGTTAGCTTCGAAAGTCAGGTGCTTAACCCAAGCCATGGAGGAAAATCATGGCAGAGAAAGACTCGGTCAAAATGACTGAGAGCCCCACCGAAGACGAGCCCGAATCCGTGGGGATCGACCCCCGCTGTGCCAGATGCATCCTGGCCGAGCTCAAAAACCTGGAAATGAGAATCGACCGCCTGGCTGAGACCATGGGCAGGCAGGCGCCTGCTACGGAGGACTAGCGCCACTCATTCCGAAACGTCCCGGTGGGTGATCGCAAGATCACTCACCGGGCCCCGCACAAGTGCAGGAAAGAAACTCCTCTCTCCTTCTATCCTGCGCTTATGTGGGGATTTTCTTTTTCCGGAGCTAGAAGGGTCAGCAGGGCTAGAAGAGCTAGCTCTACTGGCCCCATTAGCCCTACTAGCTCTTTCGCACAACAACCTTGACAAAATCATCCATACCAGCTAGAATAATCCCGTACTAAGAAACTCTGCTGTTCGCCTTGGGAGTCGGTTGAGCTCGGCTATCTCGGGTGATCAGATGAAATAATCAAAATATGCTCACAAAAAAACAAAAGCAGAATATTATCGACAAGTTTAAGACCCACGAAACCGACACCGGGTCGCCGCAGGTGCAGATCGCAATCCTCACAGCTGAGGTTAAGGACCTAACAAAACACTTGCGTCAGCACAAAAAAGACTTTTCATCTCGCAGAGGGCTTTTGAAAAAAGTTGTTGAACGACGCCGATTACTCAAGTACCTAGAGCGGGAAGACGAAAAGGCACATAAAAAACTTGTTGAGGCCCTTGGGCTCCGAGTTACAAAATAATTTAAAGAGTCCCGCTCAGGCGGGATTCTGATTTTTTAAATAAAGTTCAAAACGTTAAAGGCGTTAAAGCGTTACAATGGTCGATTAACGATTTCAACGAGGCCAAAGCCCCGCCAGCCGGGACGAAGGCCGATCCAACAATTTGAACGATCATAACTTTTATATGCTAGACATAAACACAAGACGCGTAGGCGTGTTCATCGATGTTCAGAACATGTACTACAGCGCGCGCAATCTTTTCAATAAAAAAGTAAACTTTGAAAACATTGTCAGCAATGCAGTTGGCGACCAAAAATTAGTAAGGGCAGTCGCCTACACAATATCTACTCCGTCAAAAGAGGAAAGCCCTTTCTTCGAAGCGCTACGCGGCAAAGGAATAGAAGTTAAGTCTAAAGAGCTGCTTGATTACGGTACATCAAAGAAAGGCGACTGGGATGTTGGGATTACGGTTGATATTATCCGCATGCTCGACATGCTGGATGTGGTAGTCCTGGTTTCCGGCGACGGTGATTTTACGCCGCTTGCAGACTTTATTCGAAGCCGCGGACGCATTTTCCATGTTGTATCGTTTAGAGAATCAACTTCCGGCACGCTCGTTGGCGCAACCGATGTTTACACCAACCTTTCAGATGATAAGAAAAAATATCTCATTGCCGAGCGTCGCGCGGGCAGAGGAAGCTCAGAAAAAGTCGTTCAGGCAAAAAAGGTAAAGCAAGAAGATGTGGACGACATTGAAGAGAGCCGAACGAGACGGTTAAGCTTTTAGCAAGGACCCGAAAATGTACGGATTATACGGATATACAAATGTTCCCAGCCAAGCTGGGTGTACGGATTTAATCTGTACACTCGTATATCTGTAACGATCCGTGCATCCTCGGTCCCTGGCTATCCAGGTACTAATTATTCTTAACTACGATCCAAGACAATGAGGTCTTGAGTACAAACTCCAGATCTTGAGCCTTGGATCGAAAAACAATATGGAAGCAAAACGCTTTACAACCAAGTTCGGTGGCAAAGAGCTTACTATCGAAACTGGTAAATTCGCTGAGAACGCGAACGCAAGCTGCACAGTGCAAATGGGTGACACCGTTGTGCTGGTAACTGCAGTTCTGTCAGACTCGGTCCGACCGGGCATGGATTTTTTCCCGCTCATGGTCGACTACGAAGAAAAGCTCTACGCCGCAGGGCGAATTAAAGGCTCGCGTTATATTAAGCGCGACGGCCGCCCGACAGACGACGCCGTTTTGGTTGGGCGCTTTATTGATCGCGCAATCCGTCCGCTGTTCGACAGCCGGATTAAAAACGATGTGCAGGTAATCGCAACTGTGCTCAGCTTTGACGAAGAAAACGACCCGGATATTGCCGGCCTGATTGGCGCCAGCTGTGCGCTACACATGAGCGACATTCCTTGGAATGGTCCGATTGGAGCAGTCAGAATAAGCAAATCCGGCGATGCGTGGCTTGAGAATCCTACCTACAGCGAACGCAAGGATACTGAATTTGATCTTGACATTGCAGGCACTACAGAGAAGGTGGTGATGATTGAGGCAATGGCAAACGAAGCATCTGAGAGCGACATTGCCGAGGCGTTTGTAAAAGGAAAGAAGGCTCTAAAGCCTGTAATCGAGCTCATCGAAAAGATCCGCAAGGAAGTCGGAAAAGAAAAGATGGATCTATTTACACCGGCGAACGAAAAGGAAGCTGAGGCTCAAAAGCGCAGAACAGAAATCGAAGAGATGTCAATGGAATTTATGCGCCCTGTTATTCAGGAGTTATTCTTTGACGAAAAGAAACCGACCCGCAAGGATCGAAACGACGCCAAGAGCGAAGTTAAGAAACGCCTTGTAGCCCACTTGACCGAAAATGGAGTTGAAGAAAATGAGCTGTCGTTTGGTACCGGTCTGATTTACGATTTTGTGCAAATGGAAGTGTCGCGCAAAATCCTGGAAGACGGCTTGCGAGTGGACGGGCGCGCCATAACCGAAGTACGACCGCTCACAATCGAAACCGGACTTTTCCCACGCCTTCACGGAACAGGGCACTTTGCGCGAGGCGAAACTCAAGTACTTTCAGTCTGCACTTTAGGGTCTCCAGGGGACAGGCAGACGCTCGACGGCATGGAAATCACCGGAGATAAGCGCTACATGCACCACTACAACTTCCCGCCGTTCTCGGTTGGCGAAGCAAAGCCTTTACGCGGAGCCAGCAGACGAGACATCGGACACGGCGCGCTTGCCGAAAAGGCGCTCGCCAGTATGATCCCGCCGCAGGAGGAATTTCCGTACACAATTCTTGTGGCTTCAGAGGTCTTAAACTCAAACGGATCGAGCTCAATGGCATCAACCTGCGGGTCTACGCTTGCGCTTATGGACGCCGGAGTTCCAATCAAGGCTCCTGTTGCAGGAATCGCTATTGGCATTGCCACAAGCGAGAAGGACTGGAAAATCATTACCGACATTCAGGACCTGGAAGACGGCCCCGGTGGCATGGACTTTAAGGTCACTGGCACTATGAAAGGTTTTACAGCCATCCAGATGGACACTAAGACCCACGGAATTACACAGGAAATGATTGAGCAGGCGCTAAAACAAGGCCGCGAAGCCCTTAACCACATCCTTACCGAAATGACAGCCGTGATTGCCGAACCTCGCAAGGAACTTTCCGAGTACGCGCCTCGAATCCTCAGCATTAATATCGATCCTGAAAAAATTCGCGACGTTATTGGACCGGGCGGAAAGATGATCAATGAAATCATCGCACAAACCGGCGTGGAGACTATTGATATTGAGCAGAATGGCCTGGTCATGATAACTTCAAAGAGCGGGAAGGCCGGCGAAGAAGCGTTGCAGCGCGTTCGCGACCTTACGCGAGAAATTGAAGCCGGTGAAGAGTTTCTTGGCGAAGTCGTTCGGCTGATGGACTTTGGCGCATTCGTGAACCTGCTTCCAAACAAGGACGGGATGGTGCATATTTCCGAACTTGCGCCATGGCGTGTTGACAAAGTTGAGGACATTGTCAAAATTGGTGATAAAGTACATGTTAAGGTTATGGAAATCGACGACATGGGACGGGTCAACCTATCCATGAAGCAAGCGGAGGGCAATGAGTACACGGAAGAGATGCGCGCAAAGGCGCAAAGCCAGCCTGCGCGACGCGACAATGATCACGATAGCCGTGGACGAGGCCCTCGTGGGCCTAGAGATTCGCGAAGAGGCGGCAGGCCTCCGCGTCGATAGGACAATCAATTCAAATGCCAAGACAGCTGCAAATTCCTTTTGAACCAAACATAACCCGCCGAAATCACCGGCGGGTTATTTGGCTGTGGATTGCGGTATTTTGCGGGCTATTGGCGCTGAGCGCAGTTTATAGAGTGTGGATTACGCGCGATACTACGTCTGTCTGGAGGCCGGAAGGTACCACAATGACTGTACGAGTGATTAATTCGCCAAGAACAGTGAATATTTTGTACGATCGCTTAGGGTCAGAGGCGCTAATTCCAGGCGGCCCATGGACTTTTAAAGACGCCCTAATGTGGAGCGATAGGGAATTTGCGCTACATTATGGCAAAAATGGCTTTTTAGCCGCAGTTTTCGATAACGAACTTTCTGAAGAAGTCTCTCAAATCGCGCCACAGTTTGGCTTCTTGATCGAAAACCGGCAAGGAAAAGCAATGATTTTACAACCAGACACGGCCAGCGCGACTAAGCCACAGACAAAATTTTCCCCTGCGGGCATTCGGCCATATTACGTTGGCGACCTAATATTCTGGCAAGAAGATGGAGGAAAACGATTCACGCTTACGGTTAGCCAAAAAAGTATCAAGATCCATAAGATTGGGCTGCCTTCAAGGCGAATTAATAACATCGCTCTTTCAGAGAACACCAAGATACTTGCTGTCTTCGCTCTTGAGGGGGACGGTCAAAGCGCTGCGGAAATTATCCCAACGCTACATGAATTTGGCACATCTCAAGAACTTATAAACGCACTTAATATGTCTCCCTCTGTGATAATTGTCGGAGAAGACGACCGCGGACCGGTTATATCGATAAATATCGACACCGACCAACTTGATTTTGAAGAACTTGCAATGATAGCTGAAGATATTATTAATCGACGCAGTTTGTCCACACTAGTGTGGACAATTGAAGATGGCACAACAGTAGAGGAGATACGCGCAGATAGCGAGACTATTGTGTCAGATATTCGAGCCGAGGCTGATTACAGCATAATTTCGGTCACAAACCAAAATGGGGACATTATTCGAATCACCCGCACAAAGGATAAGGTTACAATCTCAAATCGAGATATTGCGCTAGAGCTTGCAGAGTTATCCATAAAGTCTTCATGCAACTCCCGCTCCACAACCTGGATGAACACCGAAGTGCTGCCACAAAGCATTGATCCGGCCAGTTTAAGTAATTTGATTGGCGCTTTTAAAGAAATCAGTGTTTCAAGTGGCTCGATTAGACTTTGTTGGCAATAAGAGTACAAGCTGTGGATAAAGTCATTGTTATCCCTGAGTTATCCACAGGTACTATGAATAAATAGATAAAAAAGTTATTCACACCCCACAAAAAACCAATAAAAATGGTACTAACACGTTGTTGACAATATGTGTTCAACAGCGTATTATTTTAGGTGTAAGATCGTTCTTTGCAAAATACCCGTGTCGCTCAACACCGTTGAGCGCAGACTCGGGGGAAGTTTCCCGAAGCCCCACTCTTCGGGGAATATCTCACTGCTTTACTGTGCCGTTCGTTTTCTGGGGGAAAAACAGAGAACACGGTACACCCTCGATCATTTGTTCTTTAGGGGGTTAAACCATGGCCTGGTAGAGCAGGCGGTCAACTTGATGGCTTTAAGTTGACGCCGATCGGGAGCTGAGTTGCTCAGATATCTATAATATCTGCACAACCCAGCCCCCGAGCGCGGTGTCCTTCTGCCACTCTCAGGGCGCAACAGCGCAGGATTTACATTAATTAGTAGCCTGAACGCAACCGCGCCCTTTTTTATTTTGCTTTTTTGCCTTTTTTTGGCTAAATCTAAGGCTCCGAGCCGCCAGAGAACTCGGGTATGACGAAGTACGGCTCAATTAGCACTGGGAAATCAATGATGATCAGCCGCTTACAGCAAGTGGGTCTACCTTAATCCGGCTTTAATCAAATATATTTATACGCAACTTCAAACTCTCGAATATCGGTCCTAGCGCGCCAGATCAAGCTCCGTTAAAGGCGTGCTCAACAATCCTTGCAATATCGCGTAACTATGATATCCTGCACCAACCTTGCCATTCGCGAACAAATCGCGTATTATATCTACATTGATAGTAGCCTATGAAAAATTCATTTCTTAACGAAATCAAAAAACTTCTCGAAGAAGAGAAACGCAAAGTTGAACGCGAGCTTTCTCGTTTTGCGCATCGAAACACAAAATCTACAGATGAAGACTTTGATGCTGATTTCCCTAATTTTGGAGATGACGAAGATGAAAACGCGAACGAAGTAGCAGCCTATAGCAATAACCTATCGCTCGAAAGCGAGCTGGAAAAAGTGCTGCGCGACATTAACAACTCACTCAAGCGCCTAGAGGATGAAAAATACGGCGTGTGCAAGTACTGCAAGACCGAAATCGCTGAAGCACGACTGCGAGCCCGCCCAACATCGACCTCCTGCATCGCATGCAAAAAAACTCTTACGCAGGAATTTTAAAGGAGGCAAAATGCTTTCAAAAAAAGAAAAAATTCGCCGGGCGATAATGCTCATGATCCCAATTTGTGTGGTCGCTCTGGTTGATGCAGTTGCAAAATCAATTGCCATTGAGCGGCTCCCGGAACAGGGGAGTCGTTTGAATTTTCTAATCGACTTCGCGCTACATAAGAACCCGGGGATTGCCTTCAACATCCCGATCCCGCTCACAATTGTTGTTGCGGTTAGCCTAATTATTACTGCCGTGCTTGGTTACTACAGCATCCGGTCATTTGAGCAGTTCCCGCTTCGTAGCTTTTTTGCATGGACAGTAATTGTGGGCGCGCTTGGCAATATGACCGACAGAATAATCAATGGGTTTACTACGGATTATATTATTTTATTTCGGATGTCGGCCATAAACTTGTCAGATATCCTCATCTTGGCTGGTGTTATTTTGCTTTTCGTATATAATGATAATAGAGCTTCCCGGACGGACACCGGGAAGTGACAAGATCACATTCGGACATAGTTTAATTACTCCCCATACATTTTTGGTATGGGTTCTTATTTTATTCAGTCAGCCGCCAATGTTGGCCTTGACGCTGTTCCGGTAACAGTCGAGGTTGATGTTGCGTCCGGCCTGCCTAAATTCACAATTGTGGGGTTGCCCGATACGGCGATCTCCGAGTCGCGCGACCGCGTGCGCGCAGCAATCAAAAACAGCGATTTTAGCTTTCCACGAACACGAGTTACAGTCAATCTAGCCCCGGCCGATATTAAAAAACAGGGGCCTGCTTACGACCTGCCGATCGCGATCGGCGTCCTGGCTGCTTCTGGTTTTTTGACAGGAAGCGAGAAGCTTCGAAATGTGGTATTTCTCGGCGAACTGGCACTTGATGGCCGGATCCGCCCCGTGGCCGGCGTCCTGCTTGCTGCGCTTATGGCAAAGTCCGAAGAGATGGACGCTATCGTTGTGTGTCCGCAGAACGCGCCCGAAGCAGCGCTTGTAAAAGATTTAATTGTCCATCCGATTGACTCGCTCGCCGAGTTTGTACACCTTCACAATAACGGCGTGGAATTCCCAGTATTCAAGTCTGCGCAACAAAAAAGGACACGAAAACAATGCCAAGAAGACATGGCAAACATTAAAGGGCAGGACTATGCCAAACGGGCGCTCGTGATTGCCGCGGCCGGCGGGCATAATGTACTTCTCTCCGGCCCGCCAGGGGCAGGCAAGACTATGCTGGCGCGAGCGATGCCCGGAATCCTCCCAGACCTAGCCTTTGATGAAGCGCTTGAAATAACAAAAATCTACTCAGTCGCAGGCCTGCGCAACTGCGCTGACGCGCTCATACGCGAACGCCCTTTCCGTGCGCCCCACCACTCGTCCTCTAGCGTCGCTCTTATCGGCGGCGGTACCTGGCCAAAGCCCGGTGAGGTGTCCTTGGCGCATCGAGGCGTGCTGTTCCTAGACGAGTTCCCGGAATTTTCTAGGTCATCACTTGAAAATCTTCGTCAGCCGCTTGAAGATGGCATTGTTACAATATCGCGCGCCGCAGGCACGCTCGAATTTCCCGCGCAGTTCACGCTCGTCGCTGCCATGAATCCGTGCCCATGCGGCAATTTGTCCGACCCACACAAGCCGTGCGTGTGCACGCCAAGTCAAGTTCTAAAATATCAGCATAAAATGTCAGGCCCGCTAATGGACAGGATTGATCTGGCTGTCGAGGTTCCGCGCGTGGACTTTAAAAAACTGACCGACATTGAGCAGGCAGAATCGTCAGCAACTATCCGATCAACAATTGAGCAAGCGCGCGCGCTGCAACGCGAACGATATACCGGGGAAGGGGTCTCCATGAACTCAGAGCTGTCTTCCAGACTGCTTCGAAAGCACTGCGAACTTGGCGATGAAAGTCTTGAGCTTATCAAGGGCGCGATGGAACGCTTCCAGCTTTCAGCTCGCGGCTACACGCGCGTTCTAAAAGTTTCCCGTACAATCGCTGACCTTGCCGAGTCTAACTGCGTAACATCGGAACATGTTTGCGAAGCCCTCAGCTACCGCCCGCAGGCGAAGCAAGTCTGATCGAAGAATCGGAACGGGAGGAATGGGTAGGAGCTCCTTGCCTAAAAACAAAAAAACCGCTACTATCGCGGAGTATGGAACACACAACTGTATCAAGCCTACCGGATCAGGTTGGCCAGGAAATCACCCTAAAAGGCTGGGCATATAATTTTCGCTCAAGCGGGAAGATTTTCTTTTTGCAATTTCGCGATGGCACTGGCCGCGTGCAGGTTGTTTTTGAGCAGGCGTCGGTCACCGATGATGAGTGGGCAGCTCTGCAGTCACTGACGATCGAGTCATCCGTGGTTGCCACCGGCCGCGTCAAAGAGGAACCGCGCGCCCCAAGTGGTTTTGAATTAGAAGGAATGTCGTTCAAAATTATCCAGCTCGCGCCAGACGATTATCCAATCAGTAAAAAAGAGCATGGGCCAGATTTTCTGCTTGAGAACCGCCACCTGTGGTTGCGATCTCCAAAACAATGGGCGATCATGCGAGTGCGAAACGCCATAATCAACGCAACATACGAATTTCTAAACTCGCGCCAGTTCATAAAAATCGATTCACCAATTCTCACACCAACAGCAGCAGAGGGAACTACCACTTTGTTCGATCTTGAATACTTTGACGAAGGCAAGGCTTACTTGTCGCAAACTGGCCAGCTGTATTTGGAAGCTGCAATTATGAGTCATGGCCGATGCTTTGACTTTGGACCAGTATTCCGTGCTGAAAAGTCTAAAACTCGCCGACACCTGACTGAATTCTGGATGATGGATGCCGAAGCCGCATTTGTCGATCACGAGGAGAACATGAAGTTGCAGGAAGAGCTGGTCGTACACATAGTCAAGCAGGTGCTCGAGCGCAACCGGGCCGATCTTGAAGTACTGGAACGCGACATTGAAGCGCTTGAGAAAATCGAGGCACCGTTTACCAGAATGACTCACGCCGAGGCTGTGGCAAAGCTCCGCGAGCTGGGGAGCGACATTGGTGAAAATGATGATCTTGGAGCAGATGATGAGACTATGCTCACAAAAGACTCGGTGAACCCAGTCATAATCGAAAAATATCCGGCTGAGGTAAAAGCTTTTTATATGAAACACGACCCGGGCGATGAAACGCGCGCGCTATGCAATGACATGCTGGCGCCGGAAGGGTATGGGGAGATTATTGGAGGGTCGGCTCGTGAGGATGATTACGATACATTACTCGAGCGAATTAAAGATCATAATCTGCCGATTGAGGATCTCCAGTGGTACCTTGACCTTCGCAAATACGGATCAGTTCCGCACTCCGGATTTGGCTACGGGCTCGAGCGAATCGTAGGCTGGATCTGCGGCTGCGCGCATGTGCGTGAGACAATTCCGTTCCCGAGGATGATTAATAGGCTGAGGCCGTAAAAATTACTTTCCCGAGCGAGTAGGTCGACAGCCGAGTCGAGGGGTCTTTTCGATTAGATCTCTCCGCTCACCGTGTAGCCTGGCTCGGTCGAGATGGTAAAGGAGAGAGGGTGGCTGACAGGCTGAGACTGTAACGATTAAACCCCCAAGGTTCGGAAACCTTGGGGGTTTTTGGATCCGTCTCGATCCTTCCTATCTGATGTATTCAAGCGGATTACGGTTGGATCCGTTTACAATCACCTCAAGGTGAAGGTGCGTTCCGGTTGATCGTCCGGTTGTTCCGCAACGGCCAATCGCCTGCCCCTGGCTCACTTGCTGGCCAACGCTCACATAAAGCGACGAGTGGTGCCCATAACGCGTCACTATCCCGTTTCCATGGTTAATCTCCACCAGATAACCATAACCGCCAAGCCACCCGGCCTGAGTCACAATCCCGTCATCGGCAGCATAGTTGTCGTTTGTGTATCCGCAGTCAATGTCGAGTCCGTTATGGCGCCAGCTGTAATACTGAGTAATGGTGTAAAGGTCAGTTGGCCAGATCATCGAACCGCTGCCGACCGTTGACCCGGACGATGTGCCGGTTGAGAGCACGCTCGAAAATGCAGTGCTTCTGCTTGCCGTTGCAACACTTACAGCCCCACCAGGCACAATTAACTTTTCGCCAATCACCAAATCGTCTGCGCTGGCAAGCTTGTTGTAATCGAGGATTTCGTCGGCATCAACATCATATTTATTTGCAATGGCCGACAGCGTGTCGCCGCTTTTAACAGTGTGATACACACCCGATGTAGGCAAAATCGCCAAAGCGTCGCCTGGCTGCAGAATTGAACGCACGCCAAGATCGTTTGCCCACAAAAGTGTATTAAGGCTAATCCCGAAATCTTCCGCAATGCTCGACAGTGTGTCGCCGCCTTGAACAGTGTAGGTTTCGACATCTGTGCGCGCGGCAATGGACGCGGCGCTCTCGGCAGTTGTTGGCGCAGCAATCGTGCCTCCGCCAATAATCGAAATGGCTGTGGCGTCCTCGTAGGAGATGTCGTCAATGCCGCGTGCGAACGAAGAAATCGCCCCGCTCTCCCGGTAATTTACTGCGGCAACATCAATCGCCGGCTCTGCCGCGGCATACTCTTCTATCAATTCCAATCCTTCTTGCCCAACCAGCGAGTACATTAAACTTCGCTCGCCAAAAGTCTCGGCCCTAACTTCGTCAGTCTGTAAATTCAAAATCCCGACCATAAGCGCGACCGCCCCAATGGCAACATGGGCCATGAACCGGTTGCTTACCAGAAACATCAGCTTGTTTTTTGCCGGCTTCCAAACCCTGTTCGTATGCCTTCGTAGCAAATACATCAGGCGGTACGCTGGCAGCGCTACAAAATCAATAAAAAGCCGCCCGCCTTTTTTAAAAGGACCGTACGCACGACCCACAAACCTCAGAACATGAGGCTTAATGCGCACCAGAAAGCGGATCGCCTTCAGCGCGCAGGAGACACAGAATTGTTTAGCAGACTCTGAAATATAAATATCAATATTTTGCAACTCCCAGAATATCAAAAATTGTCAGCTTAGTCAATTGTAATCAATATTGACAAAATACCCCCCAGGAACGTATGATAACTCCACTTTTAAGATAACCATAAGATAACCACTGTTCTCTATGGACATCACATACTATGCAATAATCGTCGCAGTTCTGACGATTATCTACGCCAGCTTTGTTATCCGCTGGATTATGAAGCTTCCCTCAGGCGAGGGAAAAATGAAGGGCATTGCTCTTGCCATCCAAGAAGGAGCTAACGCGTATCTAGCGCGCCAGTACAAAGTCATCGCCATGATTGGCGTTGTTATTTTTGCCTTGCTCGGATTTTTCCTGGGCTGGAATGTGGCAATTGGCTTCGCAGTCGGAGCTTCGCTCTCGGCTCTTGCCGGCTACATAGGCATGCAGGTTTCCGTGCGGGCAAATGTGCGCACAGCCGAAGCCGCAAAGAACGGGCTTGCCTCTGCGCTCAATGTCGCAGTCAAAGGTGGCTCTGTCACAGGATTGTTCGTTGTAGGCCTTGGACTTCTTGGAGTTGCAGGGCTTTACGCGATCACACATGACATCAACGCCCTGATCGGACTCGGTTTTGGAGGATCGCTGATTTCCGTGTTCGCACGACTTGGCGGAGGCATATTCACCAAGGCAGCCGATGTCGGAGCCGACCTGGTTGGCAAAGTTGAGGCCGGAATCCCGGAAGACGATCCTCGCAACCCTGCCGTTATCGCCGACAATGTCGGGGACAATGTTGGAGATTGCGCCGGCATGGCCGCAGACCTGTTTGAAACTTATGCGGTTACCATGGTGGCCGCAAGCCTGCTTGGAACGCTCGCGTTCGGGAGCATTGAAGCAGTGATTGTATTCCCGTTTGCAGTTGGGGCGATTGCAATAATCGCATCGATAATCGGAACCTGGTTCATTAAGCTTGGCCCATCCAAGGCCATTATGAGCTCGCTCTACAAGGGTCTTGCAGTAACCGGCGTAGTGTCTGCCATTGCGTTCTACCCGCTCACTCAGTGGATTCTTGGCGGCGTGGAAGGCGTTGACGCTGTTGCTATTTTCTGGACGCTGATCGTTGGTCTGGTTGTAACTGCGCTCATGGTGATTGTTACCGACTACTACACATCAACCGCATACAAACCTGTCCGAAATGTTGCAGCAGCTTCGCAGACCGGGCACGGAACTAACATAATCGCCGGGCTGGCTCTTTCGATGAGGGCAACAGGATATCCCGTGCTTGTCATTGTCGCCGGAATTCTTGTTTCCTACTGGCTTGGCGACGTGTTTGGAATCGCCATGGCAGCCGTGTCCATGCTTTCGCTCACTGGAATAATCGTGGCTATGGACGCGTACGGACCAATCACCGATAACGCTGGTGGAATTGCCGAAATGGCAAATCTACCAAAAGAGGTTCGCGACGTTACCGACCCGCTGGACGCAGTTGGTAACACCACCAAGGCTGTAACCAAGGGCTATGCGATTGGCTCTGCCGCGCTTGCGGCAACGGTTTTGTTCGCAGGCTACACTGAAGAACTTGGAAAGCTTGGCGCCGAATTTGAGTTCTCGCTCGCCAATCCTTATGTTGTAGCCGGCTTGCTACTTGGAGGCTTGCTTCCATACCTGTTCGCATCGTTTGCGATGGAGTCGGTCGGTAAGGCGGCAGGCAAGGTTGTTGAGGAAGTCCGACGCCAGTTCAGAGAGATCAAAGGAATTATGGACGGCACAGGAAAGCCTGACTATTCTGCCGCGGTCGATATTGTAACCAAATCGGCGCTAAATGAAATGATCATCCCTGCGCTCATCCCAGTTGTGGCTCCGATCGCTGTCGGGCTCGCTCTTGGACCGGAAGCGCTTGGCGGATTGTTGATTGGAACGATTGTTACTGGCCTATTCCTTGCCATCTCAATGACAACCGGCGGCGGGGCGTGGGACAATGCCAAAAAGTATATTGAGGAAGGGAACTACGGCGGCAAAAAATCGCTTGCGCACGAAGCGGCAGTAACGGGCGACACTGTTGGCGACCCATACAAGGACACTGCGGGGCCGGCGATTAATCCGATGATTAAAATTATCAACATTGTCGCGCTGTTGATTGTTGCACTGATTGTGTAATTACGAAGCAAGTCGTAGACAATAGATTCAAGAGCGGGTCGCATGGCCCGTTCTTGACGTTTGTGGCCGATAGTGTTATCGTTCGCATACTTTTGATCACAAATTGGTCGCGCAAGACCTATTGGACCTATCTTGAAAACTATGCCTCACGAAATTAAAAAGGAAAATAACCAGGCGATAATTAAAATAACCATCCCAGCGGCCGAAGTCGAAGAAGGAATGAGGAAGGCCGCAGAATCAATGTCGGAAGATTCTTCAATCCCTGGTTTCCGTCCAGGCAAAGCTCCTTACGATGTTGTAAAGCAGCGCGTAGGCGAAATGAAGCTTTTGGAAGCCGCGGCGGAAGAACTAATCCGAAGCGCCTTTGTTGCCGCCATGCTCGAGGCCGATTTGGAAACCGTTGGCCAGCCATTTTTTAAATCTGAAAAGCTAGCTCCGGGAAATGACATTATTGTCACGGCAGAAATCGCCCTGTACCCACATGTGACCGAGCTCGCCGACTACAACTCACTCACGGTTGAAAAGAAGGACACTGCGCCGACTCCTGAAATAATTGAACAGGCAAAGAAGGACCTTGCTACCATGCGCACCAAAGAAGTTCGGAAAGCAAAAGGCGAGAAACTTCAAAATGGAGACAAGGCGGTAGTGAGCCTGCTAATGAAAAAAGACGGTGTAGTCATTGAAGGTGGGGAAGGGCAAAATCATGGCATCTACACCGCTGAGGATTACTTCATCGAAGGTTTTATTGATAAAATTTTGGGCATGGCCGAAGATGAAGAACGGACTTTCACGCTCAAGTTCCCGAAAGAGCACTATCAAAAACACTTGGCCGGCCAGGATGTAGAATTCACGGTGAAGATAAATGAGATCTTTTCGCTTGAGGCGCCGGAGCTCAACGACGAATTTGCAAAGTCGCTCGGACTCAAAGACGCTGCCGATCTGGAAGAGAAACTCAAAGAGAATTTGCGACTGGAGAGCGAAACTGAAGAGCGCCTGCGTCAGGATAAAGAGGTGCTTGACAAGGTCGCGGAAAAGTCACAATTTGAGGAAGTCCCGGATATGCTCGTAAACCAGGAAATCGAAAAGATGTTACATGAGCTTCAGCATAATGTCAGTGAGCGCGGCATGGACTTTGATAAGTACATGAAGGACATTGGGAAGACCTTGGCGGACATTAAAATTGATTTTGCAAAGCCTGCTCTTACGCGCGTAAAAATCGCAATCGTTCTCAAGGAAATTGCCAAGCGCGAGAGAATTAAAGTCGACACGAATGAAGTTGACGCCGAGATCGACAGGATTGCAAAGATGTACGAAGGCAACGAAGATGCTCAGAAGCAGATTTTCGACCCAGCCTACCGCGACTATGTTACCAGCCAGTTGACGAACCGGAATGTGATTGACTTTTTGAAAAAGAAGATGGTTAAGTAATTATCGAGCTGGGATTATGATAGAGGCCTGGGATAGAATGAAGGGAGGTTTGGGATAGGTTAATGAGAGGTCAAAGAGCGAGTCGAAAGGCTCGCTCTTTGACTTGACATACCGGCCGACAACTGCTAGCCTGCCGGTAGCGTACATTCAAAAGGAGGACGCAATGGATAATGCAAAGGACGCCATTGAGGCAATCACCGAGGGCGTGAAAGTGATCAAGTTAATGATCTCGGAGCACAAGACGGTTTCAAAGATCGACGGGGGCGAGCTAGCTAGCTTGTCATGGATCAGAAGCGTATGCGCTGCAATCAAGCATGACCTCGACCAGCTCATCATGCTCACGCTCACTGACGAGCCCGTGGCGCTGACCGACGGAATCAAGCCCTACGAGCCCAGAGACGAGGACGATGAAGAAACGATGCTCGAGATTGCCAGGCGGCACAATATCCCTGCGCTCGATTTGAGTGAGTGCAGGCCTAGCGTAGAGATGGCCCAGATGGTGCCGCTCGGCGTGATGTACCGAGGGCTGGTCCCGATCATGAGAAGCCGCGGGACGGTGACCATCGCTACCGCATACGAACCAAACGCAATAACAACCCGTGGGCTGAAACATATTACCGGCCTGGAGGTCTACTGGGCAGTAGCGCCCAGTGAACAAATATGGCAACTGATCGCAGCCTTCGATCAGTCCGTCGACCACAATTTCGATGACAACAAAGGCTAGTCGTCACACTACCCAAGCATTGCTCGGGTTTTTCTTTTCAAAAGAGCTAATTGAGCTAGCATTGTTAGCTCTTCTAGCCCTACTAGCCCCTCTAGCTCCTTTTTGTTACTATGCAGTTATGATCTTAACTGTCGAAGTAAAACCTAACGCCAAGCAAACAAAAATCGTCTCGTGGAAAGACGGTGGCACTGTTGTTATTGCGGTTGCAGCTCCGCCTACGGATGGAAAGGCCAATGCAGAACTTGTGAGGTTTTTGTCGCGCCAACTCGGTGTTGCAAAATCACTGGTTGAGATTAAAAGAGGGAAGGGGGCAAGAGTGAAGCATGTTGAGGTGCC
>JBDRFP010000022.1:0-2389 GCA_043818555.1 bacterium | reverse complement strand
ATCGATTGATTGCAAACGCGATGCTTCCATACTCAATCGCTCGTTTTCCAACTGAAGATCATGAATTGATGACTCGAGATCCCTCATTGTAAAGCCTCGGGTAGCCGAGACGTTAACCTGCCAGATATAGAGCACACCTAGTAAAATTGTGGTCACCAAGCAAAAAGTCTGCAACCAACTTGCTTCTTTGAGATATGTCTTGGCAGATTTTGCTTTTGCAATGAATTGCATACTAGATTTTTTCAGCAATGCGGAGTTTTGCGCTGCGAGAACGTGGGTTGACTGCCAGTTCCTCCGCTGATGGTTTGATTATTTTTTTTGTTATGACTTTAAGATCGGAATGGGATTTGAATCGTTGCTTAACAATTCTATCTTCCAAAGAATGAAAACTAATGATAACAATTCGCCCACCTGGTTTAAGAAGATCAACAGCGGCATCTATTCCCTTTCGAACATGACCAAGCTCATCATTAACCGCAATTCTTAGAGCTTGAAAAATTTTCGTCGCCGGATGAAGGCGTCCGCTTCGATGTTTAGAAGTTTCCACAATTTCTGCCAGACGCCCCGTAGTTTCAATCTGTTCCTTACGTCTAGCTTTGACAATCGCTTTAGCGATGTCACCAGCCCGTTCTTCTTCCCCATATTCACGAAAGAGACGAGCTAAATCATCAGCCGGCCAGCTATTCACAATCTGCTGCGCCGTCAGCTCTTGATCCCGATCGTAGCGCATATCCAGCGGGCCATCCTGTTTGAAGGAAAAGCCGCGAGTTGGATCATCAACATGAAGTGATGAATAGCCGAGGTCAAAAAATACGGCGTCAACCGCCGTCTTTACATACTCAGCAAGGTTAGCAAAAGAATCCTCGATGAGTGTAATGCGGTTGTTGAATTTTGATAAATGTTCACGCGCGAGCTCTAAGTTTCGTCCATCTCGGTCGAACCCGATGAGTTTTCCATCCGGTGAGGTCCGCTCCAGAATTTTTAGAGCATGCCCACCGAGTCCGACAGTAGAGTCAATCACCATGTCGCCAGATGATAGAGATAGACCATCGATTACTTCTTGCGCGAGAACTGGAATATGTTCTCTCATATAAAAGTCTATATACCCAAGTCTCCCAGCTGTTCGGCTATCTTTTCAGCGTCCTCCTCCGTTTGAGCGTTGTAAGCGCGCCAAGCAGATTCGTCCCAAATTTCGAGACGGGTGTTAACGCCGACGATAACCGTACCCTTTTTGAGTTTTGCGTACTGTCGCAAATACTCTGGAATGATGAATCTTCCCTGCTTGTCCAAATTCACGTCCATAGCGCCCGCAAGCATCAGTCGAGCGAATGCGCGCGAATTGGACTGCCCCAGGGGTAAACTTGCCAGCTTCTCAGCCAGCTTACCCCACTCCTCCAAGGGGAGCAGGAAAAGTGAAGAGTCGAGACCTCGCGTGACAACCGCACCTTTCACGAGGTCAACTCGAAACTTCGTCGGGACGGCAATACGTCCCTTGTCGTCGATATTGTGGTGATACTCGCCTATGAACATAAACTCTGCTCACTACTGTTTTGACTTTCTGCGTTGTTGCAGCTGTGTGTCTCCTTCACCGTACGTATCAGTACGGCTCAGTTCGGTGCTCGCTGCGCCTAGCAGAAAGATCAAACTAGTATGTTCGCTTTATAAGTGTTCAAGATGAACAAAGAACAAGCGGTTGTCATGACCTGTCACAAGCTGCCGTTCCAACAGCTCAGATAAGCCACTGAACTGATAAACGACGTCTTATGACCGGGGGAAGTTTCCCAAACCGCTTGCTTGAATATTTAAACAAGGATGTAAAGCACAATGTATAGTCCCCACTTTGTGCCTCAGTACTTCCACTCTACCCCACTAAACGCCCCTGGTCAACCTTCGGTTATCCACTTGGCTTCCATACATTTCATCGCGAAAACAAAACAAAAAACCGTGTTCGGCTTTTGTTCTTGTGGATGAAATTATTCAAAAAGGACGTGATTTATCACGTCCTTACTCATGTACGGGCGGGTCTCAGACCCGCCCCTGCCATTCTCTTGACCTGAACACTAAATTGTTCTAACCTTCCCTTGCCTCATCGAAAGGCTGAAACGGAGCACCTTCTCATGTCTGAATTGAAAACTACTGATTTCTGGACCGTTCTCAACCCCCACATTCACCGCTACAGTCCGGGTAGTGCACCTGACCGCTTGGTCTCGCTTCGCCTCGAGCCGCTAACCGAAGGCAATCAGGACGAGCTCGCGAGGTCTACGCCGTCATCACCAGCGAGGGTCGCAAGCACGGCGGCCACCGGCACGAATATAAGAAGGAGGTCATGGCCGTCCTGGTCGGTGCCTTCCGCCTCGAGCTGATCGGCTCGGACCTGGGAACGAGGTGG
>JBDRFP010000021.1:0-34651 GCA_043818555.1 bacterium | reverse complement strand
ATAGTAGTTCACACAGGGATTGCCCACATTGAGAATCCCTGTAGCGGCAGTTTTATTCATACTTCGGCATGTTACCAAGAGATTTTAGGGCATTAAACCCAAATCTCCGGGTGTTACCGATGTATCTCATCTTATACAGGCGATAGTACCAAATTAGCAAAATCAAAAGAAAAACGGCGATCCCGGGTTAGCGGATTCGCCGTCTGTTGTTGGGGCTACGTCCCTTTTTCATCCTTAGCCGGGGGAGGCTTGTTGGCTTCCCGGTACCAGCCCGGGATGTCGATCGGGTTGAGGAAATCGCGTTCCGACGTGTTGACGCTGCGGGCGTTCAAGCGGATCTCTGCCGCCGCGGCAAAGATCATCTGAGCGTACTCGCAGTGCCCGGCAGCTTCTTGTACATCTAGCACAAATGGCAGTGGGTCGCCGCTCGACCAGCCGAAGTGCTTGGCGAGCGAGCGCTTGTACCCGCTTGCGCCACGGTTGTAGGACTGGAGCGCATTTGCGAAATCGTTTGCGCTCTCCATTTCGCCAAGCCCGCGTTCACGACTACGCAACACAACGAGCCCAAGGACCGCATTGTGGAATGGATAATACAGGTTCACCTGACCCGACTTGATCTCAAGCAGCTTCGCGGCCTCTTTTCGAAAGTCACGGAGCGTTGAGCTGCGGATCTGCATGAGCCCGATTTCGCCGTGGCGGCCCTTGATGCCTTTTTGGCACCCGGCCGACTCGTGAAGAGCCATACCCATGGCAAACTCGGTCTCGTATCCGGTCAGTGCCGCTGCCTTTTCGAATGTGGGGCGGAGCGTTTCGCACCGCGCGTACCACTTCCTGCGTCCAGCCTGATCGGAAAAGCGGTAGAACATCTGCTCGATCAAATCGAGAAGCAGGTGCTCCTCGGTCGGCTCGTAGGGCTCGCTCGAGCCTGTATCTACCTTTTCCGATTCTGTGCACGCAAATACCCAGATCAGAAAAATGAATTGAACGATCATGTCTCCTCCAGAATGTTTATGACAGAACGACCGCAAAGAGTATCATAAAATTGGCAAAAAGTCAAGACATCAACCAAAAAACGCCTGTTATTTCAGGCGAATCTTGGTAATCTCACGGCCTATGTATTGGCCTTTTTGTTTGTAGAGCGTTGGCTGGCCTATAATTTTGAATTTGTCAGGTGGGAATATTTTATCAACCTGAGGCTTGATTTGGTCGCCATCAACAAAGTGAACCGGGATTGCTAACACGAATTTACCGCCCGGCTTGAGTAGGTCGGCAAGCGTTGAAAAACTATCCCGATACAATGCTTCTATCTCGCTGACCATTTTTTTCACCGTTGCGATCGATTCCTTGCCTGTGCGAGGCTTGCCCAAATACGGTTCGGTGATGATCGCGTCGACTTCCAGATCGACTAGGTCGACAGCTTTGGAATTAATAAGCTCAAAGCTTGGCACATCGTAGCCTTCAGATTTAAGCCATTCGAGATTCTCCCGAGTATCCTCAATCGCCGATTCTGACGAGTCTCCGCCAATCAGATTATCAAAGCCTACCATTGCCGCTTCCATCGGCACTGTACCTGACCCGCAGAAAGGGTCGAGCAGAGTTGCGTTAGCTGGGTCGATGCCCGACAGGTTAATCATAATGCGAGCGAGTTTGGGCGGGAGCATACCGCGCTTTGGGTCGCGCGCAGGGCGGTCGTAGTCGCGGTGCGACCAATCTTCAAAGTCTTGCACAGCAGCAGTTTGGCCGATTACGATCTCGTTATTAATTATCAGCAACACAAATTCAGCTCCACGGTCGAGCAGGTGATTCTTTTTTACTACAACAGAAGACAGGGTTGGTTCTTTTGATGTAACAAAACGAGCCGATTTTCCAGACTCTTTAAGCGTCTTTTTGATCTCCAGCCCGAGCGAGTTGGTCGTCTTAGACAATTTATCGTCGTAAGCACTAATGCCGAAGTTGATCTTTCCGTCGGGCACGATTTCGGTGAGTTGGGAGGCCAGGAAACTAACAAGCTCTTCTTTGTCATCTCGAGCGACCAACGGGAGTCGAGAGATCCCTCGATTCGCCTTCGGCTCACTCGGGATGATAGTGGCGGGAAGACTACCGATTACAAAGCCAACTTTCTGAGTCCCGCCTAGGCGAGCTTGGAGTTTGGTAAGCTCAAGATCAACATCATCAAAAACCGCCACCTCATTGTTTGAATAAGTTGGCTTTGCGCCGGTGACAGCCTCGATTTCTGCAATCGACAGCTCCGGATGACTTCCTAGTACTGCAAATATTTGCATACGTGGCGATAATAGCCTCAGAAACGATAAATGTCAAAGTTTGAGCTTAGGATCTTTCGCGCGAAAGGTCCTAAGATGTTTAGGCGCTTTCGCGCGAAAGCGCATAAGGGGATCGGAGGTGGATTTGGGCTCAAACTTGACAGTTTTTCACCATTCAGCTAATATTCGAGCACAAATTAATTCACCCTTCGGCTCCACTTGAGCAAAGCTCTCGCTTCGCTCAGGGTGCCCTGAGTTATATCGAAGGGCATTGTCCATAGCCAAAAAAGGCTGTCCTGCTCAATATAAGCTGGACCGATGACCAATATGCTATACGAACTACTTTATATTGTCCCTGCCAAATTCTCAGATACCGAGATCGGCGGGGTAATCGACAAGGTCTCAAAGATTCTTGAGGCCAACGAAGCTAGAATTGAGAAGACCGAAAATCTCGGAAAGATAAAGCTGGCTTACCCAATTAAGACAATCACACACGGGACCTACATCCTTGCATTTATGGATGTTGAAGGCTCGGCGCTCAAAAAGATCGACCAGGATTTGAGGCTGGCCGATTTTGTGTTGCGCCATACTCTTGTAAGGCGCAACGAAATACCTAAGGGAACGCCGGGAATTGTTGGCTATGAGCCACCGCTTACTCCAGAGGGCAAGCGCACTGCAAAGCCTAGGAAGACAACAGAGGTTCCGAAACGGGAGGCTGCTCCGGTGCAGGAGAAGCTGAGCTCAGAGGAGCTGGATAAGAAGCTGGATGAGATTCTGGATAGTGATATTATGAAGGGAGTGTAAGCTCAAAGTGATTGAGTGGTTAAGTGATTGAGTTTAATGCGATAACCAAAAACATATGTCAAGTTTGAATAAAGCAATGATCATTGGCAACCTTACGCGCGACCCGGAGATGCGTCAGACGGGAGGCGGGCGAGCGGTTTGTAACTTCGGAGTCGCAACTAATCGACGCTGGAACAATCCGGAGGGAGAGCGCAAAGAGGAAGTTGAATATCATAATGTAGTGGCGTGGGGAAAGCTGGCTGAGATTTGCGGACAGTATTTGGTAAAGGGGAAGAAGGTATTTATTGAAGGCAGGCTGCAGACCCGCGACTGGGAAGGGCAGGATGGCGTCCGCAGATACCGAACCGAAATTGTTGCTGAGAATATGGTGATGCTTGACCGCTCGGGCGCTCCAGGCGGTGGCGGTGGCGGGTATGGCGCGCAGGCAAGTGGCGGATACAATGCCCAGCCAAGCGGCGGGTATGGCGCGCAATCTGGATCAGGTTCGGATATTGCGCCTCCGATAATGGACGAGCCGTCAGCAAATCCGGACGACGAAATCAAGATCGAAGACATTCCATTTTAACTAGAAACCAGGACCCTACCGATGCACCGATAGTTACTGATTTACCGATCAGTATATCGGTAACAATCAGTACATCAGTAGGAACCGTGTGAATCAATTATGAAGAAACGACAATCATTACTCAAAAAGCAAGACAAGTACTGCAATTTTTGCGTGAATAAGCGACTGGTGCTTGATTACAAAAATACCGAACTACTGAAGCGGTACCTTTCTTCGTTTGCAAAAATTGTGCCACGCAAGCGAAGCGGGCTTTGTACCACTCACCAGCGAAAGTTGGCGCAGGAAATTAAGCGCTCACGCATTATGGCATTGCTACCGTTTGTGATTAAGTAGGGAATCGATTTGGCTGGATTCTTGACTAGATAAGACTGGATTAATATACACCATCTTGACCGAGCCAGGTGTCACGAGCGAGCGGAGAGATCTCTCGACTCGGCTGATTGCCTACTCGCTCGAGATGGTGATTATTATTTTGCTTAACCCCTTTGCCACTCGTTAACCCTCGAGCGATACGCGATTAACCCCCTCGACATTCAACATGCTCTCCAAACCCGACATCCTTCGACGTAAACAAATGCGAGAAAGCGTGGAAAATCAAATCCACGATTTTTTTCAATCTCGCGGTTTTGTTCATTTCGATACACCTTTGATGGTTTCCTCGCCCGGAATGGAGCCGACTTTGGATCCGTTCAAGGTCGATTTGATTACGTCGGAAGGTCGATCGTCAGCTGGCTTGATTACATCGCCTGAGTATTCAATGAAAAAGTTGCTGGGCGCTGGGTTTGATAAAATCTACACAGTCACAAAGACATTTCGAAACAATGAGAGTCTTGGCCCGCATAATATTCCGGAGTTCACAATGCTCGAGTGGTACGGCCCTGGTGATTACAGCGATTGTATGGACGATACTGAGGAGCTCGTCAATTCGATTATGGGCTGGGATGAGAAGTGGCCGCGAATCAAGCATTGCGATGCAAATGTTGACGATGCTGGAGATCCAAAAGTAGCGAGTGAGATCGATAAATTCTTTCTAGCCGAGTACCCGGCCGATCAGGCTGCGCTTGCCGAGGTTAAGCGTCGCGCTGATGGATCATCGTACGCTGAGCGTTTCGAAGCTTATGTAAACGGAGTGGAACTTTGCAATGGATTTTCTGAGTTAACCGACCCACAAGAGCAACGCGCCCGATTTGAAAAAGAGCAAGAAGAGCGCCGCAAACTCGGTAAACACGTTTTCCCGATCGACGAAGACTTAATCGACGCGCTAGCCAAGATCGCGAGCCCGGTCTACGGCAACGCCCTCGGAGTTGACCGATTGGTAATGCTCCGATATGGTGTAAGCGATATCCGCGACTTGCAGGTTTTTCAATGGGGCTAGAGGGGCTAGTTGAGCTAAAAGAGCTAACCAGGAGCTATGATTGAACGGCCGTACCACAAAATTTTTGCTTGGCAAAAGGCAAAGAGATTTGTCACAGAGGTTTATCGAGCGACCGAGCGGTTTCCGAAAGAGGAACGGTATGGGATTGTTTCTCAGCTACGACGGGCGGCGCTGTCGGCAATGCTTAACATTGCGGAAGGCCAGGCACGAGGGTCGACCAAGGATTACATCCGTTTTTTGTACATGTCTCGAGGGTCACTGTCCGAGTGCATGTGACTGCTAGAAGTTTCATTCGAACTCAAATATTTAGCTAAGGATCAATTTGAAAAGCTTGAGGATCTATGTGCACACACGAATGTACTTCTACAACGCCTAATGGACGGTTTAAATAAGAAAATTAATAATTGCTAGTCGTTAGCTCCGATAGCTCTTCTAGCTCCGATAGCCCCAACAGCAATATGCCATCACCAAATGAAATAAAAAAAGGAACAGTTATTAATCGAAACGGCGAACTTTGGGTCGTCGTGGGGTTCCAACGAGTCTCGCCCGGCAAAGGGTCGAGTTTTGTGCGCACAAAAATGAAGTCGCTCTCCACCGGCAAAGTTGTGGAAGAGAACTTAAAGGCGTCTGAGCAGATTGAGTTTGCTCAGGTGATGAATAAAAAGATGCAGTACATTTTTTCTGATGGGTCGACTCATACTTTTATGGACGCTATGACCTACGAACAGGTTGCCATTGGCGCTGATATTATTGGCGACGATGCTAAGTATCTCAAAGAAGGGCTCGATGTGACTGTGGTGACTCATAACGATGTTCCAATTGCGCTTGATTTGCCTACAAAAATTGAGTACACAGTTACCCAAACCGAACCGGCGGTTAAGGGCGACACGGTGAGCGGAAATGTTACCAAAGACGCTGAGCTCGACAATGGGTTGCAGGTACGAGTGCCGATTTTTATTAAGCAAGGCGACACAATTAGGATCAACACAGAATCTGGCGAGTATGTAGAGCGGGTTAGTTAAGGATATTTAGGGAGGTTGAGAGAGTTTGAAGGATGTACAAAGCAGGGACGCGATTAATCGCGTCCTTTTGGTTCGCTCGACAAAACGTGTCAACATGGTAAAATGTACCTATTATGGCACGACGAAGAAAAAAACGAGACCTGAAGTCTCGCAAGAGCGGCTTTGATTTGTCCGACGGTGTTCGGCAAAGCATAATGGCCGTGGCTTTAATGGCAGTAGGTGTGATTTTTTTGCTGTCATTTTTTGAAATGGCCGGCACAGTTGGCGAATATCTCTCCGACTGGCTTGCCGCAGCGCTCGGCTGGGGCAGGTGGTTCTTTGCAATTGTGTTAATAGCGCTTGGCTGGCAGGCGATTTTTCCAAGCGCCCGCACGCTCAGCCGCGTGAATGTAGTTGGAGTTGTGCTATTTTTTCTCTCGCTAAACAGCGTTCTTCACTTACTGATGGTCGATTCGTCCAAGCCCGACCCGGAAGAGATCCTTGCAGCCGGCGGTTATGTTGGAATGCTCACCGGCGACCTATTGGCATCGCTGATTGGTTTCTGGGGAGCGCTTGTTGTTGCGATCGCGGTGCTCATGGTGGCGGTCTTCCTTGTTTTCAATGTTTCGCTTGGTTCAATTCTCACGGTCCACACTCACTTTTCCGGCCTTGGCCGAGCGCTACACCGCCGTGCGCTTAGTAATGGCGAATTTACCGATGACGATGACGATGGATATGACGAAGGCCGAGAAGAGACCAAGGAAGAGGAGTATGAAGAAGAAAAGGAAGAGCGTCAGGGCAGAGTTGCCGATACCGCGGCCGATAATGAGCAGGAGGAGTCTGTAATGACCAGCAGTAGGCGTAGGAAAATCCAAATTCCGCTCGATTTACTCGATGACAAAAGCTCGGAGGCAAAATCGGGAAATATTGAACGTAACAAAGATATTATTTCCCGTACTTTTGCGAATTTTGGAATCGATGTTGACATGGCGGATGTGCGAGTTGGCCCAACGGTTACTCAGTATGCGCTTCGGCCGTCTGACGGCGTTAAGCTTTCGCGTATTGTGGCGCTCAACAACGACTTGGCGCTTGCGCTTGCGGCTCACCCGATCCGTATTGAGGCGCCTATTCCCGGCCGGTCGCTTGTCGGCATTGAAGTCCCTAACCAAAGTGTGGGCCGCGTATGCCTGCGCGAGCTCTTGGCGTCAAAGGCATTTAAGGATCGTAAAACCAATTTTACAGCTCCGCTCGGTAAAGACGTGTCTGGCGATGTAATCAATCTTTCGGTCGATAAAGCTCCGCACACGCTCGTTGCCGGAGCGACAGGTTCCGGTAAGTCGGTGTGTCTCAATACCATCATCATCTCACTTTTATACCAATGCGGTCCGGACGATGTAAAGCTCATAATGGTCGATCCTAAGCGAGTTGAACTTGGAGTTTATGCCGGCATTCCGCATTTGTTGGTGCCACCGATCACTAAGGTTGACGAAGCGATCAACGCGCTCAAATGGGCGGTGCGGGAAATGGAACGCCGACTGGATCATCTTGCCAAGCACGGGGCGCGCGATATTGACGCATACAACGCGAAGGCCAGTGAGCGTATGCCGAAAATCATAATCGTTATTGATGAATTGGCAGATTTGATGAGCCAGAATAAGCGCGATGTTGAGGCCGTGATTGTGCGTATTGCCCAGATGGCACGCGCGGCCGGAATCCATTTGGTGCTTGCAACGCAGCGTCCGTCGGTTGATGTTATTACTGGGCTCATTAAGGCAAATATTCCAACCAGGATGGCGTTTGCGGTAGCGTCGCAAGTTGACTCGAAGACTATCCTTGACATGGCAGGCGCTGAAAAGTTGCTTGGCCGAGGTGACATGTTGCTCACCTCGCCTTCCATTTCCAAGCCTAAGCGCTTGCAGGGCGCGTTTGTTTGCGAAAAGGAAATTCAGCGCGTAATTAAGTTCCTTAAAGAAGAGGGCGAGCCTGACTATAACTATCAGATCACGGAAGACACTCGCACTGGCGGAACATCGTTTGATTCCGGCGACTCTGATCCGTTGCTTGACGATGCAATCAAGGTTGTTGTTGAGTCAGGCAAGGCTTCGACATCATTTTTGCAGCGCAGGCTGAAGATTGGCTACTCCCGCGCGGCGCGCATAATCGACATTATGGAGGAAATGGGGGTAATTGGAGCCGCTGACGGCGCAAAAGCGCGTCAGGTTATTGTGAAGTCCTGGCCGCCCGATGACCGTGAAGCGCCTAATGACTATGACGATGACGACGCGGACGAAGATGACGATGTGGAAGAAGACGATCAAGATGATGGAGCTGATCAAGATGATGAAGATGAAGGAGCTGAAGAGGAGGTCGAAGAGGAAGATGATGAAGAGTATGTCGAAGAGGTCGATGAGGGAGAGGATGAAGACGAAGAAGAGGAAGACGATGACGACGATGACGATGACGACGATGACGATGACAACGATGACGATGACGACTACATCAGCTAGTTTGCTAAAATTCACCATCTTGACCGGCCGAAGGGAACGGAGAGATCTCTCGACTTCGCCAATCGGTAAGCTTGGGGCTTTGCTGAGATGGTAAGGTAAAGATATGGTTTTTGTACGACGAAAACTAGACCGCATTCCGCAGACGCTTGGAGAAAAACTCCGGGCTCTTAGGCGTGGTCAGGCTGTTTCAATGGATATGATGGTGCGCCGAACTCATGTTCAACGCCGTTACCTGGAGGCGCTCGAGCGCGGACGTTACAGTCAGCTTCCTGAGCCTCTTTACACGCGCAATTTTATCCGCGCCTACGCGCGCGTGCTAAGTGCCGACGAACATTATTTTTTAGAGCTTTACGATGAGGAATGTGGCCGCTGCGACCTAGTTGAGCCAATGCGCCTGCCTCGCCAGAGAGCAAGCAAGTGGAGATTCTTTGTTTGGAATAAGTTTGTAAAGTTGGGGCTCACAACAATGGTTGCGGCGCTCGTTGTTGGCTATCTTGGCTGGCAAGTGCAGTCAATTGTTGCGCCGCCGAAAGTAGTATTGTTTTCCCCGCTTGATTCAAGTATTGCCCATAGCGCAATGCTTGGCGTTGAGGGTATGGTGGAGGGAGAGGCAACGGTCTATGTGAATGGCGAGCAGGTGGTGGTAAACGATGACAGCACATTTTTGACAGAGGTTGACTTGGAAAAAGGGCTTAACGTAATTGTTGTTGAAGCTGAGCGCAGGTATTCTCGTCGAGCAATTGTTGAGCGTCGCGTTGTATTTAACCCGGACGATAATCCACAGGTCAGTTTGGCCAGCGAATAGTATTGTGATAAAATAGTTTTGTTGGAGGACTCGAAGTGGTCCTTTTTTGTATCATTGCACACAAAAGAGCTTAAGAGGAGGGCTTATTGCAATATGCGAAGAGCTCAGTAAATGAGCTTACCGGCTATTTACTACTATCTACTTACTACTTACTCACGCAATATGACAAAAACTGACGAACAAAAAGAAAAACTAAAAGCTGCCGGCGAGGCGATTTCTCAAATTAAGCAACGCTTTGGCGATGGTTCAATTATGCGACTTGGCGAGGCTAAGGCCATGAAGATTGAAGCGATTCCAACCGGCTGTCTGTCGATCGATTTAGCGCTTGGCGTTGGCGGAGTTCCAAAAGGGCGAATTATTGAAATCTACGGCCCTGAGTCTTCTGGCAAAACTACGCTCGCGCAACATATTGTCGCCGAGGCTCAGAAGCTGGGAGGGGTTGCTGCTTTTGTGGACGCGGAACATGCACTCGACCCGGATTATGCAAAGATAATCGGTGTGGATATTGAGGAGCTGTTTATTTCCCAGCCGGACACCGGTGAGCAGGCGCTTGAAATTGTTGAAACTTTGGTGCGATCAAGCGCGGTGGATGTTGTAGTAATTGACTCTGTGGCGGCGCTAACTCCGAAGGCGGAAATCGAAGGAGATATGGGGGCGAGCCACATGGGGCTACAGGCGCGCCTTATGAGTCAGGCGCTTCGAAAGCTCGCTGGCATTGTTTCCAAGTCAAACACGACAGTTATTTTCATCAACCAGATTCGAATGAAGATTGGTGTAATGTTTGGCAACCCGGAAACTACCCCGGGCGGGAATGCGCTTAAGTTCTACTCGTCGGTCAGGATCGAGGTGCGTCGGTCAGCTCAAATCAAGCAGGGCGATCAAATTATTGGTAACCGAGTGAAGTGCAAGATCGTCAAGAACAAGGTGGCGCCGCCGTTTAGAACATGCGAGTTTGATATTATGTACAACGAAGGGATTTCAATTTCAGGCGACATGTTGGATGTTGGAGTTACTCTTGGTACGCTTGATAAGAAGGGGAACACATATCTTTTTGGCGAAGAGCGTTTAGGAGTTGGTCGCGAAACCGCAAAGCAGTATTTGAGGGATAATCCAAAGGTGTTGCAGACAATCAGGAAGGCTACGATTGCTGCCGTTGAGGCAGTGGATCAGACAGCTAAGTAGAGGGAGATTATCATGGATGGATTTACTGAGGATCACGGATGCAATAGGGCGGGTCGAGAGACTCGTCCTTTTTTCGCATTTGTCATCCTGAGGAGACCGCTGATCGCGACCTGCCTGTCGGCAGGCAGGCGAAAGATCTTTCCCTCCATCGCCGAGGACACGGAGTAACACCCCGTAGCTTCAGCGAAGGGCGGCGCGTTCGCTCAAGATGTCAATTAATCGTGAGTCCTTGCTTCCCGACCGACCTTGACCGCAAGCCAAAAGTTTGATATTTTATGAGATGTAAATTATTACCAATAGCGACTGCGGGGTGCGGTGCGATGCAGTCAGATCTGTGTTGGAACGCGGTTCGTCTTTGACGGGCCAAAATCTCTCTCCTCTCGTTCCAAATTTATAGGTCTGGCTATTTCTTACATAGTATCCGTTACCCTGCAGCCCCTGTTGGTAATTTTTTTAAATCAAACCCTCAAGGTTTCTGGACCTTGAGGGTTTTTCGCTCGGGCGCTTTCGCACGAAAGCGCCTAAGGATCCTGGTGCAGACGGCTTATCTCAGATATTGAATATTGTCTACTGACTACTGTCTACTTTTCGCTTCCCAAATTTACTTGACTAATTTCAGCCCATTCTGGTATACTTGCTTCGATTTCTATACATGACAGGAGTGGGAACGAGAACACAAATTCGAGTCCTGTCAAATTTTGCAAACCCTAGCCCATTTTAGGTGAATCCCCCACACCGAATCCGCCTCTTTCCAGCTGGGTTATCCACTGCAAAGGAGGCGCGAAACAATCAAAGACAATGAAAAACCAGGCTTGATGACAATCAGGCGTGTTTTTCGTATAGATTCATAGTAATTGAGAGTAGCTGTTTGAAAATTTGAAAGTAGAAATAGAAAGTCGAAAGTAAAGATTGGAGATCGAGTCAGAATGATTTAGTGATTGAAACACTCAGTCACTTAATCACTCAGCCACTCAATCACTTTCTAATTTCCGCCTTCCATTTCCCATCACTACTTTCCAATTTCCAAGTAGCCAATTTCTATCGTAATAATGTCCCTATGGCCAAGAAAACTTTACAGGAGCGTCGTTACTTTACCCCAGTGCGCGATGCAATGGATTTACCTGATCTAATCGAAGTCCAGAAGGCTTCGTATGATTGGTTTATCAAAGAAGGGATCACCGAACTTCTCAGTGAGATCTCGCCAATCGGCGATTTTATCGGACGCGACCTTGAACTTACCCTTAAGGATCATGTTTTTGAAGAGCCAAAGTTTGACGAAATAACTTCAAAGAACAAGAATGTCACTTACGAAGCTCCACTGCGCGTGAAGGCAGTACTTAAGAATCTACGCACGAAAGATGTTAAGGAACAGGAGATTTACCTTGGCGATTTGCCGGTAATGACACCGCGAGGGACATTTATTATCAATGGAGTTGAGCGCGTTATTGTTTCCCAGTTGGTTCGTTCAGCCGGGGCATTCTTCAGCGCTGAAGTTATACGAGGCCGACGCCACTATGGCGCAAAAATTATTCCTAACCGAGGCGCGTGGCTGGAATTTGAAACAGATTCCAAAAATGTTATCTGGGTGAAAATCGATCGTAAGCGAAAGGTGGCTGTTACATCACTTTTGCGTGCCTTTGGTTACGCGACCGACGAAGAAATCCTCGAGCTTTTTAAAGATGTAGACACCCATCCGCTTAACCGCTACATTGACAACACTCTTTCCAAGGACGCTGCAACAAACGAAGAGGAAGGTCTTAAAGAAGTGTACAAAAGAATCCGTCCAGGCGACCTGGCAACATCTGAAAACGCAAAGCAGCTCATCCACAGCATGTTCTTTAATTTTGAGCGCTATGATTTGGGGCCGGTTGGCCGTTACAAATTCAATTTGAGGTTTGGGAAAGACGATCCGGAAAAAGATGTAATGACCGAAGAGACCAGGATCCTCGATAAGAGCGACCTGGTGGACATTATTAGTGAGATTATCAGACTTAACATTCACCAGGAAGAACCGGACGATGTTGATCACCTTGGCAACCGCCGCGTGAGGGCAATAGGGGAGCTTATCCAGGGCAGGTTCCGCATTGGGCTCGCTCGTATGGAGCGAATTGTGCGCGATCGAATGTCAACGCACGACATTGACTCGCTTACGCCGGGAAAACTTATCAACGCCCGGCCGGTGATTGGCGCGACGCGCGAGTTCTTTATGTCCTCGCAGCTTTCGCAATTCATGGATCAGACTAATCCGCTTTCAGAACTTGAACACAAGCGCCGACTTTCAGCCATGGGGCAGGGCGGGCTTTCCCGTGAGCGCGCAGGATTTGAAGTTCGCGATGTTCACACCACTCACTATGGCCGGATTTGTCCTGTGCAGACTCCTGAAGGACCAAACATTGGTCTTGTCGGTCAGCTTGCGAGCTATGCAAAAATTAATCGCTACGGATTTATTGAAACCCCGTACAGGAAGGTGGTACAGGAAAACGGCCGCTCTCGCGTTACCGGCGACATGCTATATTTGAACGCTTTCCGCGAGGAAAATACAATCACGTGTCCGGCAACAACGCCGGTTGACGAAGACGGGTTTATTTCCGTTGATGTTGTGGAGGCCAGAAAGCACGGAGAGGCAAAAGCCGTTTCCGCATCGGAAATCGAATTTATGGATGTGTCGCCGGCGCAGATTGTCTCCATTGGCACGTCGCTGATTCCGTTTTTGGAACATGACGACGCAACGCGCGCTCTGATGGGATCGAATATGATGCGTCAGGCTGTGCCGTCAATTCGTCCGGAGGCTCCGATGATCGGCACCGGTCGCGAGTATCGCGCAGCTCTTGATTCAGGACATGTTTTGAGCGCCGAGGGTCCTGGAGAAGTGACCTATGTTGACGGCGGAAAGATTGTTATTAAATACGACAACGAAGGCGAGAAAACATACGACCTTAATAAGTTTGTACGCTCAAACGCGTCGACTGCAATCAACCAGCGTCCGGTAATCGATGCCGGAGCCAGGGTTAAAAAAGGCGATGTGCTTGCCGACGGGCCTTCGGTTGACCGCGGAGAGCTCGCGCTCGGGCAGAATATGCGCGTAGCGTTTATGAGCTGGGACGGTTACAACTACGAAGACGCGGTGATTGTTTCAGAACGCGTTGTTGAAGATGACCGCTTTACATCGGTCCACCTTGATGAACTTAAAATCGACATTCGCGACACTAAGCTCGGTCCCGAAGTTGTAACATCAGATATTCCAAACGTATCAGAAGAAAAACTTAAGAACCTTGATGCCGAAGGCGTAATTAGAATCGGAGCCGAAGTAAAGTCAGGTGACATTCTGGTAGGAAAAATTACTCCGAAAGGCGAAACAGAACTCTCGGCTGAAGAAAAGTTGCTACGGGCGATTTTTGGAGAAAAGGCGCGCGATGTCCGCGACTCATCACTATACTTGCAGCATGGAAACAAAGGAAAGGTAGTTGGTATAACAGTGTTCTCCCGCGAGGATGGCGACAACTTGCCTCCGGGAGTCATTAAGTCAATCCAGGTTACCATTGCTGACCTGCGAAAGCTTCAGGTTGGAGATAAGGTTGCCGGCCGGCACGGAAACAAGGGTGTTGTTTCAAAGATCGTTCCGATTGCTGATATGCCGTTTACTGAAGACGGAGTCCCGGTCGATGTAATACTTACTCCGCTCGGCGTTGTGTCGCGTATGAACCTTGGGCAGATTCTTGAAGTTCACCTTGGGCTTGCTGCCGGGCACCATGGATACAATGTGGCAACACCGGTGTTTGCCGGCGTTCCGGAAGAGATAATTCGCGAGGAGCTCCGGTCTGCGGGCTATCCGGAGTCGGGTCAGCTGGCGCTTTATGACGGAAGAACCGGAGAGGTGTACGACCACGCTGTTACTGTCGGAGTCATGTACATGCTCAAACTGAACCACATGGTTGAAGATAAAATGCACCAGCGCTCGATCGGACCGTATTCTCTTATTACGCAGCAGCCTCTTGGCGGTAAGGCGCAATTTGGCGGTCAGAGATTTGGAGAAATGGAAGTCTGGGCACTCGAGGCATACGGAGCGGCTCATACTTTGCAGGAGATTTTAACAATCAAATCAGACGACGTTCCGGGCCGTTCCAAGGCCTATGAGGCGATTATTAAGGGCGAGGAAATTCGAAAGGTAAATATCCCAGAGTCGTTCAATGTCCTTATCCGTGAACTCAAAGGGCTTTCATTGGATGTGGAGCTTATGAAGGACGGCAGGGTAATTGAACTTGACTCGGCCAGAACCGAGCCTCGGAGGTAAAATCCAAATAACAAATTCCAAATTACAAATAAAACCCAAATTTCAAATCTCAAATCCCAAATTGATATTTGGAGCTTGGAGCTTGGAACTTAAAAATTATGGCATTTCAACTAAACACCCTCAAAGCTACAGACTTTGACTCGATACGCCTCAAGCTGGCGTCGCCTGACGTTATCCGGGGCTGGTCGCATGGCGAGGTCACAAAGCCTGAGACGATTAATTACAGAACCCAGAAGCCTGAAAAACACGGCTTGTTTGCCGAGGAGATTTTTGGACCGAGCAAGGACTGGGAGTGTTATTGCGGAAAGTACAAGAAGATCCGCTACAAGGGGATTGTTTGCGATAAATGCGGAGTGGAAGTTACCCAGGCGGTTGTGCGCCGGGAACGAATGGGCCACATTGAACTTGCCTCGCCGGTAACTCATATTTGGTTCCTGCGTGGCGTACCGTCTAAAATCGGCACTGTGCTCGACATGGGAGTGCAGGCGCTTGAGAAGGTGATTTACTTTTCAAATTTCATTATTACCGATGTTGATGAAGAGGCGCTGAAGCAGACGATTGAGCAGGTTAAGGCTGAGTACAAGTCAAAGAAAAAGATGCTTGAAGGTGAGAAGAAGCGCGACCTTAGCCGCGTGGCTGAGAAGTTTGCAAATGAACCTGAAAAGATTAAAGAGGAAACAGCGCGGATCGAAGAGATCACAAATCAGAAAATGGAAGAGCTTGAGTCCGATTTTATAAGCGTGGACAAGGACCTAAAAGAAATGAAGGTAATGAAGGTAATTTCTGAAGCTACTTACCATGACTGGTCGTTAAAGTTTGGACATATTTTTGATGCCGGAATTGGCGCCAAGGCGATTTTGAAACTGCTTGAGCGCGTTAATCTGGAAGAGACGATCAAAATGTTAGACAGCGAAATGGATTCGACGCGTTCGAAAACCAAGCACGATAAAATCGTGCGAAGGCTAAAGCTACTTCATAGTCTTCAGAAGAACGGGATTGAACCTGACTGGATGGTGATGCGCGCGGTTCCGATTATCCCGGCCGACTTAAGGCCGATGGTACCGCTCGATGGCGGGCGGTTTGCAACAAGCGACCTTAATGACCTTTATCGTCGCGTGATCAACCGAAACAACCGGCTTAAGCGCTTGTACGCGCTTAATGCGCCGGAAGTTATTACCCGAAACGAGCAGCGAATGCTTCAGGAGGCCGCTGATGCGTTGATCGATAACTCAGCAAGGCATTCAAAAACTGTTATCGCAGCCACAGGAAAAAAGCGACAGCTTAAATCACTTGCTGACATTTTGAAAGGCAAGCAAGGTCGTTTCCGCCAGAACCTGCTTGGTAAGCGAATCGACTATTCAGGACGATCTGTAATTGTTGTTGGACCGCATTTGGATCTTGATCAGTGCGGGATTCCAAAACGGATGGCGCTCGAACTTTTTAAGCCGTTTGTAATTTCAAAACTTATTAACCGCGAATATGTACACAATATTCGTTCAGCCAACCGGTTCATTGAAGCCGACCGTCCGGAAGTGTGGGACATTTTGGAAGAAGTAACAGCGCAATCGTTTGTGCTATTGAACCGCGCTCCTACGCTTCACCGACTTGGTATCCAGGCTTTCCGCCCAACGCTTATCGAAGGAAAAGCTATTCGGATCCATCCTCTGGTTTGCGACGCGTACAACGCTGACTTTGACGGAGACCAAATGGCCGTGCACGTTCCTCTTACAAAAGAAGCGCGCAGGGAAGCGGAAGAAATCATGTTGTCAATTCGGAATCTTTTGAAGCCTTCTCACGGAGGACCGGTTGCAACTCCTGGAAAAGATATCGCATGGGGCGCATATTATCTTTCAATGGTGCTCGATGAGCCGAATGAAGAAAAGATGAAGTCATTTGCTTGCGCAGATGACGCCAAGTACGCAATGAATACCGGGAAGATCAAGCTTCAGGACTGGATTCGTGTTCGTATGGACGGTGAAATCAAGACGACTACAATTGGACGGATTATTTTAAACGCTTATTTCCCTGAGAAGATTGGGTTTATTAACGATGTCATGGGAAAGAAGCAACTTGCGTCTGTAATTAAAGATACGCTTGAGTTTTACGGTCAGGAGTTTACCGCAAGGCTTCTTGATGACCTGAAGGGGCTTGGCTTTAAGACTGCAGAGCGATCAGGATTTTCCTGGGGAATGAGTGAACTGCCGGGCATTCCTGAGAAAGAAGAGATTTTGGCCGAGGGCGCCAGGCGCGTGCAGGAAGCTGAAGACTTTTATTCGCAGGGCCTACTCACTCAGAGCGAGCGACACACACAGATCGTTAAGGTCTGGACCGAAATCAAAGACAGAATTGCCGAACATGCAAAAGGCGCTCTGCCAACGCACACTTCGGCCTACACTATGATTGAATCCGGTGCCCGAGGCGCATGGGGCCAGCTGACCCAGATGATTGGAATGATTGGAATGAAGGCATCGCCGTCCGGAGACATTATTGAACTACCTGTGAAGTCCTCGTTTAAAGAGGGTCTAAGCGTGCTCGAGTTTTTCATCTCAAGCCATGGAACGCGCAAAGGTCTTACCGACACGGCGCTTAGAACCGCAAACGCCGGATACCTTACCCGCCGCCTTGTTGATGTTGCTCAGGATGTTGTTGTGCGGGTTGAAGATTGCGGAGACGACAAGGGAGTCGTAATGACGCATAAGGACTCGGAAGAAATCGGGGAGTCGCTTATGGTGCGAATCCTGGGGCGCGTGGTGCTTTCAGACATTGTTATGCCAGGCGGGAAGAAAGTGGTTGTACAGGCAGGAGAAATGGTAACGCAGGATCATATACGAACCTTAAAGACAGCTAAAAAGGATTTGGATGAGGCACATGTTCGCTCGGTTATGACCTGTTTGGCTCGCGACGGAATTTGCCACAAGTGTTACGGCTACGACCTGGCGTACAATAAGCCTGTGAAGCTGGGAACATCGGTAGGAATTATTGCCGCGCAGTCGATTGGTGAACCTGGTACACAGCTTACTATGAGAACCTTCCATACTGGAGGTGTTGCCGGAAAAGACATTACGCAGGGTCTTCCGCGTGTTGAAGAGCTGTTCGAAGCTCGAATGCCAAAGCGAAAGGCAATCATGACAGAGGTGGCGGGGAAAATTGAAATTGAGACTGCTGAGCGCTCGATTGTACAGGTGGGTACTGGCAAGGAAATTACTGACACTCGCCCAGGACAGAAAATTATCCGCGTTCGCTACGCCGCGCCGGAGGAAACAACAGTGGCGATTGGGCGCGGGGCAAAAATTAGCGTGAAGGAAGGCGCAACCGTTAAAGCGGGGGATTTGATTGGAGAACGCGTAGATGGTGAAAAAGTGCTTTCTGAGGTTGGCGGCACAATCGCCTCTGTAAAAAAGACGGCAGTAGTGATTATTCATGAAGCAATGAAGGTGCGAGAATATGTTATTCCGCAGGGCTATGCGCTCTATGTTAAAGACGGCGACGAAGTATTGGCTGGCGATGTCCTCACTGAAGGCCATCTTGACCTGCAAGCGCTATTCAAATACAAGGGCCGGGAAGCCGTGCAGATGTATTTGTCCAAGGAAATTCAGTCGATCTACACTTCGCAGGGCCAGAAACTTAACAATAAGCACATTGAGGTAATTATTCGGCAAATGTTTAGCCGTGTGAAGATTGTCGATCCTGGCGATACCAGCTTCCTGCCTGGTGAAGTCATTGAAAAGTCATATTTGCTTGATGAGCTGGATAGGGTGAAGGCAGAAAAGGGAAAGAAGGCGACTTACGAAGAGCTGTTCCTTGGAATGACCAAGGTGTCGCTTTCAACCGAGTCGTGGCTAAGCGCCGCTTCCTTCCAGGAGACTGCGCGCGTGCTCATCAACGCTGCCGTGACCGGAAAGGTTGATAAACTTGCCGGCCTTAAGGAGAATGTGATTATTGGACGCCTAATCCCGGCTGGAACAGGATTTGGTTATGAAATCGAAGATGAGGAAGAATATGCCGCGGAGGCTGAAGAGGAAGAAGAGGTGATTCAGATCAGCGAGCTCGACGACGAGATTGCGGACGAGGGCCCTCAGATGGGCGAGGGTGAAGAGGCCGAGACAAGTAACGAGTAGTCGAAAGCGATTGAGTGAAAAAAAGAACCGGCCTTGCGCTGGTTCTTTTGATTTGATCAAATCGCCTGTTCATGGTAGTTTTTGGGGAGAAGCTAGAAGCGAAGTTTATTACGAAAGGCCTGGTTTATTATTAGAAAGCAAGGTTTATTACGAAGCACAAATGTTTATTTTTAGAAAAACAATGAACTTCGCTACTTAGCAATAAACAATCGCTTCTCAACAATAAACCAAGCTGTCAGACAATAAACTAGGCTAACAGCCAATAAATCTCAACTTCCCGAAACCTATGTCCGGACACTCCAAATGGCATTCAATCAAACATAAAAAAGGCGCGGCCGACGCTAGGCGCGGCCAGGCTTTTAGCAAACTTTCAAAACTCATCCAGGTAGCGGCAAAAGAAGGCGGACCGGATTTGGGAATGAATTTTAGCCTGCGCCTTATGGTTGAAAAAGCCAAGCAGGCTAATATGCCCAAAGAGAATATTGAGCGCGCCATAGCGCGCGGCAGCGGCACCGGCGGAGGCGAAGCAATGGCCTCGGCGGTTTACGAAGTGATCGGCCCCGGCGGGGCTGCGGTTATAATTGAAACACTGACAGACAATACAAATCGCACACTCGGCAATGTGAAATCTATTGTAACTAAGCGCGGTGGCAATTTTGGCGCTAAAGTATTGTGGCTATTTGATCAGAAAGGAGTGGTGCGAGTTGATGATGTTTTGTCGATCGATGATAAGGACTCGCTCGAGCTTGAGTTGATCGAAGCTGGAGCAGAAGATATAAGTTTTGACGACAATGGGCTGGCCGTAACCTCGAGCATTAACGATTTGAAGTCGATCAGCGACGCGGTGGAAGTTGCCGGACTTGATGTCGCCGGCGTGGGGATCGAATACATTGCCAAAGACGACCTTCAAATAAGCTCAGAGGACGAAGAAAAACTTATGGCCCTTTTGGAGGCGATCGAAGAAGACGACGATGTTACAAACGTATTCACTAACGCGGCGTAAATATGGTCATGAAAATCGATTATTCAAAAATGTACAATGACAACGCTGAGGTTTATGCGCGGGCTCAGCGTGAGTTTTATTCTAGGCACCCGGACAAATCACGGGAAAAATTTTATGAATTCATCGGTCCCGATGTGGCTGGCAAGAAGATTCTCGATGCTGGGTGTGGGTTCGGTCACGACATGAAAGTCTTAAAAGACAAAGGAGCGGATGTGTACGGGGTCGATGCGGCAGAGAACATGATCGCCATTGCTCAACGCGAACACCCGGACCTGCAGAATCTGTTTGTGAAGTCGTTTGATGACACTGCATTTAAGGATGAAATTTTTGACATCGTAATCAGTAGATATGCGCTTCACTATGCCGAGGATTTGAGCAAGACGTTCAAAGAGATACATCGTGTGCTCAAGCCAGGGGGCACCTTGGTAGTGCTTGTGGCAAATCCTTTGCTGGCTTTTGTGGCAAAGAAGGAGCGCAATTACTTTAGCGACGAGGTTGTATCGATTCCGCTATTTGACAACAAGGTGACGATTTTTGAGCCATCGCGCACATTTTCCGACTATATCAATTACGGCACTTTGAGCAGGCTCGATTTACTCGATTGGTTTGAGAGTCCGGGCAGGGAAAATGATCCTAAGGAGAATTCGTTTAAAGAAGTGGTGCCTGACTTTTTACTCATGAAGTTTCAAAAGCGATGATTGTCGCTGCAGGCGGTTTGTGATAAACTCAAAGTATGGACGATGCAACAAAATACATAATAGAGAAGGTTGATTTTATTGCCGACAAGGTGGTAAAGCATGACGAGAAGATCGATTTCATTGCCGAAAAAGTGGTGAAGCATGATAAGCAAATCGATTTTATTGTAGAAAAGGCCGCAAAACATGATGAGCAGATCGATCTTATTGCCGAAAAGACCATGGAACACGATGGGCTTCTTCTCGCGCATGGCAAACAACTTGATCTGATAGCAATGAAGGTGGTTGAACACGATGAACAATTTGATGGCATCCGTCGGGAAATGTTCACCAAAGATGATGGGCGGAGGCTAACAGAGGCGATTGAGGGGCTGACTACGATTATAAAAAATATGCAGGAAGACCACACGTTCAGACTTGAGTGGATTAAGCGCCTGCAGAACGAACTGGAAATACATCGAGCCGAGATCGATAAGCTAAAAGCAGTGGTGGGCATGTCCTGACCCCCAAGGCCGCCCTTGGGGATTTTATTATGGCTGATGATATAAAAACTGTACTCGGCATTGATCCAGGCTACGGCAGATGTGGTTTTGGGGTTATTGAGCAGACTGGGTCGGATAGGGCTGATTGGTCCCATGTGGCCTACGGCGTTATTACGACGAGCCCCGATTCTGAGCACGCCGATCGCCTGTGCGAGATTGTGGCAGACTTAAAGTCAATTATTGCCAAACACCAGCCTTCGATGCTAGTTATTGAAGAGCTTTTTTTTGCCAAGTCGACGACCACTGCGCTTAAGGTCGCCGAAGTGCGTGGAGTAATTATTGCCGAAGCTCGAGCGGCCGGGCTCGATGTAGTTGAAGTGAAGCCAAATGAGGTCAAAATGGCACTCACAGGCTATGGCAAGGCAGAAAAGGGACAGATCCAGGAAATGGTAAAGACCATCTTCAAGCTCGACGAGGTGCCGAGGCCGGACGATGCTGCCGACGCGCTCGCGATTGCATGGTGTGGCGCCAGTAGAGCCAGGTTCGAATAACATGATATAATCTTCCAATAAATAACTAAATAACAAATATGAACAAATATACTGCCTTGCTGGCCGTGTTCGTACTCTTCCTGATGGGGGCAGGATGCGCATCAACCGACGATGCAATTACAGACAGTCTAACTGGCTTTGAGGATTTTGACCTTACGCTCGAGCTCGACGACTACACGGTCGATATTGTAGCGCCGGAATTGGTGTCAGTTGGCGACTCAGTGAAGATTGTGGCAACCATTACCAATTCAGGTAGCGAGGATGCAATTTTAGACAGCGTCGACATTGCTTCTGAGTATCTGGAGGGTGTAGCTGTAACGTCGGCCGATCCGGCATATTTTGAGACTTACCTGGTGGAAACCGACAACACCATCAGTCACACATTTCTTGAAACTATCCCGGCTGGGGAGTCGCTTGAGGTGACGTTTAGCGCCACAGCAGTCGAGGCCGGCCTGTACTCAGGCGCATTCGACATTTGCATCAACACCGGTTGGAATTGCTTCTTTGAGGACATTGCCACAATGGTTCAGTAACGAAATCGAAAATCAAACAAAAAACCGCCTCCGGAGGGGCTGTCCCAAAACTCGAATTTCAGAAATTTGCGGTGCCAAGATTAGCAAAGAAATTCTGAAAAAATCATCAAAATTGGAGTTATGGGACAGCCCCCGGAGAGGCGGTTTTTTATTGGAGCGGGTAGCGGGAATCGAACCCGCAGCTCGACCTTGGAAGGGTCGCATATTAGCCGTTATACTATACCCGCAGATCAGCAAATTGTGAGAGCATTGTATCATTTTTCCCTTAGTTTGTCCAGGACCAAGGTGGCGCTGGAAAATATGATTACGGTTAAGTTTTGTGTGGTCGGGCTGACTGGACTTGAACCAGCGGCCTCCACGTCCCGAACGTGGCGCTCTAGCCTACTGAGCTACAGCCCGATTATTTCGATGCAATGGTAACTCAGTAGACGAAATTTGTCGATAGAACAAACAAAAACACCCCAATCAAGTTGGGGGGTTTTTGGTCGGGCCGGCGGGACTCGAACTCGCGACCTCCTGGTCCCAAACCAGGCGCTCTAGCCTACTGAGCTACGGCCCGATGCGAAGGGACTATATCATATGCTCAAATTTTTGGCAAGTCTTTAAGCTTGACTAATTATGCAGAAATTGATATTATATCCGCGTTCACAAGGTCTGGATTAGCTCCAGGATTTTCTAGTTTGTGGCTAGTTTTGGTGAAAGGGTGATGCCTCAGGAGCCGTACCTAGATGTACGGTGAGAAGGCATCGGGCCCCTTGAGTCGAAAATAGTCCAAACTAGGAAATCCTGGGTGTGTAGCTCAGGTGGTTAGAGCGCAGTCCTGATAAGACTGAGGTCGATGGTTCGAGTCCATCCACACCCACCAAGCCGAGGTAGCTCAGTGGTAGAGCAGAGGTCTGAAGAACCTCGTGTCGTGAGTTCAATTCTCACCCTCGGCACCAAAAAGTCATCGCAATAGCGGTGGTTTTTTGTTTGCGGGGTTGACAAGGGCTCAATTTTGTGTTATCGTGCCATGTCGATATCTCGACAAGTGACGGCATTCCGCCAACCTCACAGGAGTATAAAGTGGATCAGCAAAACATTTCGTTCTTCGGAGGGATGATTCAGGTGCTTGAGCAAGCAGGACTCGGCATGGAGGGGCTCGAGAGGCTACCTGATGAAGAGCCTGGCGACAACGAACCAAAGGCAGCCTGGAGGCTCGCCGGCGATGTTCTCGTATACTTCATGGTTACTTCGTTCGAAGCCGGGGCCAAATACGCTGTGGTCGAACTGGAGACAGAGCCAGGAAGCGTGCCAATCATTGTTTCCCGTTTCCAGCAAGGTTCCATGGTGGAGTGGGGAGCGATAAACACGGACAGCCAAGACAACTTCTACCAAGAAGGCATCCCCGAGTTGGTTCGGCGCTATCTACAAGAAATCGCTGCGCGCTTTCTTGCATGACCCGCCACATACACCCCGTTGACTGGATCGATGGGGTGTTTTTTGTTAGTAAATTAAAACGCACCGATCACTCGGTGCGCGTGAGCGCTAGACCTTCCTGATGTCGAAGAAGAGCATTGGCCAGTTCAGGTGAACCTGACCATGCACCTCTTCGAAACCCAGGGCGTCGTAGAGGTCGTTGATGATTTCCTCATCGCTCGAGTCGTACGCGTGTAGACCCTTGAAGAACAGGGCCATCTGTTCGCGTGAGGTGAAGATCCACGTAAGATCCCGCATCTCGCATCGTGTCAGCTCGAGATCGAGCGGGGCAACCAGCTGCTGAAGTCGGGACTCGGTGAGCCAACGAGCCGTATGACCGGTCAGGCACTTCCTGGCCACTACATCGTCGAAATGCCAGGCCAAAGGCGTGTCGCCGCCGACGTCAGCTGCGACGAATCGGCCACCAGGCTTCATTAGCCTTGCGGCATGCTCCATCATTCGCTTCTGGTAGTAAACATGATGCAGCCCGCCAAAGCTGGTAAGGATATCAACCTGCTCGGTGATTTGATCCAGAATACCAACCCTGTCCGGCCGGCCGCTTTCCTGGGCCAGCGAGTTGATGATCGGCACGATTTGGTATGGGCGAGCGCTGGCGATGGCTTCGAGCTGGACACGACTGTAGTCGACCGCGTATACTCGAGCGCCAGTCCAAGCGGCAACTGCCTTGGTGAGGAATCCGGTACCTGCGGCAATGTCGATGCATGTTTCGCCCTTTTGAGGCGCAATCCACTCGTACATCGCCTCCAGGTCGCCCGCTCGAGCATACGGGCACATGCACATGGCCAGGTCATAGAGCTCTCCGCGTAGATCGAACTCTTTGCCTTTTTCATGCGGCACTGCCATGAGAGTCTTGGTTCTTTCGATCGCAGCATCGGTCTCACTTCGAAATTTTGAAAGTTCTAACACGAATCACCTCCGTAAGTAATCGATTCGGTACGTAAATATAGTTTAAATCCGACTTTTTGTCAAGCGCATAGATTATCCACTTGCACGCTCAGAAGCGACATGGTAAACTCGCGTCAGTTCATTTTCTGGCCAACTCAACATACATCCTTAAGGAGGCAATATGGCAGAAGGAAACAGCCCAATGCACGTGCTTTCGGTCAAGCAGTTCGACCGGGCTGACATGAAGAAGCTGTTCGATCTGGCTGACTTCATGGAGCAGAGCCAGCAGTTGGATTCGCGTATGGCTCCGCTCGGCAATCGCGTGCTCCTCTCGCTATTCGGCGCGCCGTCCACACGGACTCGGTTCTCGTTCGCGAGCGCAATGCAGCGTCTGGGCGGGCAGGTGATTTTCTCGGACAACGCCAAGGAGTTTTCCTCCATGGCCAAGGGCGCGGACTTCGAAGACGAGATCATCCAGATGTCGCAGTATGGCGACGTGATGGTGATCCGGTTCGACGAACCGGATTTGGTCGAGCGCGCGGCCGCAGTCAGCGACATTCCGGTGATCAGCGGCGGAAGCGGCGCGGGCGAGCACCCCACGCAGGGATTCCTGGACCTCTACACCATCTACAAGGAAGTAGGCAGACTCGACGACTTGGTGGTGACTTTTTTCGGCGACCCACGACACAGTCGTACTATCCATTCGTTGGCGCGGCTACTCATCTTGTACAACGCTGAGATGCGCTTCGTTTCACCCCAGAACCTCATGATGCCTGACGACCTGCGCCAGGAGCTGACCGATGCCAGAATCGAGTTCAGCGAGCACTCTGACCTCCTGGAAGCGATTGATAGAACAGATGCCTTCTACATCACCCGTCCGCAGACCAACCTGATGGAACCAAGCTTGGCAGCCGGGGTGAGGGGAGCGTTTGTGGTCACTGGCGAGGCCATCGAACGCGGCGGCTCTGGTATGGCACTCTTGCACCCTTTCCCGAGGACAGAGGAATTGCCCAAGAAATTCGACAAGTTGCCAACCGCGGCCTACCTGCGTCGCCAAGTGCGCAACGGCGTGTGGACTCGGATGGCGCTTCTGTGTCTGGTCAAGAATGTGAAGGTGCGTGAGTTGCTCAATCGCAAATAGCGCCCGTGCCCTGGTGTTGACGAGTTCAGCTTGTCCTAACCGGGGCTTTTTATTTTTGTGATAAAATGATCTTATAAATCGTAATCTACATTGTATGGACGAGCGAAGAACATCACAAGGTTTTTTTGAAGGCGTAATGGGCAAGGCGTTGGATTATTTTGGCGCAAAAAGTGAACAGGAGGTGTTTAGTAAGATTGATGAGCTGTCAGCCGACCTGGGAAGTCGCGCGCGCGAAGTGGCGCGCGGGCGGGCAGAGAAATTTGTTGGCTCGATGCCACGAGAGGGGCAGACTGCGGAAGATCGTGAGGAGGAAATTGAGCTTCAAGCTAAAAAGGAGTTGCTACAGTTTATAGACGATGCCGAGCGTCGAGCCAAGGATTTAGGTGGCGATTTCGAGGCGGCTGCGTTGGAGCTGTTGGAAGGGTCTGAGATTGATACTGCTGCGGCGTAGATTGATCAATATTTAGTCAAACAATAACCACGCTTACCATTTGTCATTCTGACGAGCTTGGATGATCGGCGAGGAAGAATCTTTTGACGAAAGATCCTTCACTAAACGGTAAGCGATCGCTCAGGATGACAGAGAAAGAAATTTAAAACCACGCACGGGGCGTGGTTGAGGGGAAGAAGTGGTACCTACCATAGCTGTTGTGTGGTCCCGACCACCAAGCCCCGTAGCGCACTCCTGGTCTTTGGGAAGGAGTGGTACCTACCCGACATGTTCCAGTAATTTAACTTCGCCTCGGTAGCGCACCCCTGGTTTCCGGGAAGGAGTGGTCCAGACCATTGTAATTCAGCCACGTAGGCATCCCACCAAGTAGCACACCCCTGGTCTTCGGGAAGGAGTGGTCCAGACCCAAGACTTCGTATGTGCATTGTCCGAAACATGAGTAGCACACCCCTGGTCTTCGGGAAGGAGTGGTCCAGACCTAGAGAAAAAGGGGTTTTCCCGATCTCCTGAGAGACCGGGCTTCATTTCCACTCGAAGGAGCGGAACGGCCCTGCTACGGGGCAGACAGGGGCTCACAACGAACCTCTGCTTCAGAGGGCTTTCAACCTCCGGGTTTTGTTTGAAATTTTAGCTGAGAAAAACATTGAAAACCTTCATTTTTGAGCTATGTTTTTCTCAGGCAGTAAATGAGCTAGAAATTAGCTTAGCATCAAAGTTGAAACTTGTCAAGCTTCGCGTCAGAACAAAAACCACCGAGGCGAGCTCGGTGATTTTTTATAACAATCTTATTCACTGCTTTTCACATCTTTGTGACTACAACGTCGTATTCCGGGCCTTACCGAAGTAAGACCGATCTCATAAAATGAGATCTCGACTCGTCGACCAGCTACTCATAACTGGCCATTTTCTCCCTAGAAAGGAGGTGATCCATCCACAGCTTCCGCTACGGATGCCTTGTTACGACTTCGTCCTAATCGCTGGATTTGCCTTCGGCCGTCCTACAACGACCTTCGGGCACCCCCAACTCTCTTGACGTGACGGGCGGTGAGTACAAGACCTGAGAACGTATTCAAGGCGGCGTGATGATCCGCCTTTACTAGCGATTCCGGCTTCATGGAGTCGAGTTTCAGACTCCAATCCGAACTGGGGCCGGTTTTAAGGGATTTGCTCCGCCTCGCGGCTTGGCTTCCCGCTGTACCGGCCATTGTATCATGTGTGTTGCCCTGGACGTAAGGGCCATGCTGATTTGACGTCATCCCCGCCTTCCTCCCTCTTGCGAGGGCAGTCTCCTGTGAAAGTACAACACAGGACAAGGGTTGCGCTCGTTACCCCACTTAAGGGTACACCTCACGGCACGAGCTGACGACAACCATGCAGCACCTATCTAGCACCCTCGAAGGAATCTCCGTTTCCGGAGGTTTGCAGCTAGTAGTTGAGCCCAGGTGAGGTTTCTCGCGTTGTATCGAATTAAACCACATGATCCACCGCTTGTGCAGGTCCCCGTCTATTCCTTTGAGTTTTAGCCTTGCGGCCGTACTCCCCAGGCGGAGTGCTTAACGCGTTAGCTTGGTTAAACGGCACTGAGAGGGTCGATACTCTCAATACCTAGCACTCATCGTTTACAGCGTGGACTACTGGGGTATCTAATCCCATTCGCTACCCACGCTTTCGTGCATCAGCGTCAGGAACGTTCCAGCAAGCTGCTTTCGCATTTGGTGTTCTACCCGATCTTAACGGATTTTACCCCTACACCGGGCATTCCACTTACCTCTCCCGTCCTCTAGTCTCGCAGTATCACCTGCAGCCTCCAGGTTGAGCCTGAAGATTTAACAAATGACTTACGAAACCACCTGCGCACGCTTTACGCCCAATAAATCCGGTCAACGCTCGGGGTCTCTGTATTACCGCTGCTGCTGGCACAGAGTTAGCAACCCCTTTCTGCTGAGGTACCGTCACAAATTCGTCCCTCAGAACAGTCGTTTACGACCCGAAGGCCTTCATCCGACACGCGGCGTCGCTCCGTCACACTTTCGTGCATTGCGGAAGATTCTTGACTGCAGCCTCCCGTAGGAGTCTGGGCAGTGTCTCAGTCCCAGTGAGCCGGGTCACGCTCTCACGCCCGGTACCCGTCGTTGCCTTGGTGAGCTTTTACCTCACCAACAAGCTGATAGGACATAGGCTCCTCTTGTACCGCCGAAGCTTTCAATGGGAATGGCTTGCGCCCCCCCATCAATATCGTGGATTACCCCGGGTTTCCCCGAGCTGTACACGAGTACAAGGTGGATTACCAATGTGTTCCTCTCCCGTTTGCCGCTCCTTACCGAAGTAAGGCGCTCGACTTGCATGCCTTAGACACGCCGCCAGCGTTCGACCTGAGCCAGGATCAAACTCTCAAATATAGTATCCCGATGTAGGGACAACCTCTTGTGGTTGTCCGTCCGTTTCGGGACCTCTGATGTGTTTTCCTCATGGCTGAGGATTGTTTTGGAATATTTTTCCTTCTAAGATGGGTATCTTGAAGGAGACGTTGTAATCACATAAATGTGAAACTACGCACAGTGGATTCGATTGTTAATGTTCATTTGCTGACACTTGCCAGCGCGGGAATGGTACAACAAGGGCTAAAATCTGTCAAGTAATTTTGTGGGGATGGACTGGGGAGGGTTTATTGTTGAAAAGCGAGGTTTATTGTCAGGAAGCATGGTTTATTGCGAAGGGCTGAGTTTATTGACGTAGGGGCCGGCCCGGGTGCCGGCCATTTCGATTCGCGCGCGAGCGAAAGGGCGGCCACCTGGGGCCGCCCGTACGGCAAAGGCAAAAAGTAAACCCACCTTGCGGTGGGTCAGTGTGTCCTTGGCTAGTGGGAGGATTCGTTTCGAATTAACTTCTCGAGCCTATCTGTGCGATATTGGAGTTCCTGATTTTCGATCTCCAGCTGCCTTACACGGTTTTGGAGATCGGCGAAGTCCTGGCTGAGCGACAGGATGTCACTCTCAGCGCTGTCGGCGCTGTATTCGACCTGCACCGGTGGTGGCGTAGGTAGAGGCCTGATTGCTTCGGCTCGAGATACGAGCGCGAAGATCGCCAGAAGTGACAGAAAAATATGCTGCAAATTTCCTCCGTTCATGTTGCCGTCCTTTGTCAAAAGGTTCACCTGCAGTGTACCAGTGGACCGCGGACCTTAGCAAAGAAAAGCGATCTTGTCAAGGGGGCGGAAAAACAAGAGTTCACAGTTCATGATCGTGAATCGACTGTCTACTGATTACTGTCTACTGTCGCTTCCCGAATAAGAAAACCCGCCTGTTGAAAGGCGGGTACAAGCTCGTAAGAGCTAATTCGACGGTGGGCCTACAGTGGTCATGCCCCGGCGCCACTCAATTTTGAACGAGTAGTCGGACCCGTCAGCCGTGAGCGGGAATTTGATCTTCCTGAGCAAACCCTCCACGCAGTCTGAGTGCGCGAACGGGTTGTTCGACTGGAGCGACATCTTGCGCTGCTTTCCGCTTTTGCCACTCACGCCGATCCATACGCTTGAGCGGTCAGCGTCAGTCAAGCAAGACTCAAGGCTTGGGCTGCCCTGCAGGAGCTTGCTGTCGACAGCTTGCGCGATCGAATCGCCTGAGATATCGCCCTCGATGTAGAGCACACTGTTGTAGTACCTTTTGCCGGCAAAGGCTTCAAGGCTGAGCATCAGAAGGCCGAGAAGCAGAACAAAGAACCGATTCATTTTTCCTCCAAGGAATGTTTATGTAACGCCTGCAAAGATAACAAAAAAGGACACATATGTCAAGTACGGCGTGTCCTGAGCTATCGGAGCTAAGGGAGCTAATAGAGCTAGCTCGTATAGCCCTGTTAGCCCTTCTAGCTCCCTTGTTTTTCGCTTCTCCACTTCTTAATCTCAGCATGATTTCCACTAAGTAATACTTTCGGGACTTTTAGATTTTTGTATTCCTCCGGTTTGGTGTATTGGGGGTACTCGAGTTGCCCCTCTTTGGAGTGTGACTCCTCGACTAATGATTCTTCAGCTCCGAGTACGCCTTTAACATTTCGCGCGATTGCATCAGCCATAACAAGTGCTGGTAGTTCGCCACCGGTTAGAACATAGTCACCGATTGATAGTGCCTCGTCCGCTATCGACTGCTCAACGCGAGCATCAACTCCCTCGTACCTGCCGCAAATAAAGATCAGCTGATCATGCTTTGCTAATCGTCGAGCGTCCGCCTGTGTGAACTTCTTACCACTAGCCGATGTTAAGATTACGCGAGACTTCTTTAGTCGCTTCTTGATTTTGCGCACCGCCTTATCAATCGGCTCAACCATCATTACCATTCCGGGACCTCCACCGTAAGGAGTGTCGTCAACCTGATTATGCTTGCCCTTGGCAAAGTCGCGAAGATCGTGCGCATTGATCTTGATTAACTTTTTCTTCTGCGCCCGACCCAAAATCGACGCGTCCGCATACGGCGCGATAGTTTCTGGGAAGATTGTTATGATGTCGAAAAATTTCATAATGGGCTTAAAATATTCTTTAGCATTGGATTTGTCACTTGCGTGTAACGCTGGGTGGTTCTGATATTATTGTGCCCCAGTAATTCTTGTATGTATCGTACATCAACACCGTTTTCAAGTAAATGCGTAGCAAAGCTGTGGCGTAAGGAATGGAATGTGGCGCGCTTAATAACCCCGGATTCCCGCAGGGCTTTTTCGAAGATTTTTTGTGCCGTTCTTTTAGTTAGCTTGCCACCGCGCTCACTTTCAAACAAATAATCGTGGGGGGATTTTCCGGCTGATAGCAGGCGCAGATCATCAATTATTTTACACGGGAGGGTGGTTATTCTGTCTTTTTGGCCCTTGGCCCGGCGAACAAACAACATTTTTGAAGCGATGTCCAAGTCCTCCACGCGCAAGGAGACAACCTCGCTGACGCGTAAACCGGCTCCATATGCGAGAGCGATCATGGTGTTATGCTTGCGATTTGTGATATTAAACAGCAATGCCTGAATTTCGTCGTGAGTTAAGGTAACAGGCAATGACTTTGGGCGTTTGGCGAGCGGCACGTTAATTTGGGCACGCGATCCCAAAACCTGACGGAAATAGAATTTTATCGCTTGAAGGTATAAATTGGTGGTTGACGCCGAACAGTTGCGATCTTGCAGGCCTAGTATGAAATATTGTATATGTTTTGAATCCGGATTTGGGGAGTCGGGACATATTTGCAGGTATTTATGCAGGCAATTTAGATATGATTTTTGCGTCGCCCTGCTATAATTTTTAAGTTTTAGCATCTGCTCCGTCTGATCGAGTGCGACTATTATGGCTGAATCTTCCATATAGTAAATGGATAATAATTAAAACTCCCATGTTAGATAACAGGGGAGTTTATATTTATATATTAAATAATTTAAAGCCACTTGTCAAGGCCACATATCCACTGTAATATTGAGTTATATACGAATTTTTTTCGCATAGAAACGAGTTGTACGAAATTGGCTTTCCATTTTTCTTTTTTTCAATTCAATTATTTGGGCAGTTTTCTCTCTTGAAATGAAAACGACCCCACGAGGTGTGAACCAAGTGGGGTCGACGAAGATGCGGCGTCGGGTTCATGCGTTGGGCTTCTCGATCGTCTCGAGGTAGGCCTTCGCCGCCAGGTAGCGGCTACCGTCTCCGGAGAGCCAGTGTTCCGCCAGCCATCGCCTCAAGCCCGTGAAGGCACTGAGGTAGCCACGAGCGAACTCTGGGCCCTCCCGCATGAACTCCTCGTATGCCTTGTCGTATGCGACACCCATCGCATTCGCGATCTGTGCCGTTGCTGCAGGGTTACCGATCATATCACTACCTCCTTTTGCACTGTTGACGACACACTTATCTAACATGATAGCGCCCCGCCTGTCAATAGCAAACGACCGAAAACTGCCCAAATAATGGAATAAAATGGAAAGCCAACATCGTACAACAGCCGATATGAGGTTCAAGAAAAAGTGCATTTTTAACTTTTAATGGAAGCACTTTTTCTCTCACCCAAATTTCGCCTCCTCTATAATAGAAGACAAGGAGGTCGGCGAAACTTCTCATATCGGCAACGTTATGCGTAATAGCGAAAAGCAAAAATGTTGCACATTTTCAATATTTTTGGTAATGTGCTAGTACATGGTCGAGCGTAACTTTATTTAATCAAACACATAATTTAAGGAAATCACTATGCCAAAATCACCAGAGGGAATGACTCCAAGCCCTGAAAAAAAAGAGTCAAAAAGATTTAAAAAGCCAGAAGTTGACGACATCGTAAAGGCGGACATTTTTGAGGGAGAAATAGTTGGGGGAGAAGCTGCTGGTCTAGATCCTCGCATAAAACTTGAGGGAGTAGGTCAAGTAAATCTCAGAGAAGTATATGACGAGGATGAACTAACTGAATTCGCAAAACCAAATGATACAACATGGGGCGCACGTATTATTGAGGTTCCTGACGAGGAAGAATAAAGTTACGCTCGAACGCAAATTACCAAAAATATACGACCGCCTTTAAGGGCGGTCGTTGCTTTTCGCTACAACGCATAACACTGGACATGCGGTTCGGGCTTTTCCAAAGCCCTCACCCAAATTGAAAAACCCCGCTATTTTTGATAAAATTGAATAAGGAAGCGGGGTTTTTCAACTTCGCATGTCCAGGAACGTTATATGAAATAATAATACATTCTTTCCGCCACTATCGTGGCGGTTGGAAATCAGGGCAATTTTTCTTCGCTGTTTACAAAAAGAAGACCGCACCCCGAGAATGGAAGTTCGCGAGATGCGATCTTCTGGGGTGCGGCTGATGAGGCTACTCGATGGTGATCACGGCGCGGACAGCGTCAGGATCGAGGCCCGTGTAGTACTCGGCCCGACGGAATCGGGTCTCCGGGTCACGCGAGCTCCCCTTGACCTCCCGAAGCTCGACGCTGAGGGTGGTTGCGGGCGCCTCCGATCCGATGTCGCAGACCAGGTCGATGTTCACGACCTTGGCGAGCTCGGCATCACGGAAGATGTAGTGGTTGATTGTACCCACGCCGTAGGTGCTGAACATGAACCCTTCGCCTTCGCGCTCGCCGTCGAAGCTCAGCCAGCACAGGTCGAACGCTTTCTGGACCGAAGTACGGATCGGACGCGGGAAGACGAAGCACTCGTGGTCCGTCGTAGTGACGTCGTGGCACTCGGGCTTCACCTTGTCGACGTCGTAGTCGGGGGAACGGCCCCACCGATCGCCACTACGTTCGAGCGCGTAGAACTCGAACCCGTTCAGGTCCAAGCTCTCGTCGTCGAACTGGACAAAGTTCCAGCTCCCCACGAGGACGGCCTGGTCACCGGCCGACACGACGACCTCGTCGGTGTCGATCTGGACGTTGCCGTCGTTGCGGAAGTGCCGGGTCTCGCTCTGCGAGTAGGGCGCGGCCTGGCCGCAACCGATCAGGGTGGAGACGATGATGAAAGACAGGGCGCGCATGGCAACCCTCCACTATTTGAGTTTCGGCTGTCCCTGCCGTAGGGGTCTGATATGACAAGGAAATATATCACAAAAAAAGCCTTTTGTCAATGAGTACAGCTCAAAATTTGGCTAAAATAAGCTATTTCACCTATAAACACCGAAGAAAAATTGCCCTGATTTCCAATAATTCCTCCCTTTGGTCGGAAAAAGAATGTATTATTACTTCATATAACACTGGCTATGCGGTTCGGGCTTTTCCAAAGCCCTCTCCTATATTGCTCCCTTTTGATAAACTGAGGGTCGCAACATCGCATAGCCAGAAACGTTGTGCGAAATGATAATAATTTTTTTCTTTTCAATTTAGAATAATTCAATTAGGGCAAATTTATTTTTTTATGGAAAAATTCTGGGCTGGCGGATTTTTGTATAATCCCAAAAACAATTCCGTTTTGTTGCATAAGCGTGATTCAAATACTAAATTTAATCCCAATTCCTGGGCATTTTTTGGAGGCTTAAACGAAGGTGTAGAAAAACCAGTTGATTGTTTTGTCCGTGAGATTGACGAGGAAATTGGGATTAAATTTAAAACAGAGGAAGTAATCACGCTTTACGATTATTTTAATGAAGAATTTCAAACTCACAGATTTGTGTTTTATGCGTTGAGTGAAAAAGGCAAGTCCGAATTTGTTTTAAATGAAGGTGAGGATTTTGACTGGGTTAGTCTTGATAAAATCGGCGAGTATAAGCTGACAGAGAAAACAGAAAAGGATTTGAAATTCTTCATTAAAAACAAAAAATAAATTTGCCCTAATTGAATTTTACAATAAGGAATAAAAAATTATTATCACATCGCACAACACCAAATATCTGGCTCAAAAGTTTTGCCTTATTAGATTTTTAAATTAAGGAACGCAAAACTTTTTCGACCCAAATTTGCTTTCGTTTCACTCCAGCAAACTTCAGATATTTGGATACGTTGTGGCGAAATCGCTGCGCTCCTTCGCCACAACGGCCGGCGGCTATCGCCACCTGTCGTGCTCGTCGCTCCGCGACATCGCAC
>JBDRFP010000020.1:0-10699 GCA_043818555.1 bacterium | reverse complement strand
GCCCTTCATACCCTTTCCGCCGTTCGTGGCCTTGTGGTATCCGGCGCGGAACATGCACTCCACAAGCCGATTGACTTCGGCTGCGATGTCGTCTTCGCCATTCTCAGCGGGAGCGTGCCAGCCGAGTTCGGTGAATCGGCCCTCGGTAGCCAGCTTAAGAACCCACAAGGTAGGCTCCATAGGCACAGCTCTCTCGTCCACTCTTCTCTTCAGCTCATCAACACATCTGGTGAACTGTCCGTACTGTTCGTCGGTGACAAGTCGCCTCATCTGACAAACTCCTTGAATTTACACGGAAACCGCCGTGCCGGTGGTTGTGCAGAACGGCTTTTTCCGACCCTGCGACTGTGGAAGATTAGCAGATTTTTACAAAAATGTCAAGCTGAGCATGCCCTGATGTTCCTGGATATCATCTTAATTTTCTGGTACAATTTGAGAGCGTTCGTTAACCTCATTTTAACCTCTCTATAACCTCTTTCTAACTCCCATGCACTTACAGCGCCTCGAACTACAAGGATTCAAGACTTTTGCAAAGAAAACAGTTATTGAATTCCCAGAACTTCAAAAAAACCGTCATGCCTTGACGGTTATTGTGGGTCCAAACGGTTCAGGTAAATCAAACATTGCTGACGCCATCCGCTGGTGCTTGGGCGAGCAGTCAATGAAACTTTTGCGAGGCAGGAAAACTGAGGATGTAATTTTCAGTGGCGCCAAAGGAAAAGCTCGCGCAGGGTTTGCCGAAGTAACGCTTACATTCAACAACGAAGACAAGGCGCTGAATGTTGATTTTTCCGAAGTCACTATTACTCGCCGCATGTACCGCGACGGCGATGCTGATTATTTATTGAATGGCAAACGCGTTCGATTGACCGATGTTCAACTTTTACTTGCCGAAGCCGGGATTGGCCAGCGCAGCTACACCGTAGTCGGCCAGGGCATGGTTGACCATGTGCTTACTTCGTCGCCCGAGGAGCGCAAAGTTTTTTTTGATGACGCCACAGGCGTGCGCGGACTTCAAATACGACGCCACCAGTCAATGCTGAAACTTCAAAAATCGAGCGAGACACTTGTAGAGGTCGAGCTGTTACTCTCCGAAATTGAACCACGGCTACGAACACTAAAAAGAATGGTGAACCGCCTAAAGCGGCGCGAGGCAATCGAAGTAGAACTGCGCGAGGTTCAAAGCGGATACTACGGAACACTTTACTGGAACTTGGCTGATGAAAAGAAAGTGCTCGATGCTAAGCTGGATAAACTTAAAGATCAAATCAAAGAAAAGCAGGCCGACCTAGAGCGGGGCGATAAGGAACTTTTAGAAATGGAACGAGCTGCCAGCGCTGGAAAGAAGGACACTGGCGAAATTGGAAAGGCTCAAACCGCATACAGAATTGCGCAGTCCAGACTGAGTGACGCTCGCAGTAAACAATTTGAAGCTGAGCGCGATCTGGAACTTGCCAAGGTTAAGGCTCAATCTACTTGGGCACCGTTACCGCTGCCCGAGATTATTAAAGCGCTCGACGAAATTTTAGGACTTGATGAAAATTCAGGCTTTGCCAAAGTTGTAGCGCTTGCCCAAAAACTCAAAACCAAGCTTACCCGCCCAAGCACAGACGACTTTAAGCCAGATCCAAAAATGGTAAAGGCGGTTAGCGATGCCAGGGCAGGGATAAAACAAGCTGAGCAGGATGTTGCGGCGTCAGAGAAACAAATCGATGCGCTCAACAGCGCTACAACTTCTACGAATACTGAAGTTTTTGACTATCAGCGCAAGCTCCGTGTGATTCAGGGTGAATTGCATACTCTGCAACAACAAGAAAACGAAATCAAAATCGATCTGGCACGAGTTGAAACTAGGATTGAAGATTTAAACCGCGAAATGCGCGAGGAGCTTGGAGAGAGTCGCGAAAGCATTATCGAAAAGGCGCCGGAAGCAAAGGTTCACAACCTCGACGATGTCAGACAGCGCATGCTTAGCCTTAAGCATCAGCTTGAACTTATTGGCGGGATCGACCAGGAAACTATTGACGAGTTTAGGGAAACAGATGAACGGTTTACATTCCTCAGCGCCCAGCTTGAAGACATTCGCGAAGCTATTAAATCGACAGAGAAAGTTGTTGATGAGCTCGACGAGCAAATTCGCAAACAGTCAGAAAAGGCGTTTGGGGAAATCAACAAGGAATTCCAAAAGTACTTTAAGGTTTTGTTTGGCGGTGGAAGTTGCTCGCTGGTGAAGGTGAAGGAATCAGGCAATGGTCGCAAAGGTTTCAAAGGTGACAAAGGTTTCAAAGGTTCTGAGACACATGTTGCGCTGGATCGGGCTATGGAAGAGCTGGCGGAGGAAAGGCTTGGAGAAGACGTTGAGTCGGCGAGTGCGATTGTGGAACGATTCAAAAAGCGTCGCGACACTGTAACCGGGATTGAGATTACAGCCACGCCTCCGGGCAAGCGCTTGAAGGCGCTAAATTTGCTTTCTGGTGGTGAGCGTGCGTTAACGTCGATCGCTTTGCTTAGCGCCATTATGGCAACCAACCCTTCGCCGTTTGTTGTGCTGGACGAAGTTGACGCTGCGCTCGATGAAGCAAACACGGTTCGATTTGCAAATATTTTGGACGAGCTTCGAAAGCTTTCGCAATTTATTGTTGTGACTCACAACCGAGCCACCATGGAGCGGGCCGATGTTATGTACGGAGTGACCATGGGCGACGACGGAGTATCGAACTTGCTTAGTGTGACGCTGTCCGATGTAGCCAAAACCGGAACCGCCCGCAGGTAACCTCCCTCAACCTCTCTCAACTTCCCTCAAAATCCCTCTCGACACAATCGAGAGTTTTTCTTACAAAAAAAATACGCCGACCAGGTTTCCCCAGCCGGCGTACGGGTACATGACGCCCTCCTAGTCGTTATTGTCGCAATAGAGTTCGTACTCCCGACACTCGTGATCGTAGCGCTCCTCATCGAAGCAGCGCTCGCAAGTGTCGGCCCGGTGACGGCGCGTATCCCACCAAACCTCGCCACAAGAGCAGACGAATCGATAGACCGTAGTGCCCTCATGTAAAGTCCAGTACTGACCAAACCGCCCGGCCTCGACCAGCTCCATCTGCCCGTCGGACAGAAGAATCTGGACAAGGTCCTCACAGCTCCCTCCGGACGGAACCAGGTCAACCTCACCGAAAATCGCGTCGCAGAAATCTGCGATGGTCTCGTAGATGAGATCCCTGGGCTCAGCGCCCTGAGTTCGCCGGAGCCGTGCCACGAACCAACATACGACGGCTTCTTGAGCCATGCTCACCTCCTCGCTTCCGCAAGGAGAATGAACAACGGCCCATCCGATGTCTTGTTACTTCCTTGCTGGATAGCCAAAGTAGATTATCATAAATTGTCGATTTTGTCAAGCTTCACCCCCGAAAACCCTTAGGCGCTTTCGCACGAAAGCGCCGACGATAAAAGCGTTGATCAATAATCAAAATCATGATACGCTGGCACTACTTATGTTTGCCACATCAATCATAAAACTTGCCTATAAACACGTGGCCAAACCAATTTATTTCCGTCGAGATCCTGAAAAGGTTCATGACGAAGTTGTTAAGTTGGGCAAAATTATTGGCCGGATAGGTCCTATGCGACTTGTAACCGAAAAGCTGTTTCGTTTTGACCATCCTGCGCTCGCGCAAACGATCGGTGGGATTTATTTCCGTAACCCAGTCGGTCTGGCAGCGGGATTTGATAAGAATGCGGACCTCATTAATACCATGCCGGCAGTTGGCGCTGGATTTATGCAAATCGGATCGATTACAGGCGAGCCGTGCGAGGGCAATCCAAAACCTCGACTTTGGCGGTTGCCACTTTCGCGCGGGCTGGTTGTGAACTATGGACTAAAAAATGACGGCGCTGAGGCGATTTCAAAACGACTTCGCGATAAGAAATTTGCATTGCCTGTCAGCACCAGCGTCGCTAAGACCAACTCGCCTAATACTGTCGACACTCAATCTGGCATTGCCGACTATGTAAAAGCGTTTAAGCTGACGGCCTCGATCGGCGACATTACAACCGTGAATATAAGTTGTCCAAATGCCTTTGGCGGTGAACCGTTTAACAATCCTGAAAAACTCAATGCGCTACTTTTCGAGCTGAATAAAATCGAAACTAGCAAACAAATCTGGCTTAAGGTTACTCCAGACCTAACAACCGACCAGCTCGATGAACTCAGAGAAGTAGCCGATCGTCACCGTGTGCACGGGTTCATAATTGCCAACCTAACCAAGCGCCGCGACCGAGCGTCGATTCGGCACGACGAGATTACACAAGCTGGAGAAGGTGGGATTAGCGGCAGACCGACGAATGAGCCGGCAAACCAACTTATCAGCCACCTGTACAAAACCGCCGACGACAAATACACCATTATCGGCACAGGTGGGATCTTTAACGCTGAGGATGCGTACACTATGATCCGCAATGGCGCTTCACTAGTACAACTAATCACTGGCATGATATTTGAAGGTCCGCAGCTCATTGGCGAGATTAACAAGGGCCTTGTTGAACTACTTAAGCGCGACGGATTCGAGAACATCGGTGACGCAGTCGGATCGGCACATCGATAAGCTAAGGTAGATAGTAGACACTCGGGACGCGATCTGTTGCGTTTTTTTCGTTTCCCGATTCCCCCTTGCCGACCTTCCGAGCACGACCGGCTTTGGCAGAGCAGGAGTCAGGAATTGCATTTTGAACCCATTCGTAACCGATTAAAAACGAATGGAGTCCAAAATGCCCTGACGTATGCTCTGTCTAATGCCGGGCGAGCGCAGGCAGTCGGAAGCAGTTTCTTTTCCCCATTTCTTTGCTGCTTCAAAGAAATGGGGGTGGGGGTCTGGGGTGGCACCCCACCCCAGGGGGGATTCATAAAGCAAGAGATCCTTCGACTCGCTATGCTCGCTCAGGATGGCAATAAGCGTTGACCAAACGCAGAATCTATGCTAATCTCCAAGCAGATCTTTTAATCTCAATCCCCGCAAGGAGTTCATCATGAGCCTCTTCTCATTCTTTAATCGCCTCTGTGGAAAAAGCTTTACCGGCCAATACGGCTTTGTTGCTATCCCTGACGTCGACACGCGCAACGATGCGCTGGAAATGGGCAACGCGTACGATGGCGGTGCTGAATTCACAGTCAAGCATCCGCACATCACCCTGTTCCAAGCGCCGGTCGCCGATATCCCACGGGGCTTTGTGCTACAGACTCTCAACAGCCTTCAATTCCTGGTTCATCACGAGGTCACGCACAACGAGGTTGGTGTATTCTTTGACAACTGGGTACTCTGGCTGACCGACAAAGATGACGAGATCATGCGGGCGCATTCAATCGCGCGTAAGATGTCTGATTTTCTTGATCAGCTAGCTGCTACAACTGCTGCCAATAGCGCGGTAGGACTCACAATTAGGGAACGCGACCTTGTCCGCAAGCATGGCACCTTTCTAGTCGGCACCGACTACATGCCGCATATTACCCTAGCGCACGCTGGAAGCGACATTGAGGCCAGGCACAAGTTTGCCGAACTCCCCGGGACGATCGTACAGGTCGCCTTCGTAGAATTCGGCGAACATGGGACCATTAAGCGCGTCATCGAAAGCGTCCAAGACTAGCGCCAGCCCTCCCCGACCCCAACGAGCCTAGCTCGTCCGGTCGGGGATTTTATTTTTGACAAAATGGCTGATTTGCGCTAGAGTAAGGCCTCGCCTAATGCGAGCAAAGGAGGCAACATGTTCGAACAAGAAGCTCTTTTCATTGGCAAGGCAACCCTGGCGGCCAACATTCTGTTCGCCATCTTCGCGCTCATCTACGGACATGTGGAGCTAATCCGCAGCCGAAAGCACGAAAAGCGCATCCGCCCGCTAACTCCGTACCAGTTTGTTTGCGAACAGCTGGTGCTGGCAATCAAGCACCCGAAAGATGGTGCAGCTCTGATCTTCGGCGCATTCTTATTCCCGCTCTCGCTACTGTATGTGCTTACGCCTGTTGCGCTGGATATGAGGCGCGCGGCGATCGAGAAAGAAATGGACCACCTCAAAGAACTCTACAGAGAAAAACACAACATGGATTACCGCGTGTCCAAGGACGATCGTGCGCACGTGTGGCAGCGCAAGATCGAGGACGGCGAAAGGTTACAAGTGATGCTTGTGAGGTTCTTTGGCGAACTGTGCGTGAAGACTGCGGCGGCCGCGACGCTGCTGTTGTCGATTGTATTCGCTCCGCTCATGTTCTTTGTGAAGTCGGCTCGAGCTGGCGAGAAGCCGGAAGAGGACGTGCCAGAACTGGTGCTGACCATCGATGAGATGGAGAGGCCGCCAATTGACCCCAGGAAGCCGGACTTGAGCGGTGCGATGATGATGCTTTTGCATGCCGATTCTCAATCGAATGCGCTCAGCATCATGAAAGCCGACGTGGATATTTCCGGCAAGGTCTCGCCGCATGCCGCGTACCTCATGAAGCTGGCCATGGCGTCATCTGAAACGGGCGGAGCTACGCCGGTCATTGTGGCCAATGCAGCATGGGTGCCAAGCAAGAACTTCAGCCTCACGGTCGGGCGCTACTTCACCAGCGTTGGCCTCTCGAGGCTCTTGCCGCCACACCTGATGACTGAGGTCTCCTATGTTGGATCCGCAATTACGGCACCGCTTGTGGATCAGGGACTGTTCGCCAAATACACGCTCGGCAAACACAAGGTAGACTTTGGCCTGGTGACCGGTGACGGCATGCAGATCGGAGAGAACGCGATTCCAGACGCACACGCGCGAGTGGAGTTCGCTAGCGGCAAGGCGAGTGTGGGAGCAAGTGGTCAAACTGGCCCACAGGCAATGGGCTGGCGCCACAACGCAGCCACCTACGCCGAGCTCGACATGGACAGGCTACTTATGCAAGCCGAACTCGCATGGTCGCTCACGCCCGAAGACACGGACACGGTTCCCCGCCTTGGCTGGTGGTACCTGGTAGTCTGGAAGTCTGAAGACAGAATCGAGCCATACGCGCGAATCGAGGCGCTCTACGACCTGCGAGAGGACGACGTGGCATGGCCGCAGATGCTCCTAGGAATGAACTACGCGACCTCGAAGAACACCAAACTTCGTGGAGCCGCACTAGTTCCGCTAGAAAACGCAGAGGAAGGATCGAGTCTGCACATTGCAGCCCAGATAACCTTCTAGCCCTTCCCCCCAGCTCCGGTTGGGGGTTTTTATTTGGATGTTTTCGATTGAGCTTGTTTAGGGCTAGATCGAAGCTGGATTGACTCTTGGTCGCTTAGAACCTTTCGCGCGAAAGTACCAAAGAGGCTCGGGCGCTTTCGCACGAAAGCGTCAAAAAAAATCCCCACGCCGGAGCGAGCTAAGCTCGCCGAAGCGTGGGGTAGGCAGGAAGCCCGTAAAGGCTAGTCCTGCGAATCGGAACCGACGATAACTGCGAAGCTGTCAAGCTTGTGCTTGCGAATCTTCAAGTTCAGCGCTGACAGATTGAGCTGCAGCGCCTCGGCGACCTTGGCCCTGTCGCCCTTGGTCTGGAACAGCAGCGCCTCCAGCAACTCACGCTCACTTTTGGCTCGATGCCACTCGACCAATTCGGCCAAATCGCCCTTTGGCTCGTCGACCTTCTGCGCGAGCACACTCGCGCGGGTCGCGTTGACTTCTCGCGCGTACTTGGAAGAGCCGGGGAAGTCGAACGCCTTGTCGATCGCGGCCACGATCTCGTCGTGCCCCTTCGGAATCTTCGTCTGTCGGATAAGCCGGAACAGACGGAAAATCTCGCCGGTCGATGGACTCGGACAACTCCTGATTGCGTCCACAATGGTCTCATGAAACGGACGCTTCTGACTTGAATCCATTTTTCCTCCCTTTCAGGATTTATGGTTTGTCGAAATTGACCGTAAATATTAACACAAATTGTCGATTGTGTCAAACCGCCTGTCATGGTCATTATGACCGATTTGCCCCCACAGGGGTTGACAAGTCTATGCTCGTCAGGTAACATGCGAGCATTGTAAGAGCTTCATTAGCTTCGCTAGCTTATTGGCTTGTTAGGCGATGTGGCTCAAAAATATGTTTTAACCTAAAAAGCTAACGAAGCTATAAGCTAATTAAGCTATGTTGACCATAAGACTTTCGAGAACAGGAAAAAAGAAGCAACCACAGTATCGAATTGTGGTGATCGAAAAGCACAAAGACCCATGGGCAGATGCCATTGAGATCGTGGGAAATTATAATCCGCGTGCTGAAGGAGAAAACATTACTCTAAATGAAGAGCGCATTAAGCACTGGATCGGCTCCGGCGCTCAGCCTTCGGAAACTGTTCACAACATGCTTGTGAACGCCGGAATTATTGAAGGCGCTAAGCAGAAGTCTGTGACCATCAGCAAGAAGCGCGCCGCTAAGACGGAGGGCAAGAAGGCGGCGGCAGAGGAAAAGAAGGCTGCAGATGCCGAGAAGGCTAAGGAAGCGGAGGCTGCGAAGGCCGAGGAAGCTAAGGCGGAGGTTGCAAACGATGACAGTGGCAATAACGGTGACACGGAGGTAGAAGAGGTTAAAGTGGATGACGCAGAGGTTAAGACTGAGGACGCGGAGGTTATTGCGACAAGCGAGGAGGTTAAACCTGAAGCTGAGGAGGTTAAAGCTGACGATGCGCCTGAAGAAAAAACCGAAGAATAAGGAATTGACGCTCAGACAAGAATATGCTATACTAGTGCCGAGTAATAGATGCTGCGGCTAGTCATCGCGGGACCTATTACAGTAATTCTGTTAACTTATTAACAACTTGATTAAGGCGTATGGAATTTGATCAGGAATTCGTTGAGTACATAGTACGGGCGATCGTGAATCACCCGGACGATGTGCGTACAGAACGAACTATAGATGAGCGCGGTGTACTAATCACCCTGCACATCAACGCAGAGGATATGGGCTATGTAATCGGACGCAGCGGACAGACCGCTCGATCTATCCGAACGCTTCTCAAAATTGTAGGAGCTAAGAACAATGCCCGAGTTAATCTGAAAATCTTTGAACCAGAAGGTTCCCGTGGCCCCCGCGTCCCACGCGAGCGCGAAGAGGCCCCAGTAGCAGACGATGCCGATACAGATACTTCTGTAGTCGACAATCTGTCATTCTAAACAAAACGAAAAACACGGCCTTTGCGGGTCGTGTTTTTCTTTGAGTTGACAGTGTCGCCTCACCATTTCGAACGAACGTGAGAAATCTTATCGTTCTGCCCCTGGGGCTGGGCGCCTCCAAGCCCTTCGATGTAGGGACTACCTTTGGGCTGTCCGCAAGCGGGCGATCTAAAGGTCGCTTTGATCAATTTGCCCAATAGGGCAAAAAGAATTTTTCATTATTTTGTACAACGTTAGGGATATACGAAGTTTTTCTGGAACGAAGTGGAAGAAAAATTTGGGTGAAGCCCGAGCCGAGGGCTGAACCGTATATCCCTTGTTAGGCGAGGGTGAGCGTAACGCAGTGGAGCGAAAGCGCAGCGTCCCCTTGCGTTTGAGAGTGTGCCGTTCATTGTTCTAAAAAGTGGGGCTGTCATACTTCACTGTTTTGGCTATCATTTGCTTAACCTCTTTAGAATTCGGATACCAAATCAAAGTATCTAAATCGTGTTCAACTGCATAAAGATCTAACCTCTTATCCAAATTTTAAAATTCAAAAAGTTCTGTTTAAAATTCCTGAAACCATTTTAAGAGATCGGCGTAGTCTTCTTTTTTGGCAAATTTTTCAAATTTTTCGGACATATACTTTTTCGGATACTCAACCATTCTTTTGATAATATCCAAAACGAAATCCATTGAAGAAACTTCTGTCCTCTCAAAATCTAAAATTCCGACAATCTTTGTGTCTTGAACAAGAATATTATCAAAGTGAGCATCCCAATACACAAAGGCCATTTTTTGTTCTTTAAGAACATTATGATTGTCGTCCACGAATTTTTTGATGGCTTTGATAAATTCAAAGGACAGAAGTTTCTTTTCTTCTATTTTCTTTAATGAGTTTTGGATTTGGTTGAGTATCTTATCGTGCCAGTTGTCCGAAAAATTTACATCAAACTTTTGCAAAAATTCATCGTATGGCGATTTGTTTATAACTTTCAGAATATCGCAAAGCTGTTTGATGATGATTTTTCTTTGCTCATTGCTTAACAAATGCCATTTTGCATACAGATTGTCGCCCTCAATCTTGGGGTAAATCATGAAAAATTTGCCATAAATACTTTTGGATTTGTCAAAAACTTTGATTTTAGGAACAGGAATTTTATCTTTAAAAAAATTGTAGAAAAATACCTCGCTTTCAAACTTCTGTTCATTGCTTTCATCTTCACAAACTTTGAGAATATAAGCGTCATTCACAATATAGACCTTGTTTGTGAAGCCGATTTCAATATTTGCAACGGACTCCACTTCACCTAAACCGTGCGATTCAAATATTTTTTCTACAATTTTTTTCTCCATATCAAGATAAGAGGTTAGATCGTTTATATAAATTTAGCCCCACTTTTTACTAGAGTAAAGGCACACTCTCAAATGTCGTATAACATCGTGATTATCCGAAGTTGCGGAGCGTAGCGAAGCAATTTGGAGAAATCCCGAGCCGAGGGATTTCTCGGATAATCGCTGTTAAGTGACCTGACGACCGAAGGGAGGAAAGCGCAGCGTGGTGCGGAGTGAAACGG
>JBDRFP010000019.1:0-59862 GCA_043818555.1 bacterium | reverse complement strand
CCGACCACACGGTCGCCTGGTGGATGGACAACCACGCGGACGACGAGTATGGACTCGTTACCTGCGAAGGCCTCCACCTGCCGGTTGAGCACGAGAAAGTTCTCCGACACCATGGCGTAGATCTGCCAGGCTCGCGTTACGACGAGGTCAGCGCGCCCGACGCGGGCTGGTTCGGCTTCTCGCAGCCTAGCTTAAGCGCCAATCACGTTGAGGTCAGGAACTCGTGCGATGGCGTTGTCTCCCGCGGGAGTGTAGTAGTACCTGTGACCTGATCTCCTGCGTTCTCTTCCCCACACCTTCGCAAGAAGGTGTGGGGAATTTCTTTATAAACAAAAGAACTCACTTGCGTGAGTTTTTTTGATGTTCAGGAAACGAATAAGCCGAATTCTGTAGGCCGATGCTCCGCATCGGAATGTCCAATTTCCAAGTTCCAATTCCCAATGAATTTCCAATTCTCAATTCCCAATCTTAATTGGTTATTGGACATTGGGGATTCATTGGAGATTGGATGTTTAGTCATTGAGCATTCCAGTGCGAAGCACTGGCTGACAATCATTTGTCTAGGACGCCTGTTGCCAGACGCCTCAATCGAGCTACCAAATTTGCTCTTTCACCAGAGTGGGTTTACCACGCCACCGCGTCACCACGGGGCGATCGATGTAGCCGCAAGCGACACCATCGAACTTTTCACGTTTCACCGATGCTCCGCATCGGAATGTCCAATTTCCAAGTTTCAATTCTCTATGAATTTCCAATTCTCAATTCCCAATTTTCATTGGTTATTAAACATTGGGTATTCATTGGAGATTGAATATTCGGTCATTGATCATTCCAGTGCGAAGCACTGGTTAGTATTGTCTCTGTGGCACTTTCCCTAGGCTTCACGCTATCAAGGAATAGATCTAATTCCTCAAATTACACTCGCCCGGTTGCCGTTAGCAACGCTCTTTTTTACATGCGCGTTACCACGCATGCGGTGTTCGGACTTTCCTCATCAAGCCAAGCTTGAAGCGATTGTCTTGTTTCCTGAACTCGTGAATAATAGCATATTTGGTCGATTTTGTCAATAATAAATGCCCCCGGACTTGCGTCTGGGGGCACGGGTGCCGAGCGGGTCGGCTAGATCAGAGACTGGAGCTTGCGGCCGTTGCCGTGAAAGGCGCGGCTGCTTGCGGCAGTGAGCTCTCCATCTGCCAGGCACGTGTTCTGGAAGTACACGGGCAGCGCCCTCGCGAGCGCGGCGTGGTTGGCGATCTCGCCGCTTGCGATGCGGTCGAGTGCGCGCTCCCAAAGGGCGATGGCGTCAGGGTACCGCACGGCGAACCTCTCGACGAAGTTTGCCATTGCGGCCTGCACGCTGCCAGGTTCGGTTGCGGGCAGGACATGAAGTCGGTTCTTGAGCACCAGGGCCTGCGCCGGGCCGAGGTCGGGGAGAGCACTGGCGAATTCGTCCAGGTTCCTGAACTCGTGACCCATTGCGCGATCGGCGAAGGTTTCGAGCGCATCCATGCTTTTCCCGTCGTAGCCGAACAGCTCGACCATCTTGACCGTGATCGCGAGCATGGCCCCGGTCTTGCAGTCGATCTTCGCGCCGTCGCCGATCTTGTCGCGGATGGCCTTGGAGAGCACATCGCGGCGGTCTCGGGGCGTTTGCGTATGGCGCAATGAACGCGGGGCTGTGGCCGGGTGGCCAGGAGAAGCGGTCGAGCCTCCATCGAATGAGGAGGCGGGAGGTTGGCGGGAGGTTTCCACTACTACACCTTTTGCAGCTGGTTGTTGGGGACTGACCGTTGTATCGCCTTCCCCCGGGAGGGCGATAGGGAGAGTCTAAAATATAAAACCCGCTTTGTCAAGCAGGCTTTATATTGAAATAGGTCCCATTGGATAAATTTGACCTATAGGACTCAAAATGCGATGCCAAGCTTATTTTTTACATCTGTTAGTTTCTTGTTCGCCACCTCGGCTGCAGCCTCTGAACCAATTCTAATAATATCTACCAGCTCGTCGCGGTTTTCCATCAACCCTTTAATCTCTGCCTGAAGTGGCACCAAGTACATCGCGAGCGCCTCGGCTAAGTCGTCTTTCAGGTCTTTAATGCCTTTGCCGTCGTAGCGTTCTGCAACGCTGGTCATAGTTTCTTCTGTTACAAGGCTGTAAATGGTAAGCAGGTTTAAAAGCCCTAGCCGATTGTCATCCACGCGTACGCCGGGTTCTGAATCAGTTACTGCTGAGCGAATCTTCTTGGCAATGATGTCGGCAGTGTCCATTATTGAAATAAAACTTTTTGAGCTGGCAGCGCTTTTGCTCATTTTTACTTCTGGGTCGCTAAGTGACTTTAAACGGGCACCATGGGTTTTAATCATCGGCTCCGGAACAACGAATGTGTCGCCAAAGTCACGGTTAAACCTTTCCGCCAAGTCGCGCGCAAGTTCAACATGCTGTTTTTGATCAGCGCCAACCGGCACAACTTCTGTTCCGTAAAGTAAAATATCAGCAGCCATCAAAACCGGGTATGTAAATAGACCGACTGAAACATTTTCCGCCTTGCCTCGCGCCTTGTCTTTGAACTGAGTCATCCGCTCAGCCTCGCCCATGCGGGCAGAGCACTGGAGGATCCAGCCAAGCTCGGTGTGCGCGGACACCTGTGACTGCTGGAACAGCACCGTTCGCTTTGGGTCAATGCCGGCCGCGATATAGGCCGCAGTGGTGAAAAGTATATTGTCTCGCAAATCCTCCGGGCTCTGTGGGACGGTAATCGCATGGTAGTCAGCGATCATCATAAAGACGTCATTGTCTCGTTGAAGTTCGGTAGCGGGAATAAGCGCGCCAAAAAGGTTGCCGATGTGGAGGATGTTAGTTGGTTGGATTCCGGTCAGTACGCGCATATCAGAAGTGATTTAGTGACTGAGTGATTTAGTGACTGAGTTGCCATAGCGATATTATAGCAACAATAAGAGTTTATAAGCAAAAAACGAGCCTTCCGACTCGTCTTTCGCTTTACTTAATTACTCAACCACTCAATAACTCAATCACTTCAGGCTTAAACTTCAATCACAACCGGCAGTATCATTGGCCTGCGTTCGGTTTTTTTGAACAAGAATTTTCCAACTTCATCGCGGATATTGTTGCGGATGTTTGACGGGTCTGCTTGCGATTTGGGGTCGTTGTCAACCATCAGTTTTTGTACAAGGCTTCGGGTTTCGTTAATGAGTTTTTTGTTCTCCTTCATATGCACGAACCCACGGCTTACAATGTCGGGCATGCCGACCAGCTTGCCACTTTGACGCCTGACCTGCACAATCACCATCACCATCCCGTCTTCGGCAAGCACCTTGCGGTCGCGCAGAACCACCTGCGACACATCTCCAACTCCAAGGCCGTCCACAAATATGTAATCTGTCGGCACCTTCTCGTTGGTTAGTCGCGCGCTTCCGCCTTTGCTGTCCTTCCAAAGCTCCACGACCTGGCCGTTGTCTGCAACAAAGACCTCATTTTGCTTCCAGCCCATTTCATAGGCGACCTCTGCGTTTTCACAAAGTAGGAAGTGATTGCCCTCAATCGGCATGTAGTACTTTGGCTTCATGAGCGAGAGCATTAGCTTGATGTCTTCTTTTTTTGCATGGCCGCCGGCGTGAACGTCAAGAATGTCTTTATGCAGCACAATCGCTTTCTTTCTGTAGAACGTATCCTTAAGGCGCTGAACCGACCGCTCGTTTCCAGGCACAATTGAGCTTGAGAAGATTACAGTGTCTCCGGGTTTGATTTTAATGTCGCGGTGCTCGTCGTTTGCAATCCGCGTCAGCGCAGCGCGCCTTTCGCCCTGAGCTCCGGTACAGATTATTGTTACTTTGTCGTCGGGGTGGTTGCGGATACTATCGATTGGGATCAGTGTTTTTGAGCTCACATGGATGTATCCAAGTTCTCGCGCAATTTCAACGTTTGTTTTCATTGAGTATCCATCGAGCGCCACCTTGCGGCCAAGCTGTTCGGAGATTTCAATGATTTGTTTAACGCGCGAGAGCAGTGAAGAAAAGGTTCCGATTATCACGCGCCCCTTGGCCTTTTCAAGTATGCCCCTGAGCTCTTCGCCAATCACTTTTTCCGAAGTCTGATGTCCGGGCGACGGAGCGTTAGTAGAGTCTCCCATTAGAAGCAGCACGCCCGCAGCCCCGAGCGATGCAATCTTGTGAAAGTCAGCCGGCTGGGTTCCTACCGGGTGGTAGTCGAATTTCCAGTCACCGGTGTGCACAATAATTCCTGCCGGGGTTTCCACAATAATTCCGACAGAGTCAGGTATGTTGTGATTAATGTGGAAGAAGTGAACCTTAAAAGCTCCGAGCTTCAATACAGAGGTAGCTTCGATATTTTTAACATTTACCTTTGAGCTCTGGAAGTCGGTCTGACGCCTTTTAATGATTCCTGCCGAAATCGGGAGCGCATAAACCGGCGGGTTGCCAATGCTTGGCACTGTGTGAGGAATTGCGCCAATGTGGTCTAGGTGTCCGTGAGTAATAATCACGCCGCGAACATTTTTTTCCTTGCCCTTGAGGTAGCTCATGTTTGGGATAATGTAGTCAACGCCGGGCATATCCTCTTCTGGGAACTGCAGCCCCATGTCAATAAGGATAATGTCGTTTTTGTACTCAATCAGAGTACAGTTGCGTCCGACTTCTTCAAGCCCGCCAAGAGCCATTACGCGCACCTTGTCTCCGGTAGGCGCGTGAAATGTTTTGACAGCCGTTTTCTTAAAAGGGGTTTTTGGCTGTTGGTTTTTTTTGTTTTGTCCCGGTCGGGCTCTGCGCTTTCGGGAGCGTCTTGCTCCACTGCGCGGGGCAGTCTTTTTTTCTATCATAAGATTTTTTGATTTTTAACCAACCCTGTTACTTCTCGGTCACTTCAGTGGCGTTCGACAGGCGAGCCGGACTAAAGTCCGTTGGGAGTAGGTTGATTCACTGATCAAGCACACCAAAAACGAGCTTGTCAGTATTATTAAATTATTTTTTAGGATCGAGTAATCGACCCTAACGCGGACCTCGGAGAACAATCGAATTGCCTCAATCGATGATCAAGAAAATTCGGCTGCTGGCTACAGTATAGCACAGGTAAAATGAAATTAAGCTTGTGGCAACCTACTCGGCCGTGGTTTGCCATGAGAAAATCAAAGGCGATGCCTGAGATTTTCAAATGGTGGGCGAAGAGGGACTCGAACCCTCACGAGATTGCTCCCACTAGCTCCTGAAGCTAGCGCGTCTACCAATTCCGCCATCCGCCCATTATGTTTTTGTTCCCCCTCACGATGTTTAAGGCCAGACTGTAACACAATGGCGTGTTTTCGTCAAGCGTAACAGTTCCTTTAGGACCAATACGACCTATTTTTTTATAACCCTGCGAGTCTTAATATACCACTCATTCACTCGGCTGAAGCGGTCGGCAGGAACAATGATCTGGCGCACATCTATATTTTGAATTTTATTGGATGTGGCAAATGCGTAGAGGGGCTGGTAGATGAATATAGCCGATACTTCTTCCGCAACAATGTCCTGCAGCGCTCGGTAGGCTTCGGCGCGCGCTTCCGTGTCAATTGTACTGCGGCCGGTTTCGATATATTCGTCCGCGTTTCGGTTGGAAAGCCCGGATAGGTTTAGACCAGGGTAGTCTGTTTGGGACGAGTGCCAGAATGCGTACGGGTCTGGATCGATTCCGTAGAGCTCGCCGGAGAGAAGAACCTGGTAGTTTCTGTCGCGCAAAATATCGTTGGAAAATTCAGTGCTTCCAACAAGGCGGGTGCTGGCCAGGATGCCGGCTTCGGTCCACTGCCGGGCAAGCTCTTCGGCCGCAACGGCCAAGTCGGAAGAATTAAGTGCTGTAATACTTAACTCAAGCGCAACGCCGTCTTTTGTTCGCACAGCCGCGCCCTCTTCAAGCGTCCATCCCGCTTCTTCAAGTTGAGACTTAGCGGCTTCCAGGTCAAATTCAATTGTTGCAATGTCCGGATGCTCGCCGATCATGCCCTCGAGGACGAAAGAATCTATTGATTTTCCATAGCCGCCAAGCGCTGATTCAATAATCGCTTCCTTGTCGGTTGCAAGCGCGAGTGCCTTTCGAATATCACTGTCGGAAAGCGCGTCAGAATTGTCCTGGTTAAAGAAGCTGGCGGTGTATTGCGGCAAGGTAGGGAATTGGACACTGAGGCTGTTGTCAGATTCGATATCTTTCACATATTCAAGTGGCAAGTAGCTCAGCCCTTCGACATTGCGATTCTTGAGCGCGTCTACTGCTGAAACCATGTCGCTGTAGAATTTGAAATGTAGAAATTCAATGTTCGGGCTTCCGCGGTAATAGTCCCTGTTCGCTGTAAGAGTGTAGGTTCGTATTGTTCCGCCTGAATCGCGCACAAGCTTTTCAAACTGGTACGGGCCTGAGCCAACCGGCTTTTTATTTAGCTCTGTGAGAGTTGCGTTGATTGGGCTCACCGCTTCCCAAATGTGGGAAGGAAGAATCCCGATTGTGAGCATGGACAAGAATGGCGCCAGCGGTTCCTCGAGCGTAAAGCGCACTGTAAGGTCGTCAACCTGTTCAACTCGTACGCCTGAGAAGCTTAGTAAGAGCGGACTTCGGTAGTCCGGATTTTGCATTGCGCTGAAAGTGAAAACTACATCCTCTGCGCGCACATTGTAGCCGTCATGCCACTTGGCGTCGTCGCGGAGTTTAATTGTGTAAACTGTTTCGTCTTCTGAAATATCGACCGATTCGGCAAGATCGTAAATTAGGCCGTCCTGTGAGTCGTATTGCATGATCCCGCTGTAGATGAGCCGTGAAAGGTCGGTGTCAACATCGCTTGTGAGCGAGTAGAGAGGATTAATGAGCTGTGGCGCGCCAATCAGGCCCTCAGTGTATTCGCCACCGAACGCGGGAGCTTCCACTCGTTTTGCATAAAACAGGTTAAATCCAAGAACGGCACCGGCTACTATAATTACAGCTACTGCGCCAAGCGCGATTCGTTTTTCAGATTTGGTCAGAATTTTTGGAAGATGGCGAAGCTGGCCGGAGGTTGGAAGCTTTTTTACTTCGCGCGCGCGGAGCACTTGGTGCATGGCCAGATTGGATCCATTGTGTTTGGCGGGACTTCCTTTTTTACGAAAAATAGAGGCGACAGCAGTTCGCCATTTATTGATTTGCATGAATATTTTTTTACCTATGCCGTTGGACATTCTAATTGTTGGGAGCGGCTGAGTGCTTCGGTTGTCAGATAACTCAATCACTTTAGCTTTTCGCCCAACCACTCAATCACTAACGCGATGTGTTAGTAGATTACATTCAATAACGATACGCCAAGGAACAGAATCGCGAGCGCGATCGTTGTGGTGTGGAGCTTTTTCTCGATCCCGCGCTTTGTTCGGAAGACGTTTCCTTCGCCTCCAAATACTGCCCCAAGACCGCCTCCTCTGGCCTGGATTAGTATTGCTCCAATAAGCAAAACCGCGAGTATAATTTGGATGATATTTAGGGTCATACCCAGTGGGACAACTTCGAATTAGTGTGTGGACCGTAGTAGTCCTTTAAACGTTTGGACAAGAATTTTCTACCGTCAGTGGTTTTTAAATACTTATCACGACGCAGGGCGTCAGTTTTGGATAAACATGCCTCTAGATAAATCAACTTCAGCGGTCTTCTATGTTGCGTCGATACAACCTTTCCTGAGCTATGCTGCAAAAGGCGCTCAGCAATAAAGGCAGAGTAGCCTACGTAGTTTTTACCATCTTTTTTACTCCGAAGTACATAGATGTAATGTAGCCTTTTCGAAGTTGTACCACTAGGCATAATTGTTCTAGTCTGATGGGGTATAGACTACCAGATGTAGCGTTTTTCGTCAATGATCAATTCACAAAAACCCAATGACCAATGAATATCCAATGCACAATGACCAATCTACTTCCTGAGGAGCTCAGTTACTCGGCGACGAAGGATCTAGTGATAGCGCCTGGGTCCAAACGCGTTCGCTAGACCCTTCACTTAACGATTCGCGATCGTTCAGGGAGACAGTTGGCGGCATTGGGGATCGGACATTGGGAATTCATTGGGAATTGGTTGCTTGGGCATTGGTCATTCTAACGGACTTGATGATACAATATTACCGTATGATTAAAAAGACATTGTTGTTAACCTTCTTAATATTCGCGATCCTGACTCCTACCGCATCGATTAATGCGGCTGAAGATCCGTGCACATGCTATTGCAAGAGCGCGCAAGGGGCCGGGTCGATCGGAACTCGCGACTCAAAAACCTCGTGCCGAAGCGACTGCAATGAAGGCGAAGGCACTCCATATTTAGGATGCTACACAAGCGAGCAGGAAGACCAGAAGCCGGTCAGTAATCAGCTGTGCTGGACTCAGGCCGAGTGCGAAGCTGACATTACTAAGATCAACGGAGAAGAAGTAGAGTCTGTTTGGGGAGGCCAAGAATCGGAATGTATTGCCGGAGAAGGGCATTGCTATAACCAGCCGGGGAACATTAGCTTAAGTGTGGCAATTGGCGAAATGACCGAAGTTGGTAGCATTGGTGCATACATTGAAGCGGTTTATTTGTTCCTGATCCCTGCTGCAGGGCTTGTTGCGATTATTATGTTAATGATCGGCGGGTTGCAGTGGATGTTAGCGCGCGGAAATCCCGCTCAGCTTGGCAAGGCAAAGGAAAGGATGGGCAAAGCTGTGATTGGTTTGATATTGATTCTCAGCGCGTACTCGATTGCCGCGCTTGTCGACCCTAACCTTGTCAGCTTCCAGGCTCTTTCGCCGCCAAAGGTGCGACGCATTGTTTTCTTAGATGCGAATTCAACCTGCGAGGCATTAATTGTGTCCGATGCTGAAGTTACAATGAACCCAGGAGGCACAGGAGTTTGTGGCGACACTGGTAAAATTGAAAGCGTGCCAGAAGGAGTGATCCTGCAGCTTGAAGCAGGAGACACTTGTGTTTATTCGACTTGTGAGGAGGAAGTTGAGGCCTGTATGTCGGTCGGCGCAGATCAGTACGATTGCATGCGTTGTGGCCATTCTTTTGGCACGAGCGTTAACGACGCGTTGCCGCCAAGCGAAAATAATTGCGCCCGCACGCTTCATAAGCAAACAGTGAATGAACTAGAAGAAAAGAAGTTTTATTATTGTGAATATTATGATGCATCTTTGACTAGTCTGACGGAACAAAATGCTTGCGCAGAAATAGTATATCCTAAAGACAGCGCGTCACTTGAATGTAAAAGGCTGGAGCAAGATCATGGGGCAAGTTGTAGGTCTTACGATAATGCATGGGGCCTTACGCAGCTAGCAACATTCCCTTATGAGCATTGGGGGTGGATCAATGAACTGGACGACTTTTATGGCGCCGACGATAATCACCCGCTTCTTACAAAAATTTGCGATTCGGACCCTTGTGACTTTGCTCCGCCCGATGGATCATGCCATGTGTTCAGCTATGGAGATTGGATAATGTCTAGCATTGTTGAGCCAAGCTTGATTCCGGATTTCTTGATTTTTAAAGGGCCTGTTAATTATCTGACACAGATCGGCTGTTTTGATAATAGCTTTGTTGCCGAAATGGATACGATAGGCCAGCTTATGAAATCTGCGTTCGAGAGCCAATTTAAGAATATATCTGCTGCCATTGGGTTTGGAAGTCAGGCAAGAACTTTATTTTTAGATCTGGAATGTATTAATGCTGATGGCACTTCAAGCGCTCTGAGCTGCCATTCTTCCTGGTAGCCACTCCAGCTCTTGCACGAATTAAAAACCTATGCTATGCTCCGATTCGTAATTTGAATTGCATAGCATGCCAAACGAAAACATTTCCGTGCGCGGAGCGCGGGTTCACAATTTAAAAAACATCGACGTCGATATCCCCAAAAATAAATTGGTGGTCGTGACTGGTTTGTCCGGTTCCGGTAAGTCGTCGCTCGCTTTCGACACAATCTATGCCGAAGGTCAGCGTCGCTACATGGAATCACTTTCCAGCTACGCCCGCCAATTTTTGGAACTACAAGATAAGCCGGATGTTGATGCGATTGACGGCCTTTCTCCAACCGTGGCGATCGACCAGAAGTCATCTTCGCACAACCCGCGGTCAACGGTTGGCACGGTCACTGAGATTTATGACTATCTCCGGGTGCTGTTTGCCCGAGTCGCGCGCCCGCACAATCCGAAAACTGGGAAGCTGATCGAAGAGAATACGCTGGACGATCTGGCAGAGAGGATTATTGAAGTTAATAAAGACGCAGAGGTAATGCTTTTTGTGCCAATGGTTGAGAATGCAAAGGGCGAACATCAGCATGTGCTTGTTGCTGCTCAGAATGCAGGATTCGCCGAAGTTCGATTTGACGGATTAATGATGGATCTGGAAGAGGCGATCGCCATGCGCAAGCAAAAGACAAAAGAACACACGATTGAGATTTTAGCTGAGCGATTTCCTGCAGCCGCGAATGTGCCTATTGAGCGCATGCGCGTAGTGCTTGAAAAAGCGCTCGACCTTGGAAACGACCGCTTGGTAATGTACCGCGACGACACGGGCGACGAAGAGCCGCTTGTTCGCGGCTTTGACCTGCCCGGCGGATTTTCAATACCAAAACCGGAACCACGATTGTTCTCGTTTAACTCCCCACATGGCGCCTGCCCGGGTTGCACCGGACTTGGGATCAAACTGGTTCTGGAGCCTCAGCTTGTAATCCCAAATAAGCGTCTCACTCTTGCCGAGGGGGTGGTAAAGCCGTGGAGCAGAATTGCGGGAAATCAGAACGGATACATGAAGCTGCTTGAGGCAGTGGGCAAAAAACAAAAGTTCAGCCTTCACATGGCGCTTGAAAAGTTTACTCCGAAAAAGCTTGACCTGGTGCTTAATGGAACCGGCGACGAGGTTTACGAGTTAGAAGATAAGGAGGTTACTTTCCCGGGCGTGATTGGAATGTTGGAGCAAAAGTATCGCGAGACTTCAAGCGAGTATGTTCGAAAGGAGTTGGAGACTTACATGAGGTCTATGCTGTGTACGGATTGTAATGGCAAGCGGCTTCGACCGGAGGTATTGATGTTTACAATTGCCGGACAGTCAATTGCCGATGTTGTTACTAGGCCGATTGAAGACGCTCCGCAGTTTTTTGACGACCTTCTTAAAGTAACAAACGGTGGTAAAAAGACAAACGGAAGCTTGAGCGAAGTCGAGCGAATGGTAGTTGAGCGCATTGCAAAGGAAGTCCGCGAACGCGTTGATCACCTTATTCATGTGGGCCTTGGCTACATTACGCTTGACCGAAGCGCGGTCAGTCTCTCTGGCGGCGAGTCGCAGCGCGTGCGATTGGCTACTCAGTTAGGCTCAGCGCTGTCCGGGGTCATTTATGTGTTAGATGAACCGTCAATTGGTCTTCATCCGCGTGACAACGAGCAGCTAATCGAAACCATCAAAGGTCTTCGTGACATGGGCAACTCGGTAATCGTTGTTGAGCATGATGCGGAAATGATCCGCAGCGCAGATTATGTTTTTGACATTGGCCCTGGCGCAGGCGAGTATGGCGGGCAAGTTGTTGCCGAAGGCACTCCTAAGGATTTGGAGAAAAATTCAGAATCGCTCACCGGCCAGTACTTGATTGGCAAGAAAGAAATCAAAGCCCGCAAGAGTGTCAGGAAGGGGAGCGGTCAAAAAATTACAATCGTTGGAGCTAAGGAACATAACCTGCAAGACCTTACGGTTGACATCCCGCTTGGCAAAATGGTTTGCGTTACCGGCGTGTCCGGTTCCGGAAAGTCAACGCTCATTTTGGAGATTTTGGGCAAGGCGCTTGCTAAAAAGTTTTACCGCGCTAAGGCGTTCCCGGGCGAGCATAAAGAAATCAAAGGCCTTAAAAATATCGATAAGGTTGTTGCGGTTGACCAGTCGCCAATTGGGCGCACTCCGCGATCTAACCCGGCAACTTACACCGGAGTCTTTACGGCCATCCGTGATTTGTTTACCGAGGTGCCGGAGGCGAAACTCCGTGGCTACGACGCTGGAAAATTCAGCTTTAATGTTAAGGGTGGCGGAAGGTGCGAAACCTGCTCGGGCGACGGACAAATCAGAATCGAGATGCAGTTCATGCCGGACGTTTATGCAGATTGTACTGAGTGTAATGGCAGCCGGTATCATCAGGACGCGCTCGAAATTCACTACAGGAGCAAGAACATCTCCGATGTTTTAAATATGACCGTTGACGAGGCGCGACGATTCTTTGCCGACCGATCGAACATTTACGATAAACTAAACGTTTTGCACGAAGTCGGACTCGGCTATGTTAAACTCGGCCAGAGCGCGACAACCCTCTCCGGCGGAGAAGCTCAGCGAGTGAAGTTGTCAACCGAGCTTTCGCGGCGCGCGACCGGAAAGACGCTCTACATTTTGGACGAGCCAACAACTGGACTTCACTTTGACGACATCGGCCGTCTGCTAGGAGTGTTGCATGCCCTGGTCGATAAAGGCAACACCATTCTTGTGATCGAACACAACACAGATGTTATGAAATCGTCTGATTGGATTATTGACATGGGCCCGGAAGGCGGAATGAAGGGCGGGTTGATAGTGGCCGAGGGAACGCCGAAGGAAGTTGCAAAGTCAAAAGGGGGGTATACTGCGGGGTACTTGAAAGCGGTGATGTAGGCTTGTCGTTACAAACCTACAAAAGGCTACGAATCTACAAATCGATAAACAAAAAAGACGGGGTCATCGAGATCCCGTCTTTTTTAATCTACTGTCTTCTGACTTCTGTCTACTTCTCGCTCTTAACCTCCCTAAGTTTCTTCTTGTACTTACCTCGCAGGAAGGTCAGCTTAGCTCGGCGAGTTCGGTACTGTTTAACCACTTCAATCTTATCAACATTTGGTGAGTTGAGCGGGAAGATTTTTTCCACCATCCAGCCTTTTGAGTCTTTGCGTACTGTAGCGGTACGACTGATTCCCTTGCCGCCAAGACCGATTACGATTCCTTCAAAAATCTGAATTCGTTCTCGTGGCTCTCCTTTTGGACTAATGTCCTGGATTTTCTCGTGCACGCGCACAACCATTCCCGGTATAACATTTCGATTTTTTAGTTCCTCGATTTTGGCTTCATCGGTTTCAGTCTCGGTAGGCTCAGTTTCAGAGGTTTCAACGGTTTCAGATGTTTCAGCAGTTTCTGCCGCCTCGTCGACCTTAAGCTCTGCGTCATCCGCCTTAAGCTCTTCGGTTTCCTGATTAAGCTCCTCGCCTTCAGCTTTAAGCTCCTCTTCTGGCTTCTCAACAGCCTCTTCAGCCGGAGCCTCCACCTTAGTGCCATCGTCATTGTTATTGTCATCGTGGCCTTCGGCCTTCTTGTCTTCATCAGACATATTAATATAATTTACTTCGCCTCATCAGAGGAAGGCATTAATACCTTCGTACACGGACTGTTAACTTCGCAGAGTGTAGCTTAAATACTATTTTTCGTCAAGCTCTTTAATAAGCTCGGCTATTTTTATTATTGTCTGCTTGTAAACCTCGTCGATCGACAGTTTCGACGTATCAACCGCCACATCGAAATTGGCACGATCGTACGCATCTAGGTCGTAGTATTCTTTGTATCGCTTTGTTTCTGATTTCTTTCGTTCGATGTTTGCTTTGCGAAGACTCTCCTGGCTCTCGTATTTGTCGCGTTGCGGATTATTCATATCACCCCACACCCGCTCAGCCGCCACTTCTGGATCGGCTGCTAAAAATACGCGCGCATCAGGGTTTTCGACAAAGTGCCACGCGAGCCTTCCTTCAAACACTCCACGCTCCACCTCGCGAGCTTTCTCTTGTTGCATCTTGTCGAGCCGGCGATCAGATTTATCATCTTGTTCGTAAATCTCGTTAAGCTCATCTAGCGTTATACCGCGACGCTTTGCTTCTTCGCGCATAAGTTCGCCGGCGCTAACCCTTTCGATGCCAAGTTCTTCAACTAGGCGCTTGGAAAAAGTAGACTTGCCTGATCCAATGTCGCCGCTCAGTGTAATTCTAAGCGGAGTACGTTGCTGTAGAAAGTTTATCGCTTCGTCGAAAGTCATAGGTCGTATTGGTCCTATGGGACCTATTTTATCGTTTTCAAGAAGTCTTTAAGTTTTGCAGGGATTGGCGCGGAGAAGGTTTTGGTTTCGCCACTTGGGAGCTTAATTGTTAGCTCGCGCGAGTGCAAAAAGATGCGGTCGATCTTTGCGTGCTTTTGACCTCTTTGTTTGTAAATCTTGTCGCCAACAATTGGGTAGCCTTGCGAAAACAAATGAACGCGGATTTGGTGAGTGCGTCCGGTTTCGATTTTTACATCCAGCAGAGTGTGGTGGTTGAACCGCTCAGTGACTTCAAAGTGAGTTACAGCTTTACGGCCTTCTTGGCCAGTTGGGCGAGCAGCCATTCTACCACCATGAGTTTTTGAACGCGAAATCGGAAGGTCGATTGTGCCATGTTCATCTTCCATCACGCCAAACACAAGAGCGGTGTAGTGCTTTTCAACTTTACGATCCTTGAAGTGTTGTTTTAGATGTTCGAACGCTTCCTGGGTTTTTGCCGCAATCATAACGCCGGACACTTCTTTGTCGAGTCGGTGAACGATTCCGGCTCGCTTAGGGTCGTCGCCAACGCTCGCAATCGACTTGTTGTACTCGAGCAGGGAATCGACCAGAGTAGGGTCGGTACTTGTTTCAGTTTCATGTACTAGCAATCCAGATGGTTTGTTGATCGCAATCACATCGTCGTCTTCGTAGATTATCTTGAGCTTCGGCGGCTTCTTTTTTGATTTTGCCTTAGGTTTGAGAATCTTTGGGTCGTATTCGATTTTATTTTCAGCAGTAACTCGTTCACTAACTTTGGCTGGAATCCCGTCAACCAAAATCTGCCCAGACTTAATAGCTTTTTGAATCTGCGACCGGCTAAGCTCGAGCCTGTCAGAAACAGCCTTATCCAGCCTAGTTGGTTCAGTTGTGTCTATTTTTATCGTTTTCATGCCCTGAGTATGGCATAATATACCTGCCGTTGACAAATTTCTCTCACCTTATCCATCCCGAGCGAGCCGAAGGCAAGTCGAGGGATCTCTCGCATATTCTTGAGATGGCGGGGTTGGGATTGACAAATTCGGCGGAAAGTGATACATTATTCAGCCATCAGAAGGAGGTAAAGATGAGCGATGGAGTGATTACAGAGGTGAAGTTCAGGGATGGTGTGGTACCGGCGCAACCGGTGGGCATAAATAGCAATGCAGATTCGCCGATTGGCGGCGTAAACTGTTTTCATCCGCACGTGGAGGTCGACTACATAGAAGTCGACGGCACGCTTTGCCTGTATGCGCAGGAAGGGGGGATGCGTGTGGACCTGGAGGGCGTGAGTTGCGAGGCGCTGTTGCGCGAAGCGATTGCGGCCGAGGCGATTGTAAGGCCGAAGGGAACTTGGTACGGCGTGTTTCGGCCAATGTTCCAGAAGTTCTTACGCCATTTCGTGGAGGCCAAGCCGATTGGCACAGGACTTCTGCACTGCGCCTTGGTGCAGCTCGGAGTCGAGCCCGGCGGGGCAGTTAAGTTTCCTGAGCGTGGGTATATGGGCGTGTTCGTGAGCGACGGCAAGGAGGGTGAACAGCTTGCGTGTCTTTCCACGCTTATCTCTGGGCCAGAACACGATGCCAGGTTCAACATTGTTGTACCGACTTCCGAGATTCTCTACGTACTCACGCAGGCTGGGTATCTCCGCCGCGTGTCGACCATGCATGGCATGCTTTACGTGGAGCTGCCGGACGCGAGCCTTTGGGCCGCGTAAGGCGCCGATCGCAACCTTCAAGGTTCAGAAACCTTGAAGGTTGATTTATTTTCTGCTAAGGTTCTCGTAAGGAGGTACCGTGGGAATTCGTTCAAGGATTATCCAGCGGCTTTGCAGGCCGCCCTCGCGCAAAAGACGCGCTTTCAAGTTCTTTCTTCTTCTGCCGATCAAAACTACCTGTCTGTCAACCGGCATCGTGGTGCTCACAGTATGCTGGGCAGGATTGGCTGTTCTAATCTTTTTCATCAGCGCATCTACTGTCGTCGTGCACATGTTCCGCTTGCCCGAACCTTCCCCGCGTACCGTTTAAGGTCGCGGGGGTTTTATTTTGATCGTACCGTCTCTTGACAGCAGCGTGGTCAAAACATACAATAATGACGATCCTGGGTGTGTAGCTCAGCTGGTTAGAGCGTTTCGTTGACATCGAAGAGGTCAGAGGTTCGAGTCCTCTCACACCCACCAAAAAACCCCGTACTGATGTACGGAGTTTTTTGTTTTATTTCTTTAAACTTATTCCTCAAACTCAATCTCCTCTGCCACTTCTTGCTTCAGGCCAAAGTCAGCATCAATCCATGAACCGTTTCCTGAGCGCGATACAAACAAAGCTGCAAAACCGGCAACTAGCAACAGCAGGAATCCTACAAGCCCGGCGAGTGACAGCTCTAGAACCCCGCATGCAATTACACTGGCGATCGCATTGAAGAATCCGTCAGCTTGTTCCAGGCATTCGGTTATTTGCCGCTCGCCATACATCATTCCGGCGCGCGCTGCTGCGTAGGCTGCTCCGGCGGTTAGCACTGTGAACAAACAACTGAATCGGGCTTTGCGTAACTTGATGATTTTAAAGATCGCTACAGTAGCAAAAAAGACGCCGCCGAATATCCAGTATATTGGAAACCAGAACATGGTTACCAACAGCGTATAGCCGAGGGCGTCTTCCATACCTAGTGGGACAACTTCGAATTAGTGTGTGGACCGTAGTAATCTTTTAAACGTTTGGACAAGAATTTTCTCCCGTCGGTGGTTTTTAAATACTTCTCACGACGCAGGGCGTCAACCTTGGATAAACATACCTCTAGATAAATCAACTTCAACGGCCTTCTGTGTTGCGTCGATACAGCTTTTCCTGAGCTATGCTGTAAAAGGCGCTCAGCAATAAAGGAGAGTAGCCTACGTAGTTTTTACCGTCTTTGTTACTCCGAAGTACATAGGTGTAATGTAGCCTTTTCGAAGTTGTACCACTAGGCATACTTTTAGTAAAGTGTTTGGAAAATGAATAAGCTAATCATACCAGTACCCACAGCGGCAAAAAACAAAGCCATACCGCCATAAATAAAATCCCAGTCTTTTGTGCGCAGTCCCTTGAATTCCAAGGTCAGCGCTATTATTAGTAGAAATATTGATAATATATGCATATTCGGCTAAGCACCTGGTGGGTGTGGATGGACTCGAACCATCGACCACGGAGGTATAAGCTCCGCGCTCTGACCAACTGAGCTACACACCCATCAGCTACTAATCCTTGTGATTCAGTATACTACACTTTTGCGGGCGAAAGATCAAGAAGTGCCAGACAACCCTCAAGATTTCTGAACTCTGGACGCGCAACCCTCAAGGTTTCTGAACCTTTAGGGTTGTCTCGTTGGGCTGAAAAGTGGCTAGGATTAGTAAAGTTAATTTTGCTAAGTTTGGCGGAATTCAGTAGGTTTAGGTCTTGACAAAATCGTCAAAATGTGGTATAGTATTAGTGTTAAATTGAAGCTTACAATTCAATACTTTCTGGGGAGAGAGTTAGCCTGATTTCATCGGGCTGTAAGAAAAAGCCACATTTTGGGCTTTCTGTGATTAGGCATAAACCGCTTTCTCCATCAGAAGAGCCAAAGTGTGGCATTTTGTTGGCTCATTAAATGATCAATTCACAAGCACCCAATAACCAATGAATATCCAATGCACAATGACCAATTGGAGATTGGGAATTGGGAATTCATTGGGAATTGATAATTGGGGATTGGACATTAGCTACATTGTATCGGTCGGTTCCCAAACAGATAGCATTTACAATCCATGATTGCGGCTTTAGAAAGACCACAAACATGGCTTGTAAAAGAGTCAAAATAGTTTTCTTAACTTCAATAAAAAAACAACCAAGGAGACAGGACATGCTCAATTCTGGAGCAGAAGGCCGCGAGTTCCATTCGTCCGAGTCCGGGGCGCTGCCCGTTGGCGATGCCAACGCACTTGACCTCGAAGACTGGGCCTGGGAAAACCTCCTGGGTCCGTCCGAGGACATGCGCGTCGACGACCCGGAGCGCAACTGGATCCCGATCGATGAAGTCGGTTTCCACATGCTCAATGATCACTACCAGGACATGGTGGCGCCGAGCGACGAGGAGATCGAAGTCTGGGACGACAGCGATGAGTACGAAGACCACGGCCTCGACCGCTACAACGACATGGCCGACATGTACGAGGAGAGCGAAGACGACGACTGCGAGGCCGAGATCGACGACATCGAGCGTCGACTCTCTGCTCGAGCCGAGCGCAAGCTCGACGAGCGGAACAGTCAGTGGGAGGGCAAGTGCGATGACCCTCCGGCCGAGCGACACTGGCGCGGTCCCCAGTGGGCCCGCCACAAGGGCGCTCGTATCCGCGTCGAGCCCAACGCCGACATGATCGAGGACACCGACCCCTGGGCCGTCTTCGAGGACATGGAGGCCGAGGCCAAGGCGCAAGCCGAAGCCGAGGAATGGGACTACGAGGCCGAAGAGACGCTTTTGCAGCAGGAGTCGCGACGCGACTCCTGCTGTGAAGCGCTCAACGCCCTGGACGACGACGAGGACTATGTCCTCGACAGAGCCCTCGAGTGGGACGACTACGACCTGGACGAGGACTACGACTACGAGCCCGACGAGCTCTGGGACTACGACTTCGGCGTCGACTTCGGTCGGCTGAGGCACAATCCCGAGGTCATCGTGGAGGACACGATCGAGGCAATCGAGCGCATGCTCGACGCCGAGATCGTTTCCGAGCAGTTGCGCCAGCGCGAGCTGGAGTACTGCAGCGACGACGGGTCTCGCAAGCCCGTCGAGCGCAACTGGCGCGGTCCTCAGTGGGCTCGCCACGAAGGCGGCCGCCGGCCCCGGTCCTGGTGGCAGTCCGTCGACGGCGCGTTCGTCTAGCCCCGCTCCTTCAAGTTAAAGCGTCCCCGTACCCATTTCTAGCGCAAGCTGGAAGTCTGGTACGGGGAACTCATTGAGAGGTTGATTGCAGAATCGACACTTCAATAAGTTCTTCCCAGAACCGCTGAGTATCTGGAGCGGCCGCTCCAGGTCTCTGCCGAGAAGTCGACAATTCGTCACTCGGTGTCGGACTACATCGTCCGGCACCAAGTGACATCGTCGACAATTTAGCGGAGTCAAAAATTCAAAACAAAAAAAAGGAGGTGCCAATGGCGCCAAGTGCAAAAGAGAACGCCAGGGAGTTCGTGGCCTGGGTGGCTACTGAATTCTGGAAGCAGAGGTCTACTGCTGCGCTTCAGACGTGGATCTTCATCAACGCAATCATCTTCATCGCCCTTGAGCTCATGGGTCTTATCCCCGGGCTCAGCCATATCTGGGACTTCCTCACCCTCGTCATCTTCGATGAGGTGATCCAGATGCTCCTGGTGGCTCCTGCCATCAAGGAACTGTGGAGGCGGCGCCAGCTGCAGGAAGAGGTGAAGGAGATGGCCGAGAAGATGATCGCGTATGTGAGCGTGACAATCATGCGCGAGTGGGTTCCGACCGAGCAGTACGTGGAGATCGAAGTCCAGGACTTCATTCCACCGAGGCCCAACCTCCGATATTCCGAGGTGATGGCGCTCGGGATGGTCATTGAGAAGATGGAGGGAACCGGCCTCTGGACCGACGGCAACGCTGAGCTGGACTTGGCTGAGCACAAGGTTCTGGTTCGATTCTCGCCCAGCGAGAACCTGCGTAAGCGGGCGATCGACGGACAGAAACGGATCCCGCTCCTGACCGGCCCGACCAAGGGCGACTCCTAGCGCTCTCTCCGACATCCGTCTCCCAATCCTGTGCTTGCATGGGATTGGGGACTACGCCGAGCGGTCGATGATTCGTCACCCGGTGACGGACTTCGCGTTTTACGCGTTGTCTCCGTCCATCACCGGGTGACCTGATTCGATCGACCACTCAGCGGAGTCTTAACCCCAAAAAATGGAGGGCATTATGCCCACCGGAACAACCATCGGCGACCTCATTATTTCCCTGTTCTACGACGAGTTCTTCGCTCTCTACGAAGACGAGGATCTCGCCTCCGTCGCGGCAGCGGCCGTGATCAACGGCCTCATCGCCGGCGCGGAAGCGCCGGAGGAGCAGGCGGCGGCCTGAGGTCGTCGTCAAGTCGTTCGACCCCGCATCTGTAACAGGATGCGGGGTTATTTGTTTGCAAAAATAAAATCCCACAAGGGAATTTGAGGGAGGTTAAGAGAGGTTGAGGGTTATTTAGAGATTAAATCACGCAGAAGCTCTAACGCTTCTTTTTTGTTTGAAATCTTTCCAGCCAACTGAGCATCCCTAACCTGCTCCATCAAATCTCGGTAAACCGGCCCGGTTGGTACGCCAAGCGCGGAAATGTCAGCTCCGCTAATCAACTTGGTTGCGCGCGCATGTCCGCCTTCAAAATGACACATTTTATTTGCAATCCGCAAAGCAACATGGAGCCTTTCGCGTGAAAGTGAATGCGACCCAGACGCAATAAACACGGCGTGCATCAGCAACAACAAATCACTCCCACGCATGGAACAGAACATCTTCTCAAACACACTTGGCCGCATACTGGCCGGATTGATTTCATCAAAATCGTACAAGTGATCCAAAATCCACAAAACATTTTTACAATCAACTTCAGCCCGGTGGCCGGAAGGGAATTGGTGGAAATATAATTTTTTGCAAACATCAAATGCCAGCTTGCTTGCGTTGCCATCAACAAAGCTCGAAAGCGCTGCCACCAGCGCGGTCGGCGACGGTTTTTCTAAACCATGCTCAAACAAAAGTGAAGGTTTATTCAAAAGATGAAGGACTTGTAAGGTTTTTGTCCACGCGCTAGAGCCATCACGCAAAACAATGTTTTCCAAATCGGCAATGGCGGGCATGAACATCTCTAAAGCGCCGGCATGTTTCCAAAGTTCCAAGGTGTGAGTCGGATGCGCATTGTAACCGAGCAGGAACTCTTTGCCAATCGCCTCGCGCGGCACAACATAGGCGTGTGTGCCTTCGTCAGTTATGTCGGTATTATTCAAAAGTGGTAGATTATTCTTAAGCGCCTCCCAGGTGTCGGCCTCTATTGAAAATCCAAGCTGACTTGCAAAACGCAGGCCGCGGAGCATGCGTGTAGCGTCTTCAAAGAATCGCTGTGCAGGATTTAGCACTGCGCAAATAAGTCCGGATTGAAGGTCGACCAAGCCGTCGTACGGATCGATTAAATGGCCGGTTCTAATGTCGTAGGCCATTGCGTTGATTGTGAAATCTCGACGAGCAAGGTCTTTTTTGATCGGCAAGTGAGAGTCGTACTCTACTTCCATACTGCTGCGGCCGCTCTTGTGAACAGGTGAAAGAAACTCTTTTCGAGGGTGAGCAATGTCGAGCGGCAATTGTCCGGCAGTTCCGTGAGGAGCAAACTTAAATGTGCCAAAGCGTTTGCCCACAAAGTCAGCAGCGCCGTGCGACATTAGCCAGCCCTGAAGTTTTTTAAGCGGAACATTGCGGACAACAATGTCGATGTCGGTTGGGATCATGCCGAGGAGTACATCGCGAAGCGTTCCACCGACTAAGTAAACATCGGCCTGTGGAAAATTATCAAAAAACAGCGACACCCAAGTCAGCCGAGGTTCTCCGGCCACAAAAGTAGCAACACGATACTCCGGTGTTGTGGCGCGGTTTGCGTACTGAATTAAAAATCCTCCAGTCATGGAGGTATTGTATCAAAGTTTTGCCATCTCATCTATCCCCTTGACGGAATCGGCACCCCATAGTAAGCTAATCCCTTCCCCTCATGCCCGGTCGGACAACTTTGAAAGCTTTCAATTGTGTTGTCAGCAATTCGGATTATGGATATGTCGATAAGGTTGATCGTGCTTGTCCAATAATTCTAAAAAGCTTTTCCGGTAAACACTATATTCAAAGTTGTACTACCGGGCAGGCTGCTTGGAGGAAAGGAGGTCCTTAACATGCAGCTACATGGCACTCACTACACACGAACAATTTTTAACATCACTCGAGCGGGCAAGGCGTCCGATTATTATCCTGGGTGAAAACGCAAACGTAGACGATTTTTCTGCGGCTTTTGGATGCGCAACGCTACTAACCAAGCTCCAGAAACCGGTCGAGATTGCAGGTTCGGGCGGTATAGCGCCAAAGTCGCTTGATTTTTTAAATCACAAAACTCCAATTCGCGGCGACCTTCCAAATATTCGCAAACTAACTTTTCATGTCAACTCAAAGCATGCAAAAATCGACGAACTTTCTTATGATCATGACGACGACGAGCTGCGCATCCACATCATTCCAAAAACCGGTGAGTGGAACCTGAACGATGTGAAGATTAGCTCTGACCAGTACCGCTACGATTTAATTTTGACTATTGGGTCGGCTGACCTTGATAGCCTTGGCGGCCTTTACAAAAACTATCAGGATTTTTTTCTAAACACCCCGATCATAAACATTGACCATTCAAATGCCAATGACCATTTTGGGCAGATTAACCTGGTCGACATTAACGCGGTTGCTTGCAGCGAAGTGTGCCATCATTTATTTAACCAGATCGACAAGGATTTGGTTGATGAAGAAGTGGCTACATTTTTCTTGACCGGGATGATTTTCAAAACTAAAAGTTTCCGATCTCCAAATGTAACTCCAAAGACCTTGTCGGTGGCGGGCGATCTGATGGGCCGAGGCGCAAGGCGTGATGAAATTGTTGAAAAGCTCTACAAGACGCGTTCGGTTGAAACTTTACGCCTGTGGGGGCGCGCGCTTGCCCGGTTGAAGTCTGACCCAAAGCATTCGGTTGTGTGGACGCTAATTACACGCCAGGATTTTGCAAATGCAGGCGCTGATGAGCAGGCGCTTGAAAATGTAATTGACGAGTTAATTTCCAGTTCGCCTGAAGCTAAAGTTGCCGCGGTGTTTTATGAGCACAAAGACGGTCACATTAGTGTAATACTTCATGCTGAGCGTCCGTTTGACGCGCTTTACCTTGGCGCGCCATTTAAAGCCATTGGTACGCGCGAGCAGGCAAGGCTTCGCCTGGATGTTGAAGACATTGTTGAGGCTGAGCGCCGTGTTATCACACATGTTCGCGAGCAGCTCACAGCCAGCCATTAAAATTATCAAATCACTCGTCTCTCAGTGACGAGTGATTTTTGTTTGCGAAGTATAGCTAATATGAATGTAGTTAAATTGCTCGTCTCTCAGTGACGCGCGGCTTGGGAGATTGATTTTTTATACCAAATTCGCTAAACTAGGTTCATCTATGACTGAAGACAAAAGCGCTATCCCTAAGTCTTTTGACGCAGGGAAGATTGAAGACAAGATTTACGCCGCTTGGGAGAAGAGCGGGTATTTTACTCCTGAGAACCTGCCAGATCTTAAAGATCGGGTTGAGGCGTTTACCATTGTTTTGCCACCACCAAATGTTACCGGCACGCTTCACATTGGCCATGCGGTAATGCTTGCCATTGAAGACGCAATGATTCGCTTTGCGCGTCTGCGAGGGAAGCGCGCTTTGTGGATTCCCGGAACCGACCATGCCGCCATTGCAACTCAGGCAAAGGTTGAGAAGCTGCTTATTGCTGACGGCATGAAAGATCCTCGGCACGAGCTTGGACGTGAAGAGTTTTTGAAGCGAGTTGAGAAGTTTGCGTCTGAAAGTCACGACACCATCATCCATCAAACTAAGAAGATGGGAGCGTCACTTGATTGGACTCGGGAGGCATACACGCTCGATGACGCCAGGTCGCTTGCGGTACGGACGGTTTTCAAAATGATGTATGACGACGGTTTGATTTATCGCGGTGACCGAGTTATTAACTGGTGCCCGCGTTGTAAGTCAACACTAGCTGACGATGAGGTTGAGCACGAAGAGAAAACAGCTAAGCTCTACACATTTAAATACGACAAAGATTTTCCGATTTCAATTTCAACGACTCGACCGGAAACGAAGCTTGGTGACACTGCGGTTGCTGTCAATCCGACCGACAAGCGGTACAAAGAATTTATTGGTAAAGAGTTCAATGTTGAGTTTGCCGGAGGCCCGCTCACGATTAAGGTGATCGCAGACGAAGAAGTGAGTGCTGAGTTTGGAACGGGCGCGCTTGGAGTTACGCCAGCTCATAGCAAGATAGATGAAGAGATGGCTCGAAAAAATAATTTGGGATTTATCAAAGTGATCGGTGAAGACGGACTAATGACAGATCGAGCGGGAGAAGACTTTAACGGACTAACCGTTGAGGAAGCTAGGTCCAAAGTGGTCGACTGGCTCGAGTCGCAAGGGCTAATGGAATCTGTTGAAGATTCGCCTCAGAATTTATCGATCTGCTACCGCTGTGGCACTGCTGTTGAGCCGCTTCCAAAGGTTCAGTGGTTTATTGATGTTAACAAGCCGTTCAAATTCCGAGCTTCAAAGCATTCGCCAATTGAGGGGATCAAAAACGGTCAGAATGTTACGCTCAAAGAACTCATGCAGCATGTTGTGCGCACGGATCAGATTGAAATAATCCCTGACAGGTTTAACAAAACATACTTCCACTGGATTGATAACTTGCGCGATTGGAACATTAGTCGTCAGATTTGGTACGGACACAGAGTTCCGGTTTGGTACAGGAACGATGAAGTGTATGTTGGCGTTGAATCTCCTGAGGGCGAAGGATGGGAACAAGATTCGGATACACTGGACACGTGGTTTAGTTCCGGGCTCTGGACTTTTTCAACTTTGAGCTGGCCTAACGATTCTGAAGATTTCAACCTTTACCATCCAAATAATGTTTTGGAAACTGGTTACGATATTATTTTCTTCTGGGTTGCACGAATGATTTTAATGACAACTTATGCCACTGGCGAAGTTCCTTTCCGCCAGGTGTATTTGCACGGGCTTGTTCGCGATGAGCAGGGGAGAAAAATGTCCAAGTCGCTTGATAATGTGGTTGACCCGCTCGATAGCGTTAAAAAGTTTGGCGCAGACGCTACAAGGTTGGCGTTGATGATAGGGTCGACTCCGGGAAACGACACAAGACTATCGCAGGACAAAATTGACAGTTTTAGGAATTTCACAAACAAGCTGTGGAATATTTCTCGTTTTGTTTTCATGAACGTAGAAAATGTAGGAGCCGTAGAAAACGTAGGAGCTGTCACGCTCGCTGACCGCTGGATACTTGGACGATTCTCAGAGGTTGTCGAAAAAGTCACCGAGCACATGGAAAAGTATGAGTTCTCGCTCGCGGGCGAAATGCTTCGCGATTTTACTTGGAGTGAGTTTGCGGATTGGTATGTGGAGATTGCCAAGACTCAAATTGGTGAGTCAAACGATAAGATTTTGCTCTACATTCTGGAGCGGCTGCTTGTTATGTGGCATCCGTTTATGCCGTTTGTTACTGAGGAGATCTACAAGCAGTTTGATTCCGGGATGTTAATTGTCGCAAAGTGGCCGGAGGTAGGAGCAAAGCTCAAAAAGGCTGACCGTGAAGCGTTTGATCAGCTTCAAGGTGTTGTAGGCGCAATCCGTAACGCTCGCGCTCGCTACAAGGTAACGCCCGGAAAGAAGGTCGATGTAATCATCTCAAACGGTGGCGATCTTAAGGATCATGAACAGGTTATTAAAACGCTCGCCAAGGCCGGTGAATTAACATTTGAAGACAAAGTTGCGCGTGCGGACGGATCGGTTGCAATGGTTGTCGGCTCGGTTCAGATTTACATTCCTCTTGGAGACCTGGTTGACTTTGCCGCTGAGCGAAAGAAACTGGAAAAAGAACTTGCAGATGTAGAGCAATACATGGGATCATTAGAAAAGAAGCTTGGCAATGAGGACTTTGTAAAGAATGCTCCCGCCGATGTTGTTGAAGCAGACAAAGAAAGACTGGCAGAGGCAAAAGAGCAGGCGATTAAAATCAAAGACGAGATAAGCAATTTGCCTAAATGACCAATTCACAAGAACCCAATAACCAATGAATAACCAACGCGCAATGTCCAATTGAGAATTAAATATTGGGAGTTCATTGGGAATTGGTTACTTGGTCATTGGAAATTCAACGTTTACAGAAAACTATGAGGACTAGCACAAAAAAAGACAAGATCGAACAAATCCTTACGCGTGGCGTAGAGGAGATTTATCCAAAACGCAAAATGCTTGAGGACGCGTTAAAATCAGGCAAGCGCCTGAGGCTTTATGTTGGCATTGATCCAACCGGTGAGCACTTGCACATTGGGCATGCAATTCAGTTGCGCAAGATTAAGCAGCTCCAGGATCTTGGCCACGAAGTGATTATTTTGATTGGTTCGTTCACCGGCATGATCGGCGACCCAACGGACAAGGACGCGGCCCGCACCAAACTGACCCAAAAACAGGTTTTGAAAAATGCAGCTACTTACAAAAAGCAGGCGTCGAAGATTTTGTCTTTCACCGGCAAGAATCCTGCAAAGATCATGTTCAACCACAAGTGGCTTGGTAAACTCAATTTTGGAGATGTAGTGGAGCTTGCTAGTCATTTTACAGTTCAGCAGATGGGCGAGCGCGATATGTTTGAACGCCGTATGAAAGAAGGCAAACCAATTTACTTGCACGAATTTCTTTACCCGCTTATGCAAGGTTACGACTCGGTAGCAATGGATGTAGATCTGGAAGTCGGTGGGTCGGATCAAATGTTTAACATGCTTGCAGGTCGCACATTAATGAAGGCGATGAAGCAAAAAGAAAAGATGGTGCTCACAATGAAGCTTCTTACAACAAGCGAGGGTAAAAAGATGAGCAAGACCGAAGCCGGGTTTATTCCACTTTCTGACACGCCGGAAGAAATGTACGGAAAAATCATGGCAATGTCAGATGAAATGATCCTGCCATACTTTGAGCTGGCGACCGATGTGCCCATGGAGGAGGTGAACGGAATGAAGTTGGCAATGAATAAAGGTATGAACCCGCGCGACGTTAAGGAAAGGCTGGCGCTAACAATTGTCGAAGAGTACCACGGCAAGAAGGCGGCTACTGAGGCGGCTAAGCATTTTGATTCAGTGTTCCGCCGACATGACGCTCCGAAAGATATCCCTGAATTCAGGCTTGGTAAAAGCGCGAATGTTGTAGATGTGCTGGTTGATTCCAAGCTCGCGAGCTCTAAAAGTGAAGCCAAGCGGCTACTTGAGCAGAACGCTATTAAGCTCGACGGCGAGGTGATTGCCGACGCAGAAACTAAGTTGGCTGGATCGGAAAAGGGGATTATTCTGCAACGCGGCAAAAGACAGTTTGTAAGACTTTTGAAGTGATTGGCGGCAAGCGAGCAGTGATTAAGTGGTTAAGTGACTAAATCACTCAGTCACTTTTGCTCACTGTTAAATCACTCAATCACTATTGTCACTATGGAAAAATACGCTAAACAACTCGCGCTCGACGAAATCATTACCAAGCTTAAAAAAGCGATTGGCAAAGGTTTTACTGTTACGGCGGATATGCTTGAATCTCCGCCAAATAAAAAACTCGGGGACATTGCGTTCCCTTGTTTTGATTTGGCAAAAGGCAAGAAACGGAATCCGGCTGAAATTGCCACAGAGCTTGCAGCAAAGATCGGGCCGGGCAAGATGATTGAAAAGATTACATCAGCCGGGCCATATGTGAACTTTACTTTTGATAATCGGAAATTTGCCGAGCAGGTGCTTGAAGATGTTAAGCTACGCAAAGGCGAATATGGGGAGGCTGCGCTGGGGAAGGGCACAAAAATTATCGTTGACTATGCTCAGCCGAACACGCACAAAGCTTTTCATGTTGGCCATGTACGAAATGCGTTGCTTGGCCAGGCGGTAATTAACCTGCTTCGCGCAAACGGCTACGATGTTGTTGGGGCAACCTATATTGGCGATGTTGGCAATCATGTTGCAAGGGCGCTTTGGGGTTACAAAAAGTTTCAGGGCGACAAAGAAGTACCAAAGGAAAAGAGGGCGGAAACGCTTGGCAAGATTTACGCAAAGGCCAGCAGCTATGTTGATCAGAAGCCGGAGGCAAAGGAGGAGATTGCTGAAGTTCAGCGAAAGCTGGAAGAAGGCGACGAGGATTTGGTAAAGCTTTGGAAAGAGACGCGTGAGTGGTCGCTTGAGTCGTTCAGGCAGATTTTTGGTGAGCTGGGAGTGGATCCGGACAAGTGGTATTTTGAGAGCGAAGTTGAAAAGTCGGGTAAGGAACTGGCAAAAAAGCTTCTGACCGACGGGGTGGCAAAAAAGAGCGAGGGCGCAACAATAATCGATCTTGAAGATGAGGGCCTTGGCGCGTTTCTAATCCTCAAGTCAGACGGAGCTGCCCTGTACGCAACAAAGGAGCTGGCGCTTGCAATGAAAAAGGACAAGGACTACAGGCCTGACAGACAGTTGTTTGTGGTGGATGTTCGCCAGTCGCTGTATTTTAAACAGTTGTTTGCCGCAATGAAGCGAGCCGGGTTTCCTAAGAAAATGGTACACATTGCCTACGACATGGTAACTCTGCCCGAAGGCGCGATGGCTTCGCGTAGCGGTAATGTGGTTACATATGATCAGCTTCGAAATAAAATGGTAATCCAGCTTGTAAAGGAAACAAAAAAGCGTCATAAGGATTGGTCAGAGAAAAAGATTACCGAAACGGCGCGCAAAATTGCCCACGCTTCGATTGCCTTTGCAATGCTCAAGCAGGATCCAAAGTCGATTATTACATTTGATATGAAGGAGGCGCTGTCGTTTGACGGGTTTACCGGCCCGTACATTCTCTACACGATTGCGCGCATTGAGAGCATCAAGAAGAAGACCCGCGTTAAGCCAAAGATCGATTCATCAAAGCTCAACGATAAGTATTCGCAGGACTTGGTTCGCAAGCTGTCCGATCTTCCGTTGGTTGTTATGAAGGTTGGTACAAACTACCAGGTGTCGACAGTTGCGGCCTGGGCGTTTGAGACGGCAAAGCTGTTTGCCGAGTACTATCATGAGGTTAAAGTGATCGATGAGGATGACAAGGCCGGAACGGCTGCGCGGCTCGCGCTGATCGATTCGGTACGACAGGCGCTTAAGAACTCAATGGAGATGTTAACGATTGAGGCGGTTGAGGAGATGTAGGGGACTTGGGAGACGAGGTTAATGTCAAAGAGCGTATGTTTATTGCCGCGAAGCTGAGGTTTATTGTCTGAGGGCAAGGTTTATTGAAATAAGCCTTGTTTTTAGAATAATAAACAATCGTGATTCATAATAAACCTCGCTTTCTACTATAAACCTTGTGACTCGATAATAAGCCCTGTCAACCAGCTATTGCCAAAATAGGTAGCAATGTACTAAAATCATCATGAAATAAAAAATTTATTATGGCTAAACAAACAGGGGCAGAAACAATAATTGCGCACGGCGTGCGCGTTGAGGGGGATTTTATAAGTTCAGGCGATGTTATTATTGAAGGCGATGTAACCGGTAATGTTCAGACAGCCGGCGACTTGCGCGTTGGTGAAGATTCGAAAATCAGGGCTGATGTTGTTGCGGAAAATGCCATTGTGTCCGGCGAGATTCGTGGCAATGTCCAGGTCTCTGGTCGGCTTGAGCTCTTAGAGAGCGCTAAGATGATTGGCGACATTACGGCGAGTGTGCTTTCGGTTAGCCCGGGCGCGCAGGTAAATGGGAAAGTCACCATGGACGGCCGCGATGTTAAGGTGCCTGAAGATCAGGAGGCTGATAATGACCAATGATCAATCGCCCAATTCCCAATGAATATCCAATACCCAATCTCCAATTGGCCATTGCGCATTGGGGATTCATTGGTCATTGGTTACTTGGTAATTGGAAATTTTGAACATGTACTACTACGTTTACGACGAATACATCCAGGATCCCAAGTTCGAGCGAGAACTTTCTCTGATTGAGACCCGGCTGACCGACTTGGGGATTAGCGGCAAGATTGCGCGGCTTGCTCTTTTTCGCGACGCGCGCGAGCTGATTCGCGATGAAGTTCGCAAGGGCGCAAATACGGTTGTGGCGGTTGGGAACGATTCAACTTTTAGAAAGGTGATCGACGCTGCCGCAGACACGGGCGCGGCGCTCGCTGTGATCCCGATCGGAGGCGTTGGCACAAATCGTATGGCAGACATCCTTGGGGTGCCCTTGGGGGTGGCTGCATGCGATGTTCTTTCTGCGCGTATTTTAGAGGAGCTCGACACAGGCGCTGTAAATGGAAACAGTTTTTTACATACTGTGAAAATAGAAAATGCAGTGGCGCCGATTATTATTTGCGACGGAAATTTTAAGCTCTCGCCGATTAAGCGCAATTCGATTGAGATTAGAAATTTGGCTTTGCCTGATGATGATGTAAGAGCGGCAAACCCAACTGACGGCCGGCTGGAAATTGTTGTGCGCGTACAGGGCCGGTCATGGATTGGTAAAAAGAAAGTTACAGCAAGCATTGTGCCAGTTGTTGAAGCGACCATTACATCGCCGGAAATGATGAGCTTAACAATCGACGGCGAAGTTATCGAGTCTCGTGAATTCAAGATCCAGACTCTGCCTAAGCAGATAAAAGTAATCACCGGCAAGGGGAGAAAATTTTAGGTTGTCATAGTAATTGTTACAGTCATAGTTTCTAGTCCCGGGCCCCGGCCTGTTTTTTGTAAATTAAAACGCCCTCGGGGGCGTTTGGGCACGGTATGCGTTCAGTAGATGCGAGGTACCATGAGAGCCTCGTTGAGCTCTTCAAGGATGACTTCGAGTTGGTCTTGTGGCAACTTGGATGCTTCCCCGGCGCAATGGTCGACAAGGGTGGCCGATATGACCATGATCTCGTATAGCGCATCCGGCATTGAATCGTAGTCGCCGCGCTCCATTGCTCGAGCGATTTCGATTGCTTTGGAGTAGGTGTAGCCACCAACTCTGCCGGCTCGAGACTTGTACTTGTGGTACAGAACGGAGTTGATAGTAGCAATTGTCGATACGACTAGCGTGATGAATGCTTGTACTAGCGAGAGGATCACTAAGAGTACAAGACAAACGGCCGTCAGGGCATTGAGCGCTACAATGATTCCGAAGATCCATTCAGGCATGGCTACTCCTCTGTTTAATGAACGAGAGACGATGTTATTATATGTTGGCCTTGATGTCAACGCCAAACAAAAAACCCGATCGTTAGATCAGACTTTCTGTCCCTCGGATTTCTCAGTCGTAGACTTCGGAATCCTCAGGACATTCGAAAATCTCAGGCCTTATGGCTTGCCATGAGAAAATCGAGGGCTATGCCTGAGATTTTCGAATGGTGCGCGAGAGAGGACTCGAACCTCCACGGGATTGCTCCCACCAGCCCCTCAAGCTGGCGTGTATACCAATTTCACCACTCGCGCTTTCTATTAAGCTAACACGTTTTCTATCTTTTCGCGTTTGCGCGTTAAGCAGAGAACGTCAGAAGAATAATACAAAACAGGTAAAAGTGTCAAGGTCTCAGCCTTTGCGTACTTAAGCTGGTACACTGATTGCGATTTAGCCTTGGAGACATGGCCCTTGATTCTAAGGCGCGTTTCGATTTCCTGTTGCAGCCAGTTTATGTGCGCTTTACTTGCAGAGCAAAATACCGTGTAGAACATAAAGCTTGACCTCCAGCGCATATCCCAATAAGAGTAGAAACATCCATCGCCATCAAGGCACCCACGCAAGAAGTCGAAAAAATATTCATTTGGAACTTGAATCGCGGAGATGGTTTTTGATTTGTTTGGCGTCAGACCTGTCTTTTCAAGAAATCGATAGAACAACACGTCGCCAATTTGGACTCGGAAGTATCTATTTGTTTTATCAGGTCCACTACCCTTTGTGCCAACCTTGTTTTGGATACAGAGCGCTTTTTGTATGTGATTAATGAGTTCGATGTCCTTAGATGTAAAGTCAATATGACGCCTATCGCACGACAGACTACCGTCAGTTACCAATAATCCAATAGCATACGCAAAATTAGGGGACCACTCAATTTTCACTTTACCCTTTGGCTTACTCATATCATCCATTATATGACATTGCTCCTCAAGGTGAAAGCGTCTACCAACGAATAGAGGGCGATATTGACATTTCGGAGGAGATATGTTATTGTGTTGCCGCAAGATGAAATGTCGATTAGCGATAAACGCGGGCGTTTAGCTCAGTTGGCTAGAGCGCTTCCCTTACAAGGAAGATGTCGCAGGTTCGAGTCCTGCAACGCCCACCATTAAAACCTCCGACCTCGCGTTGGGGGTTTTAATGATGTCCGACTTTTACCAACTGACGATTCGTGGCATAATGGGAGAAAGTAAAAATGACCAATTCACAAGAACCCAATGACCAATGAATATCCAATACCTAATGACCAATTGATGGGCACTGGCGTGTGATCGAAAATTGGAGGATTGGACATTGGGAATTTATTGGGGGTTGGTTATTCGGGCCTTGGTCATTAATCACAAAATATGATCGGACGCATTATTATCGGCCTATTAGTTGCCGCGCTCGGAGTCCTAATGGTTTTCAAAACTCCATGGTTCCTTTCCATGATTGGACGGGTTGCCTTTGCTGAAAAATTCTTTGGCGGAGGCGGCACAAGATTTTTTCTTAAACTTCTAGGTATAGCAATCGCCGTAATCGGCCTATTGGTAGTTACCGACCTTTGGGACAATTTTATCCTGTGGGTGCTCGGGCCACTCGTACAGCGTTAGGGGGATTTTAGACTTTCTGACTTTAGACTTTTGACTAATATGACAGGCAACTCACTTTTAGATCCAGCGTCAATTTTAGACGCGATCAACATTGAGCCAGGTATGCATGTGGCCGAATTTGGGCCGAGCCGTACCGGGCATTTAGTTTTGCCGCTCGCACAAGCTGTTGCAGGCGAAGGTTGCGTGTATGCGGTCGATTTGGTCCCGGCTGTACTTTCTATGGTGGGCTCGCGCGCAGGTCTTCACGGTTACTCAAATGTGATGCCGGTCCGTGGCGATTTTGAGCGTTGCGGTGGAGTTGGTATTGATGAGGGCACACTTGATTACGCGTTCGTGGTGAACAATATGTGGTGCCTGCGTCAACCGGGTGAGATGGTAAAAGAGCTTCGAAGACTTCTAAAACCAACCGGACGAGTCATTATGGTGGACTGGTCAAAATCATCAAGACACCCGCTCGCGCCTGAGCAAAGAATCGACCCGCCGCTTGCAGAGGCACTGTTCCGCCGGCACAAATGCTTCATGGTCGACGAGTTCAGCCCAGGCGACCACCACTGGGGTCTAATCTTCGCTTTCGCTTGACGAAATCGGTTGCGAGCTTTAAGATCGTAATCACCTAGTTCCTACTAACTACTTACTCCGTTTCTCAATATGTCCAATCTATTCACACTCGGCTTCTGGTTTGCAATGGAGCCAACAGCGCTTACCGCTACCAGCGAGCGGATATTTTTTCTGGTCTTCGGCCTCATGGTCATAATTGGCGCAGTCGTACGCATTGTCGCTCGCCACAGAAAAGATGACCGCCATTTAAAAAAGACTTTCCAGAGTGCCGGTCGCATGTTGATAACAATGGGGATACTCGGCATGGCATGGTTCTTCTTTACATTTGAGGGGATCTATTTGCTCGGCGCCCGGTTCTGGTTCCTGGTTTGGTTGTTCGGGGTAATCTACTGGCTGGTAATGATAATTCGTTATGCGCGCGTGATCGTACCGCAGATTAAAGAAGAGGAGTCAAAGAGGTCGGAGTATAATAAGTATTTGCCTCGGAAGAATAAAAAGTGATCGAGTGATTGAATGGCTAAGCGATTGAGTGATTATGATCGACGATCGACGCAAATTTGGAGACAAGGCAGAGGATCTAGCGGCCAAGATGCTCGAAGAAAAAGGATTTAAAATCCTGGAGCGGCAGTTTAAAACAAATATTGGAGAAGTCGATCTTATTGCGCGTGATGGCAATGAGATCGTTTTTGTTGAGGTGAAAGCTCGACACGGTGTTGACTATGGATACCCGGAAGAGTCGGTGACCACGGCGAAACTCAAGAAGATAATAACTGTTGGCGAGCAGTATTTATCGGTCAACGATCTTAAGCGGGTGCCATATCGAGTTGATGTTGTCGCGATTGTGTATGATCCGTTTGAGGTTGTCCACTTGGAGGGTGTTGGAGGTTGATAAAATGTTCTCCCCTCCTTTTCAAGGAGGGGTTAGGGGAGGTTAGCGTTTACCGATATGCGATCGCGGAGCGCTTAAAAGCAAGTAACACCCCTTTAATCCCCCTTTGAAAAGTGGGGAACGAAATGAAGAAAAATAAAATCCCCGCGTCGAGCTTAGCTCGATGCGGGGTTTAGGTTCGGACGACTAGAGGTTCTCGTCGACCAGTAGGCACAGGTCTTTGAGCAGGCTTCCCGTAGGGAAAGATCCGCAATCGCACACATTCATCATGAGATGACGGATACTTTCGATGATGTCGGAGTCACGGTTTTCGAGCACCGTTCGCAGACGTCCAAGTTTCGCTTTCTGTTCATCGGTCAGCGGTATCCGGTCGACCTTGCCAGTAGAGCTACCGACCACCTTGGCGTCGACAAGGTTGGCACGTACAGCCTCGAGCAGTTCGTCGGCCATCTTGATCTCGCGACACACATCGGCGAGTTGGCGCTTTTTCTCCGCGAGCTCTTGGTCGATCCCGGCGATCTCGGCATGCTTGTCGTACTCGCCGGAGAGGACATAACCCCAGCCATATAGTAGTTTGCGCACGGTTACCCCATAGAACTCCAGGATTAGCCGGTCTCCATCTTTCATCACCTCGGCATTCCAGTTATTCCCATCGTAGAATGCTCGTCTGGGTACGAAGCTGGGAACTTCGACCTTTGCCATGCAGGTCGCATGCGTGATGTGCTCACGGAGGACTCTGGGAACGTGATGGTCGGGTCCGCTGATCACCACATAGTGTCGGCCTAAGTCAAGATGAACTTGAATGCCGTTGATGTAGAGCCGGTGTTCCAGGTCTCCAAACGACGCTTCTTTGAGGTATGCGCGGATTTCCATGCTGTCTCCTTGTTAAGGTGCGGGTGATATTTATCATAAACCCGGGTTTTTGTCAACCCCGCTTGCCAAAATCAAAAAGCCATGTTATCATCTTTTTGACTATTGGACTCGGCTTTTGCCGAGTTACTTGCTTAAGTAGACCAATTCTAACTTCTAAATTTCAAATTCTAACTTATAATTTTATGGCATCTGACATCGAAGCAGCAATAAAACAAATTTGCGAAGAGAAAGGTCTTAGCTACGAAGCTGTGCTCGAAACAATCGAGTCAGCGCTCGCCGCGGCTTACAGAAAAGACTATGGCAACAAGCTTCAGAATATTGAAGCTGAGTTCGACCCATCAACAGGCGAAGTAAAACTCGAAGACGTCAAAATCGTTGTTGAAGATCTTCCTGAAGAGGAGATTGAAAAGATGAGAGAGATGCAGGCAGAGGAGGCGGCTGAGATTGAAGCTCAAAAGTCGGCGAGGGAGAAGGGGTTCGATTTTGGAGAGGTGAAAAAAGTAAAAAAAGGTGAAAGGGGAACAGCTGAAACCAATGAAGCCTCTGAAACCAAGCTGGACGGAGAGTTAGAAGATGAAGGTCCAAAGTTCAATCCAAAGACCGACATCATGATTTCTGACGCCAAGGTGCTAAAAAGCGGAGCGGAGATTGGCGATGTTATTCGCACAGACCTGCCGCTTCCGGGCGAGTTCGGGCGAATGGCCGCAATGACCGCAAAACAGGTGATTACACAAAAGCTCCGCGAAGCCGAGCGCGAGATCATTTTTAGTCAGTACAAGGAACAGGAGGGCGAGGTGTTGATTGGCACAGTCCAGCGCCGTGAGGGACGGGTAGTCCTTGTCGACATTGGCCGCACCGTTGGCATACTTGCTCCGGATGACCAAATTCCTGGCGAGCGCTACAACGCTGGCGACCGTATTAAAGTGTTTGTGCGCGAAGTTGCGCTTGGCACACGAGGACCGCAGATTTCACTTTCAAGAACAAGCGGTGAATTGGTGCAGGTTCTTTTCGAGGTTGAAATTCCCGAAGTAGCCGACGGCATTGTGGAGATTAAGGGCATTGCCCGCGAAGCAGGGTCGCGATCCAAAGTTGCCGTGGCTTCAACCGATGAGTCAATCGATCCGATCGGCGCCTGTATTGGCCAGCGCGGCGTGCGCATTCAGACAATCATCCACGAACTGGGGGGAGAAAAAATTGATGTTATTGAATGGAGCGATGATCCTAAGGAATTTATTGCCGCAGCTCTTGCGCCTGCGAAAGTAAAGAGCGTAGTTGTTGATGATGCATCCGGAATGGCAACCGCAGAAGTTGCGGAAGACCAGCTTTCGCTTGCTATTGGCCGGGGAGGTCAGAATGTTCGCCTTGCAGCCAAGTTGGTTGGGTTGAAGGTGAGCGTGAAGGGAGATGGTGAGGCGGGAGTTAAGGACGAGGAGGTTAAGCCAGAAAGCGAAGAGGTTATCATGTCAGACGAAGAGGTTAAGTCTGAGGACGCGGAGGTTATATCGACAAGCGAAGAGGTTATTGCAGAAGGCGAGGAGGTCAAGGACGATGACAGCGACAATGACGATGACTCAAAAGTCGAAGATGATCAAGGCGAAGACAAATAAATATGGAAATTTTCAACACCATCTTTTACATCCCGCTCTATAACCTTCTTGTTTGGCTCTACGATGTTTTGCCAGTGGCCGACATTGGACTCGCGATCATTACTATCACACTGATCGTAAAAGGGATCCTGTTTCCGCTCACTTACAAATCGCTAAAGTCTCAGCGGGACATGCAGGTCATACAGCCAAAAATTAAAGAGCTTCGCGAACAGTACAAGGACGACAAGGAAAAAATGGCTCAGGAATTAATGTCTGTGTACAAGGATCACAATGTGAATCCGCTTGCTTCGTGTCTGCCGCTTCTAATTCAGCTGCCGATTTTTATTGCGCTGTTCCGCGTGCTCCGCGACGGACTTGGCGAAGTCCACACCGACATCCTGTACAGCTTCGTGCAGGCTCCTGAGATGATCAATCCGGTTTCGTTTGGAATAATAGACTTGTCGCTTATTTCAATTCCTCTTGCCGTGCTCGCAGCCATTGCTCAGTATGTGCAAGTTAAAAAGACCATGACCCAGCGGCCGATGAAGTCGCTTCGAAATCAGGAGGGCGCAAAGGATGAAGACATGATGGCGTCAATGAACAAAATGATGCTCTACTTTATGCCGGCGATTACGTTAATGATTGGTTCAACTTCTTTGCCTGGCGGAGTAATGCTCTATTGGCTTGCGACAACGGTGTTAACTGTGGGGCTTTATTCGATATTTTTGAAAGTGCCGAAGGAGGAGAAAAGCGAGAGTAGCCAGTAGAAGTAGTCAGTATCCAGTAGCAACAAGCAGAGTCGAAAGGCTCTGTTTTTTATGTCCGTTTCTGTGATCGCATGACCCCTCGCCATCTCGAGTCCTTCTCGCCATCCCGAGCGAATGCAGTGAGTCGAGGGATCTCTTCGAAAAGCCCCTGGGGTGGGGCGCCACCCCAGACCCCCACCCCCATTTCTTTGAAGCAGCAAAGAAATGGGGAAAAGAAACTGCTTCCGACTGCCTGCGCTCGCCCGGCATTAGGTAGAGCATACATCAGGGCATTTTGGACTCCATTCGTTTTTAAATGGATACGAATGGGTTCAAAATGCAATTCCTGACTCCTGCTCTACCAAAGCCAGGCGTGCTCGGAAGGTCGGTGAGGAGATGCAGGCTCCTTTGCCTACACGCTCGAATGGTTTACAATACTACTACATGATCAAAACAAGAACTATCCGAATGAGTCTTATCCTATTGTCATTCGCTTTTGGCGTGGCGATTTTTATTTGGCTTATTAATCGTGAAGGCTTTGCCGAGATTAGCCAGCACGTTGCTCGATTTGGCTTTTTGCCGTTCCTAGGTTTTTTAGCTTTATCGATTTTCAACTTCATCTTTTACAGTTGGCGCTGGCAGATTATTACAAACCGCCACCTCCCAAAGTCGCAGCACATTTCACTTATCCGAATGTATATGAATCGAATGAGTGGCTACGCCGCAAGCTACCTTACTCCGGCCGCGCAGGTCGGCGGCGAACCTGTGAGGATTGCTATGCTTGCTTCCGAGGGCGTGCCACTTAAACAGGCCACAAGCTCGGTTGTGCTCGACGTCGCTTTTGAGCTGGCCGCCTACATAGCATTCATCCTGGCCGGCGTTGCGCTCGCAATGTTTGGCGGGCTTGCAGTTGGGTCGGTTACAATTGTGTTGGTTGGACTTGCAGTAGCGCTTGCAATTATAATTTCATTTTTTGTAATCATCGCCAGGGGGCGCCTATTTTTTACTCCGCTTTTACGATTTTTTAGAATCGACAGGATTGGCAAGCTTAAGCGTTTTGAAAATAGTTTGAAAAAGACCGAAGGCATGATGAGCGAGTTTCTCTCAGGCAAGCCCTGGCTGCTGGTTGGCATTTCACTTCTTTCATTATTTGTGATTGCATTCAGGATTGTGGAGGTATTCTACATTGCGCATTTTCTTGGAGTAAGCTTTGGTTTTGCTGAAGCATTCTTAGTTGCCACATTGCCTGGCGTTGCGCTGCTACTTCCTGTCCCTGCTGGACTTGGAATTTATGAAGGCGGTTTTGCGGCAGTGTTTACAGTGCTTTCAATCCCGCTTAGTGCCGTTGCGTTTGCGCTCATCATTCGCGCACGAGATTTGATCTTTATCCTGGTTGGCCTTACGCAAATGCTCGATCGCGGGAGGGCGTTCATCGAAAAGCGGTTGCTGAGGGTCAAGTGACGATGCCATTACAGACCTACAAACTGTACAGACTTACGAACTGATTGCGCTTGTCGGTCTGTAGGTTCGTATAGTTCGTAGGTCTGTAACAAAATTGTTATGATCACTGACTTAGAAAAATCAATTTACCGCACCATTGCCTACTTTGCATATTTTGGTTATCCGTTAACTAGTTTTGAAGTTTGGAAGTGGATGCTTAGGCCGGGTCAGAGATATCGGCTCGACGATGTTGTTCGGGCGCTCGGTTCATCTGAATGGCTGCAAAACCAAATTGAGTCTCAAAGCGGTTTTTTTGGTCTGTCAGGAAATTATGGAAATGTCGGCGATCAAGTACGCATGCGCCACGCTCGATTCTTAAACGCAGTCGATAAGTATAAAAAACTTCGTCGACTTTTAAATTTCCTTACGCGAATTCCTCAAGTACGAGCAATAGCACTTTGCAACACGCTTGCTTTTCATTACACCAAACCGGAGAGCGACATTGACTTGTTTATTATTACCGACAAGGACAGGGTTTGGACTGCGCGCCTTCTTGCTGTTACGCCGCTCCGCCTTATGCGTCAGCGTCCGGGTGAGGCTGGGCGTGATGCGGTTGATGTGAGTTTTTTTGCAGACCCTACTGCGTTTGGATTTGAAGCACTGAAGATCGACAACAGCGATCCGTATCTAAGTATGTGGATTCGAGCGCTCGTTCCGGTGTTTGAACGCCAGCCGGGTGTGTTTGAAGATTTTATGCTGCAAAATCCTTGGGCTGCGCGCGATCTTCCAAATGCCAAGCTTCGCCAGCGCAGCTTTCAGGCTCGTTTTAGGTCAAAATGGCGCCTGCCATACTTGCCAATATCGGAGCGCATGGCTGAGTCTTTGCAGAGCAAGTTGATGCCGGATGATTTAAGCGGTCGCGCAAACGAAGACACTTGCGTTGTAGTACGAAACAACTTGCTTAAATTTCATAAAAACGATCGCAGGGCCGAAATCGCTTCTGCGCTTCGTGATCGGATGCGAATATGCTGAGTCGACAAGAACGAGTACAAAAAATAATTACCAACTGGGCATTGCCAATTTTCTTTTTTCTGCTTCCATGGCAAACGCGATGGATTTTTGGTACTGAGTTAATTAGTGGGGAGGTATTTGAGTTTGGAGTTTTGAGTTTGTACGCAACTGAGGTATTTTTGCTACTGATTGCCATAGCTCGGTTGGCTCGGTTAGCTCCGCTAGCCCCCTTGCACAAGTCGACCATATTCCGCCGCACCATCCTGATCTTATTCATCGCCGCCCTGTCGATCCTGCACGCGACCAACCAGCCGGTCGCCTTGGTGCAGCTTATGCATTTAGGATTTGCAATGTTGTTGTTTTTACTTTTACTCGACCCGGAAGTTAAGCTCAAGCGAGTAATGATTGGATTTACTGCTGGATTGATACTACCGGTCGCGTTGGGCGTTTATCAGATTGTCGCTGGCGGGTCGGGCGAGTCGACTCTGCTCGGGTTAGCCGTACGCGATGCTCAGCTACTCGGTGAGGCCGTAGTTGACCTGGAAGGTGTGCGAATAATGCGTGCCTATGGAAGCTTTTCACATCCAAATGTGTTCGGCGGATACCTGGCAGTTGGACTGGCAGGCATCGTTGGCCTATGGCACCATACAAAATCGACAAGTCAAAAATGGCTACTGGGAATCGCGAGCGTACTTTCAACCATTGGCTTGGTAATTACATTTTCACGATCTGCCTGGCTTGGAATAATGTTTGGTCTAGCGCTTGGCGCGCTTGTACTTATTAATAAGAGCGCAGCTCAGGCTCGACGCTTGGTTGTTCCAATTTCGATAATCTTCATTGGCCTCGCTCTAGCGTTTTCCATCACCGCGCCTTTGGTTGCGTCGCGACTCCATGTTTCGTCGATTTTGGAGCAACGGTCGGTCAGCGAGCGCATAGTTCAATACCGGGAATTCCCATCTGTCATAGGATCGAGCTGGCTGTTTGGCCGTGGACTTGGGAACTATCCGTTAATCATCGCCGAGGTTTATCCTGACAGAGAGTGGTGGGAGTACCAGCCGGTTCATAATGTAGTTCTGCTAATCATCGGCGAGATTGGTGTAGTCGGATTAATTATGATTTTGTGGTGGGCCGGAACAATCGACAAGATCAACTACGCACGATTTCCAAATCCAGACGCAGTTACGGCCTTTATGATGGGAAGCGCAGTACTTGTAATATTATTTTTCGACCACTACATTTGGAGCAGCTGGGCAGGGCTAGCCTTGATCGCCTACGTGATGGCGATGACGGTTCGGTTAGGCGAAGAGAGCTAGTGGAGCTAGCTCTATTAGCCCCATTAGCCCCTCTAGCTTTTTTGATTACCACTTTCTTGACACAACCTCCAATCCCTGCTAAGTTTATCGCTCGATCTTTAAAAGTGAGGTGAAATTTGTGCGAGAAAAAGAAACGAGGCCGTCCGATCAAGTACATTGGCTGTATGGTGCCGGTTTGCGATAGAGATCATGGTTCTAAAGGGTTTTGCGCTAGTCACTATATAAGATGGTACAAAGATGGCAGTCCTGAGCCTCGTGAAGAGTGGGCAAAGACACAGGAGCCGATCAAGAAGCATAAGCGGCGCAAGGGCTGTAAAGTTCCCGAGTGTGATAATCCACACGACTCCATTGGTTTCTGTATCAAGCACTTTCAGAAGTTGCTCAGAGGGACTCTTCAAGGCTTTTCTTTGCCGGACAATTATTCCAGATGTAGTCTGGACGATTGCGATTTGGGGCTTCAAGCTGAAGGTTTTTGTCACAAGCACTATCGCGCATGGGACAGGCAGGGGCGTCCTGAGCCCAGAGAGAGGTGGCGGCCAAAAGAAAAATGTGTTGGCTGCATGGTTCCGGTTTGCGATCGCGAACACGACTCAAGCGGTTTTTGCTCCGGGCACTATTTGCGGTGGCGTAGTGGTGGTCGTCCTGAACCGCGTGAGGAGTGGGCAAGGACGCAGGGGCCTGTCAGAGAAAATCAGGAAGGCTGCAAAGTTCCTGGCTGTGACAGCCCTCATGGGTCCAATGGCTTTTGCGAAAGGCATGAGGGCAAATGGAGGCGTGGAAGGTTGGAAGGATTTCAGTTGCCGGAAGATTTTCCCAGGTGCCTGGTGTCTGAGTGCGATGAGCCTAAACGCTCTAAGATGCTTTGCTTTAGTCACTACATACGTTGGAGGTCGCACAACCGCCCGGAGCCGATGGAGGACTGGGCCGCAGTGCAGGCGCCTGTTAGGAGGATAAAGAAACGATCCTAAATCAATCCCGGAGCGATCAAGCATCGCGCCGGGGTTTTTATTCCCTTAACTTCTCTTAACCTCTTCAGCTTCAGGCCTAACCTCCTCGCTTTCCGCAATAACCTCTCTTTAACCTCCCTGCAAATTAATCGCTTGACGAATTCTCTTAAATCGATTAAAGTTCAGCCTGAATTAACCATCGAATCGTATGAATCTCAAACCAATCGGCGATCACATTATCCTCAAAACAATCGACGAGGAAACAGTTACAGCCTCAGGCATAATCATCCCAGACACTGTTAGCAAGGAGCGTCCGGAAAAGGGCGAAGTGCTTGCAGTTGGTCCTGGTAAAATGCTCGAGAACGGCACACGTCAGGCAATTGAAGTGGCTGTTGGCAATAAAGTGATTTTTAAAAAGTATGCGCCGGACGAAGTGGAGGTAGCTGGCGAGAAGTATCTTATTATTAACGCTGACGATGTGATGGCTGTAATTGGCTGACGTTCAAAACGTTGAAGCCATTAAAGGCGTTAAAGTCGATCGAATTAACGTTTTTAACGAACGAGCCAAAGGCGGGTGATCCAACATTTCAACATTCAAACAAAACGCATATGACACCAAAACAAATTACATTTCATGAAGATGCGCGCAAAGGCATTAAGGCCGGCATTGACCAGCTTGCCAATGCGGTAAAAGTTACACTTGGTCCAAAGGGACGTAATGTAATTTTAGATCGCGGATTTGGCGCGCCAACGGTTACAAAGGATGGAGTGACTGTTGCGCGTGAGATCGAACTTGAGGACAAGGTGGAAAACCTGGGAGCCGAGCTTGTTAAAGAAGTTGCTTCAAAAACTGCCGATGTTGCCGGTGACGGTACCACAACCGCGACTGTGCTCGCGCAAGCTATGGTGGAAGAGGGGATGAAACTGGTGAGCGCAGGAGTTGATCCGCAGGCGCTACGACGCGGAATGGAACAGGCGGTTGAGAAGGTTGTGGCATCAATTAAAGATATGGCTCGCCCTGTGCATGGCGCGGAAATTCAGCAGGTGGCGTCGATTAGCGCAAACGACCCTGAGATCGGCCGAATTATTGCAGAGGCAATGGACAAGGTTGGCGAGAACGGTGTAATTACAATCGAAGAGGGTCAGTCGTTTGGAATCGAAGTTGATGTTGTAGAGGGTATGCAGTTTGATAAAGGCTATCTCTCACCGTACATGATCACAAATTCTGAGCGGATGGAGGCAGAATACGACGATGTTCCGATTTTGGTAACTGACCAAAGACTAAGCTCGGTTCAGACTTTACTGCCGGTTCTTGAGGCTATTGCAAACACCGGCAAGAAGGATCTTGTTGTGATTGCAGAAGACATTGACGGCGAGGCGCTGGCAACTTTGGTGGTCAACAAACTTCGCGGAGCATTTAACACGCTTGCCATTAAGGCGCCTGCGTTTGGCGACCGCAAGAAGGCAATGTTGGAAGACATCGCGACTGTTACAGGAGCGACTTTGATTAGTGAAGAGACTGGCTTGAAGCTTGAGAATATTGAGCTTGGCCATCTTGGAAAAGCTCGTCGTGTAATTTCTACCAAGGACACAACCACTATTGTTGAAGGCGGTGGCGAGCGTGATAAGATAGACGCTCGAGTGGCTCAAATTAAACAGCTTATTGAACAGTCGCAAAGCGATTTTGACCGCGAGAAGTTAATGGAGCGACTTGCCAGACTTGCCGGAGGCGTTGCTGTGATTAAAGTTGGAGCTGCGAGCGAAGTTGAAATGAAAGAAAAGAAGCATAGAATCGAGGACGCCGTTAGCGCAACAAAGGCTGCTGTTGAAGAGGGTATTGTGCCGGGGGGCGGCGTGGCGCTTGTGCGCGCTGAGGCCGCGCTTGGCAGTTTGCGAGAACAGCTCGAGGTTGCGGGAAATGGCGAGGCGCTCGGAGTTGATGTGTTAAAGCGTTCGCTTGAGACACCGCTTCATCAGATTGCAGAAAATGCCGGAGCAAAGGGTGATGTAATTGTTGAGCGCGTTAAAATGGAAAGTGGCGCATTTGGTTACAATGCAGCTACTGACAAGTATGAAGGCGACATGATGGCCGCAGGAATTATTGACCCGGCCAAGGTGACCAGGTCAGCTGTGCAGAACGCGGCGTCGATTGCAATTATGGTGATTACAACAGAAGCGGCTGTAACAGAGCTTCCATCAAAAGACGACCACACTTCTCAAATGCCGGGCGGTGGAATGGGTGGCATGATGTAATGCCACGGAGGATCACGGATGGATTAACAGATGATCACGGATCTAAACAAAACGGGGCAAGCGCCTCGTTTTGTGGTATTATCTTCGGTAAGCAAAGTTTATTGTCAGCCTGCATAGTTTATTGCCTGGAGCAAGTGTTTCTTGTCAGAGAACGGATGTTTATTGTTCTAAGCGCGCGACACGAATAATAAACCAAGTCGCCAGCCAATAAACTTCAGCCCCTCGATAATAAACCTAGCTTTTTGAAAATAAACCTCGTAATTATTTCCTATGCCTCAAGACAAAGACATCCAAGAGAACAAGGTAATCGCAGCGGTCGGTTATGTTTTTGTTCTCTGCTTTATCCCGCTTTTACTCGCGCGTAATTCCAAGTTTGCGCAGTTTCATGCCAAGCAGGGTCTGGTTCTGTTCATAGTCGAAGCCTGCGTGATGGTTCTTAATATGGTCCTGGCGATCATTCCAATTCTTGGCTGGTTGGCCGCTCTAGTTCTTAATTTGATCTTGCTGGTGTTCGCAGTCGGAGGAATCTTAAAAGCTTTGGCCGGTGAATACTGGGAGATGCCAATCATTGGCGCGTACGCAAAGAAGTTGAAGATTTGATATTGCGAAGGAGCTAGTAGGGCTAGAAGAGCTAGTTGAGCTAGCTCTTTTTGGTTCTCTAGCCCTTCTAGCCTAGCAGATATCCGTATATTGGTTGCCAGCTTACAGTTTCGGACATTCAAAACCGAATTATTAAAATCCGTGTTTTAAATGGTTTTTGATTCCCAGTGACTTAAGGTCCGTACGGACCTTAAGTCACTGTTTTTGCGAATTATTTATTATCTAAGCATTTTTCAGGAGAGGATTATATTAAATACATCCCCTGGCCTCTCAGTGGCGAGATTGTCCCTTGCTATCCAAGGCGGGCGATTGTCGTTAAGCGAAGGATTTTAGTTGCCAGATTGCCGAGCTCCTCAGGATGACAGAAGGGGGAGGAAATGCTACACTCACATTATGTCAGCTCTACAAAAACAACTAGAAGACCTCAAATCCAGGATCAACGATGCTTGGGGTGTTTTGAGTTTAGATGATGTTGCTAAGAAGATCGACGATTTGGAAACAGAAATGGGCAGGCCGAATTTTTGGAGCGACCAGAACAAGGCTAAGGCGGTTTCGCAAGAAGCTGCGCAGCTAAAAGATGAGCTAACGCTTTGGACCAAGTTACGCGACGATGTTGGCGACGCTGTTAGTCTTCTTGAAGTCGCAGAGGCTGAGGGGGATCAGGTTACGATCGCCGATGTTGAATCAACGATCGGTCAGATCGAAGCAAAGCTCGCCAAAGCTGAAACCGCAATGCTACTCTCTGGCGAGTTTGACAACGGCAACGCGCTAATCTCAATCCACGCCGGCGCAGGTGGAACAGACGCCATGGACTGGGCAGAGATGCTCATGCGAATGCTGATGCGTTACGCGGAAAATCAGGACTGGGAAGTCGACGTGCTCGACATGTCCATGAGCGAGGAAGCCGGAATCAAGAGCGCAACTTTTTCAGTCAAAGGCCGCCGCGCGTACGGGTACTTAAAAACTGAGTCAGGCGTTCATAGACTTGTCAGAATCTCGCCTTACGATGCTGAGAAAATGCGGCACACTTCTTTTGCGCTTGTAGAAGTCATTCCGGAATTGGACGACCTGAATGAACAAAACATCGAGCTAGATCCAAACGACATAAGAATCGACACATTTATGTCGTCCGGTCCTGGAGGGCAGGGAGTAAACACTACTTACTCGGCAGTTCGAATAACTCACACGCCAACCAGTACGGTTGTGACTTGCCAAAACGAACGCTCGCAACAGCAGAATAAGGAAACAGCCATGCGCGTTTTGAAATCTCGCCTGTACACAATGATGCTTGAGGAGCGCGCGGAAAAGCTCGACGAGCTAAAGGGCAAACACAAGTCGCCTGAGTGGGGAAATCAAATTCGAAGCTATGTAGTGCATCCGTATAAAATGGTGAAAGATCATAGGACGAACGCTGAGGTGCAGGATGTTGAGGCGGTGCTTGGTGGCAATTTGGGCGTGTTTATTGAGGCGGAGCTAAGGAGATTGGCGTCAGAAAAGTCGGGAGACAAGAGTGATTAACCTGTCGCGCCAGTGATTAAGTGACTAAGTGATTCGATTCACTCAATCACTCAATCACTTTCGCCTCTCGTAGAAATCACTCAATCACTTCGCAAGGCTGTTGAGCCGGACGACACAAAATGATATTCTAACGTTATATGAAGAACAAAACATCAATTGTAACCGGCGGCTCGGGTTTTATTGGCTCGCACTTAGTCGAGGCGCTGATTAAGGATGGTCAACGAGTTGTTGTGATCGACAAACAAAAGCCGGACAAGAATCGGAAGATCAACGATCGACATGTTAAATATCAGATCATGGATGTTCGCGACCCTAAGCTCGCGAGCGCGTTTAAAAAGATCAAGCCTGAAGCGGTGTATCATCTTGCAGCTCATATTGACGACCGCGAATCCGTACGCGAACCTGTCATGAATGCGGACAATAATATCCTCGGCACAATCAATGTTTGCGAAGCGACTTCGGCAAGCAAGGCAAAGAAACTTGTATTTGCGTCCAGCTGTGCGGCATACGGGATTCAGAAAAAGTTGCCGGTGAACGAGAGTATGGACGCCAAGCCAATGACGCCGTACGGTTACAGCAAGCTGGCGGGTGAGTGGTACTTGGACTTTTTCAATCGCGAGCGAGGACTCTCAACGGTCGCATTACGATTTGGCAATGTGTACGGGCCGCGGCAGGATTCGAGCGCCGAGTCTGGCGTAATCACAGTATTCACAAACCGACTTTTAAAGGGTGAGAAAGCGTTCATCAACAATGATGGCAAGACAACGCGCGATTATGTGTACGTTGGCGATGTTGTGAACGCGCTGGTACAGGCTGGTAAAAGTAGCTATGTTGGTTTTGCAAACGTTGGAACAGGCATTGAAACTCGGACTGACAAAATCTATAAAATGGTAAGCGCTGCGGTAGGGTCGAAAGCCAAGCCTGAGTATCGCCGCGATGTTAAGGATCTTCTAAAATGCATTGTGTTAGATATTGGCAAGGCCAAGAAAGAATTGAAATGGAGTCCGCAAGTCGATTTAGAAACCGGGTTAGCCCGAACGGTAGATTGGTACCGGGCTCGCCTACAATAAAAAGTAGCTGTTTGGAGATTGGAGATTCGTAATAGAAAAAAGATATTAGAAATTAGTTGTCGAAAGCGATTTTCTTCTTTCTGTTTTACATTACCACTTTCTATTTTCTCAACAGCTCATTTCCAGCGAAAGTATGCTTCAAATAACAAGCGAACAAATTGAACAAGCGCTCAAGGTTTTGCGGCGCGGAGGTGTGGTGGTTTTCCCAACCGAAACGTCCTACGGCCTTGGGTGCGATGCTACAAACGAATCGGCAGTCAGCCGTATTTTTGAAATTAAAGGCCGCGAAGGTGGCAAGGGTTTGCCGGTTTTGATCCCGTCGGTTGATAGCGCGAGCGATTTTGTCGACTTGTCCGAAGCTGCGCGTGATCTTGCTAGTCGATTTTGGCCTGGCGCGCTTAACATAATCGCCCCGGTAGCTGAAGGATCGTCGATTGTTGAGCGTTGCGGTCAGGATGGCACGCAGTCTGTTCGAGTATCGTCGCACCCATTTGCAACAACCCTCACTCATCAGCTCGGGAAACCTTTAGTGGCAACAAGCGCGAATGTGTCGGGCAGCGGCGATGTTTACTCGGTTCGCGATGTAAAAGCAAATTTTAGAGATAGACCCCAGAAGCCAGATTTGTTTATTGATGGAGGCGACTTGCCTGCGTCACCTCCGTCGACAACAGTTAAGATTGTCGGTGATGAGGTGGAAGTGATTAGGCAGGGGAGCGTGTTAATTGAGTAACGAGAGTTCACAGTTGACAGTTCACATGCAAGCTAAAAAATCATACGGGCAGCATTTTTTGAAAGATAAGAATGTTGTTAAGAAGATTGTTAAAGCTGCCGATCTAAGTTCGGTTGATTTTGTTGTTGAGGTGGGGCCGGGGGAGGGGGCGCTGACGGAAGAGATCGTTACAGAACTACAGAAGGTACAGAACTACAGAAAGTTGGTACTCGTCGAGGCTGATAAGGAGCTGATCCCAGGTTTGGAAGCTCGATTTGCAGACACCAAGATCATTCAGGCCGATGCTGCGCGAGTTGATTATGGTAAGCTAGTTCCCAAAGGATCGTCGTGGGCGCTAGTTGGAAATCTACCGTACAATGCTGCGAATGCGATTATTATGAATGCGCTTAAGTCACCAGCTCGACCAACGCACATGATAGTAATGGTACAAAAAGAAGTGGCCGACAGAATGCTTGCGCGCGCAGGGGAGATGAGTTTGCTATCGGTTGCAATACAAATTTACACAAACCCGAAACGACTATTCAATGTCAAGCCCGGATCATTCAGGCCGCAGCCAAAAGTTGACTCGAGCGTTGTGCAGCTCGACATCATCGACAGCGTCGATCGCGAACATGCCGAGGCTTTACTCAAGATCGCCAAGGCCGGATTTTCATCACGCAGGAAGCAGCTACATAAGAATTTATCTGCAGCTCGCGTTGCATCATCAGAGAAAGTTAAAGACGCCCTTTCCGAGATCGGCTTGTCTGAAAAAGCGAGGGCTCAGGAGTTGTCTGTTGGGGAGTGGGAGAATTTAGAATCTAGAATTTAGAAGTTAGAGTTCGGGCACTTAAGCTTGTCGCCTACTTACTACTATCTACTATCTACTTACTCCCGATTTGTGATATAATACCACTGCCATGAAAGGCGAGAAACAACGAGTATTAATTACCAAAACCAAGCCCGCATTAAGCAATGAGCATAAAACTGGGCTGGCTTTAGTTATTGGGATGGGAGGTCTTTCGTTCCTGCTAGGAATTTTCTATGTTGGCAGTCATCTGAGCGACCCGTTTGATCTGGGAGTGGCAGAAATTGAATATATTATTAGTGAAGAAGATCAGATGGCGGAAATGGTAGCGCTGCAGAACGCTGACACTGACGAAGACGGCCTTAGCGACTTTGACGAAACATACGCTTACGGCACCAGTCCGTATTTGGCAGACACTGACGGCGACGGTTTCTCAGACGCTGACGAATTATCTGCAGGGTACGACCCGGTCTGCGCGCGCGGTACAGACTGCGAGTCGGCACTCTATGACGAAGACGGCACGACCGGCATAAATCCGGGCACGGCAGTTACGGAAAACATTTTTGGCGCCGTGGAAGATACAAGCAACACAATCAACGATATTCAGAGTCTACTGCAAGGTGTGTCAGCAGATGAAGTAAGACAAATGCTCATTGATTCCGGAGCTGACGCAAAGACAATAAATGAACTCAGCGACAACGAAATTATGGCAATCTACAATCAGGTGCTGACAGACATGGAAGAGTCGGGGCAACTGGAGGAAATGCTGGAAGAATCGGGAAGCTAAAGTTTATTAGCGATAAACGAGGTTTATTGCCCGGCCAGCGGAGATTTATTACGACAAACTGAATTTTTTACGCAAAGCTGAATTTATTGCCCATAGGTCATATTGGTCCTATAAGACCTATCTTGGTTGCAAGGTTAGAAGCAAACAACTATGCGCAACAACACAAAAAAACGAGGGATAATACTTCTGGCGTTTTTTGTATTTCTGAGCGGTTCCATGTTGCTCGCTCCAAAGCAAGCGCATGCGCAGCTGCCGGTTACCGATGTTGCTGCAATAACATACGAGCAAGGCAAAGACATTGCGTCGCGAGTTGCAACAAAACTCAAAGAAGCGCTCGTGACAACCGTCACCAGCTCGCTCATCAATGTCATGACCTACATTGCAAACACGGCAGCCTACAATGCGGCCGTGAATATTGCATCTGGCGGAGACGCTGACTTGCCGCTTTTTGATCCTCGTCCGCCGGAAGATTATTTCCGCTATGTGGGAATGAGCGTAGTAAATGAAGCAATAGGTATAATCAATGAGGAAAATATCGACGGAGGACTACTTGAAGGATACAACCTTTGTGTGCCGCTCGATCCATATGTTTTGCTTTCCTACAGAGTTGGGCTCAGAAGGGCCTACGAAAGGCCAGAGCTCACAGTGCCGAATATGGATATGCTTGGAATTGATAATGCCTGTGGCCTTAACGACATTCGAAGAAATTGGAGTTCTTTCCTTGCGGACACACAAGCCAAGTTTGAAGACCCGCAGGAGCGGAACGAGTTTGTTCTGTCCACCTTGTCTTCCACCATGGAGCCGGAGATTAATGAATTTGCAGCCGGCATGACGCTCTATTCCGACACCATTGGCAAGGCCATGACCGAGGCCAATACCAAACTGTCACAATTCATTGACGATAGCGGTTTCCGAGGGGTGGCTAATTACATCAACGGAAATATTGAAACCCCGGCAGATACTATAAAGGACGATTTTTACTCAACGATCAACCAGCAGAAAGCTTTGCCGAACCAGATTGGACAGGCGCTCATGTCGAATACGGACGCGCTCCTCCAGGTCGGCGTGATGGCAGGCTCGGTATTTACAAACACTCTTTTGAATGAAATGGCTGACAGGATTTATAGCGGACTTTTCGAGGTAGATTTTGATCCGGACCCATTTGATGACGATTACATTTTGGCCGACCGGGCAGAGCGCGCACGAGAGGCGTACAGCTCACTGCAATCATTCACTCCGCTCGAAGTTACGGACTTTAATCTTCTGAGCGAATTTTCAAGTTGCTCGTCCGGCGTTAGGATAGCGCAGAGACGGCTTTACAACTGCGTAATTAACACCACATTTGCCTCCGCGCTTGCGCTTGCCGACGCCGGGGCGCCGCTTACCGTGCAGGAAGCGATCGACGAAGGCTATATTAGTGGCGACTGGGCGCTTATTCCGTCGCGTGATAAGGCTCGCAACCAGGATGAGAGTTGTTATCGCTATGCTTTCTGTTACGGCAACCTGGTAAAACTCAGGAAAGCCAGAATCATTTCAGTCGGCTGGGAACTCGCCGCAGACTCAGACCAGAACGATGAATCAAGTCCGATAACGCTCCAGGAAGTAATCGACGGTTTTGACGACTGCAACAGCGACAGTGAAATCGATTCCGACCACCCATGGTGTCACTTAATCGACCCGGATTGGATACTTGTGTATCCGCAGCACGAGTGCAGGATTTTGGCTTACGGCCAGCAGCTTGAGGCGAACGGGGTGGATAGTCGCGCGGAAGAGTGTGTCGACTACCAAAGTTGTATTGATGAGGATGATGAAGGAAACTGCAATGGCGGGTACGGTTACTGCGTTCGCGAAAAGAATATATGGCGATTCCGTGGCGATTCGTGTCCTGAACAGTACGCGAGCTGCCAAAGTTTTGATACGCGCGAGGGCGAAGGAGTGGATTATCTGACCGCATCTATTGACGCAAGCGAATGCGGAGAGGGGAATGTGGGCTGTCTTTGGTACTCGTCAGTAAAGGAGGAAAACGATGATGGCGACTTTGACTGGCCGGAGATTACAAATACTGCCACGGCCGAATTGGAAATTACAGCTTACCGCGAGAGGGCTTACTTTAATGCAAATATTGAGGCTTGCGATTCTGAAAGCGCGGGCTGCACACAGCTTATTGAGCGCGACGAAGACCTTAACCTTAACCTGGTGGTAAATCCTACTTTTGATGTTGACGCAAACGGCGACGACTTGCCGGACGCATGGTTTAGTACTGATTGGGATTCGTTTGTCTATAGCACTGCGGATGACATTGCGCGAACCGGTGACGCTGCGATCACTACAGGATTTGGCGACGTGTACCAAAAAGGAATTACGCTTGGTCAGAGCCGGTTCTACGCGTTTACTTTCTTTGCGGCGCAACCAGAAGGCGCAACCGGTGCCTACATCGAGGCCGCAGTAGTGCTCACAGATGCTGACGGAGTTTCGACAATTGACTTGACAGGCACAAGCTTTACGGGTGATTGTGAAATGTCATCCTTGCTTGGCAACAATGCGCTCCTTATCCGCGCGCAGCCGGAGAACGATTCTTATGAGCGCTTTGAGTGCATATTTACAGCTCCGCGGCTCACAGATTCTTCGTCGCTTATTCACGCTGAAATCGTATTCGGCGCAGAGCTTGGTCAGTCAGGGGATGCCACGAATGTGTGGGTTGACGACATTCAGCTGGAACAGGAGGCAGACGCCAGCGTGTGGCATGTCGGCTACGGCGTTGATTATGATGACCTCGATTATACCTATGTAAAATTGCCACCCGCGTACCTTGGCTGTACCGGCGAAAGCGACGACCCTGACGAATGCGACAGCTTTGCCCCGATTTGCACGGAAAACGACGCAGGTTGCAATGCTTACACGCCGGTTAGCGGCGACCCGACGGTTTTCGGAATTGTAAATAGTCTGGACCAGTGCTCGGCAAGTTGCGTTGGCTACGACGCGTATAAGCAGGAAGCGACCCGCTTTGAGCCGGACGGAGAATTCCCAATCTACTTTATTCCGGACACTGCCGATAGCTGTAGCCAGGACGCAATCGGCTGCGATGAATTTACCAACCTTGCAACAGAAGAGGTTGAATACTTTACTTACCTACGCGGCGCTGTAACCGAATCTCAGGCCGCCGAGAATACCAACAGCGACCAGGCTGCGGTTTTCTACACCTGGGAGGGCTCTGACGAAGAAGGTTTCCAGCTTAGAGTTTGGAATTTGCTCGAGTCGGATTTGAGCGTTCCTTATGTATATGGCGGGTCTGGCGAAATCGATTCTGACCCTGGCAACGCGCCTTGTACGACATGGAAAGCCGATGATTCAGGGATAAACTGCTACGACGACAGCGGAGTGTGGGTTGGTGATTTGGCAAGCGACACTGAAGACTGTGATCAGCACGATGACATTTTCGACAACCCAGATTGCCGCGAGTTTTATGACTCTGCCGGTGTAATTCATTATCGCCAGTGGTCAGAAACTGTGAGCATAAACGACGCGGCAGTAACTTACCGCAAAACCACGGTCGCCGGCGCAGATGCTTTGGCATGGCAGGAGAACTGCGAAGGATCCGGCGGATTCTTTAATACCTCAACCAATGAGTGTCTGTATTATGGATTTAACGAAGAGTCGGAAACATGTGCGGAAAGTGAAAATGGCTGCCGAAATTATACCGGCGGACGAAGCGGAAACAGCCGCACGGCTCTGCGCGACACATTCGAGAGCGACACGCTGGACAGCTGGGACGCGGCAAGCGCGGTCAATGTTACTCTTTCAAACGATTCAATCGCCACCGACGGCCACTCGCTCAAATCAGAAGGCACAACAAATATTTGGACTCACCTTTACGACTACGGCAGCGCCTGCGCGGGCGAAGACGGCTGTGCTTCAGGCACGGACACGCTTGGAGCTGAGTGCACGGTGATCGAAGGGAACCGCTACTGCGGCACGCTTGAAAATGATATCTTTACAGGCAAAACTTACATTCTTACTTTCTGGGCTAAGGGCGATGGCAGAATTGATGTGGGCTGGGACATTGCGGCAAACACTGCCGGCACCCCAAATATTGATGTTGACAGCAGTGGCAACCTGATTGCCTTTGGCGAAGACATTGAACTCACGGACGAGTGGCAACGCTACTCGCTTGGGCCAATGGATATGAACGCCAGCGACTATCCGGACTTTGGAAACGGAACAGTGCTCGTGTTTGAACCGGACGGTGGCGTCACATTCTGGATCGACAATGTAGTGCTTCGCGAGGGCGAAGACGACATTACGGTAATAATGGACTCATGGGTAACTCCTGCCACCTGCGACCGCAACCTGGAAGGCGAGTCATCGCCTCAGTATCAACTTGGATGTCAGGAATACATTGATGTTGGCGGTGCCAGCGCGTACATAAAATCATTCTCAAACCTTTGCGATGAGTCACAGGTCGGTTGTACCGGGTTCTTCCGTTCATTCGAGACCGAAACAGAATACGCGGCCACATACAACGCGATTTGCTCAACGCTAACCGGCGCAGAGGCAACTGCCAATACCACATGCTACGCTATGTCTGACTCGTCGGGCACCGCATACGAAACCGGCAGTCCGGAGATTTGTACTATTTTCTCAGGCAACACCGGATGTCAGTTTGACCTTGACTATTACATTCCCGAAGCGGCCTTTACCGGCGCTATGGCGCACCTAAGCTATACTGCCGACACTCAGGTTGCTGAGGCTGACCGTGATGTGTACGCTATTGTGAGCGATGAATTTGAGTGCGATTCAACATCGTCCGGCTGCAGCGAATTCGGTTTGCCGATTTTCAGCGCCGACCGATCGGTTGTTGATTCCTGGGAGAGCGCGTATTTAGTGGATGACCCGGATGAGTATAGCGACACGCTTTGTGAATCTGAAGAGCTGTTTTGCGAGGAGTTTGATTCAACAGACGAAGGCATTTTCTACTTTAAGGATCCGCAAAATCATGTCTGCGAATACTCAGACGGCAAAAACTTAAACAACGCTACATACAGAGGATGGTTCCGCGAGGGCACAAGTGAGTTCTGCTATGGAACCGGCACATGTTCGGAAAGTAGTGCGGCCTGTGTGCTAGATTCTGATTGTGCCGACGCCGGCGCAGGCGAGTGCAACATCGAAAGCGGAAGTTATGTGATTGGCGGCGAGTTGTCCGGGCTTTGGCGAAATGGGGACGATGACTACGCAGGCTGGGTAGGACTCTGCGGCCCTGAGTACGATGGCTGCAGCGAGTTCCGCGACCTTTTGGACTTTGACGACAATGAGTTCTACGGCGAAACCGACGGAGAGGCGTACTTCTTTGTCGATAATCAGAATTTGGACGAAAATACTTTGCTTTCGGCCCAGAAGTGTAATGGGCAGGTAAGCCAGAAGAAAGGTTGTGCCTTATTCTACGAAACCGGCGACACAAGTTTGGATTACCAGTCAAGCGCATCCTACATTGCAAGCAAGCACGCGAATGACCTGTTCGGCGATGCGGCGTACGATTTGGTAGATCCTATTGATTGTAGCGATCCGAATCGCTCGAGCATTACCACGCCTGGCGGAGAGGAAGTCGACTTGTGCGCAAAGAGGTGCGCTTATCACCAATATAATTTGTTAAGTTCAGAAGATTATAGCGAAGTATTAGATTCTGCTGACAGTATAAATGACTTGTATCAGCTTAGCGGGTCGTGTTACTCAGATGACGACTGTCCGGGTTATGAGGGTCCTACCGGAGATATTGTAGACGGCTCATGTCTTGATGAAGTATTTTTCATCTTTGGGAGCCCGCAGGCGGTGACTTGTTCAGATTCAAGTTTAGGAGATCGGTGTGAGCCTGTGACTCGCCTCGAAAACGACACCAACCGTGTGCTTAAAGTAAGCCAGGACCGCGCTTGTAGCGAGTGGCTGACATGTTCCAGTTCGTTCACGGTTTGGGATGAAGCAACGGCAAGTTACAAAACAATTTGCGATGGCATCGATCTTTGTACCGATTACGCGGCTGCCGGCGACGAGTCGTTCTGTTCCGAATGGGATGTTGAGGATCCTGTCGCAGTGCTTGATGCTGAGCGATATTCGGCTCGCGATGTAACTTTCTACGGCGAGGAGTATTCAGGTTATGCTATTCCAAACAGCTATCCTGTCCAGCATTTGAGTCAGGTGAATATTGCGCCACGAGGATACTGTGGCGGAGACGAAGATTTGCCGTGCGATTCCGACTCCGACTGCAGCGGCTCGCTAACCTGCGACACTCAGACTGAAAACGACTACCGCCTGGCCTTGAATGCGGGCCAGTGCGAAGGAGGTTTCCAGGATTCGTGTTATGTTGGATACTGCGAAAACAGCATTGCGCCGTGTGTAAACAGTGACGACTGTTCAGCTTCGGAAGGAGAGTGTGTGATTGGTCGTTGCTACGATTCTACAACCGACCTGTGCTCAAGCGACAGCGACTGCGACAAAACGGCCGATGAGTTCTGTTTGGCGGGCGTATGTACGACTGACGAAGGCGCGTGTGGCATTAGCGGAGTATGCTCAACCGGCGTTTGTTTTGAATCAACAATCACACAATCCGGCGCCTGCTACCGAGGCAATTGTGTTGTCTCTGTTGACGGCGGCGAATTCGATGCCGAACTCGGAGAAACCAAAATCTGCCGAGCTTATCCAGAATCAACAAGTCCGTTTGGAAATGAAGTTGTGCAGGAGTGGTTTAAGTCATATATAGATAGTAGCGGAACCGAACAGTTGGAAACCACCGAGGACGTCACTGAGGCAACGCGTTCGTGGCAGCCATATAATAAAAAATACGGTTTTGCACAAGCAGAAATTTGCACTCCCGGAGAGGATTGTGATTGCAGCTATAAGAAACTATCAACTAGAGGAAGTTCAAAATACTTGCATCTGGATACAAGCACAGATGTCGACGATTGGAGCGGTTTTGGAAGTGGAAGGCTTGGGATTTGTTCTGGAGGATCGCTTGATGGAGCTTTCTGCAGCACTCAGGGAATAAGCTGCCCGGATAGCGGGGGCGAATGCAGTCCAATTATGCAAGAGGATAGTCTTTTCGGACTCGACGGCTACTGTTTGGAACGCGACTCTAGCATCAACATCCTTGGCGATCCAGACCAGAACGCTTGCATCTCCTGGCTCCCAGTCGACCAGCTCCTCGGTTCAACCGACTTGTACGCCAAGTACACAGGGGCGGGTTACTTTGAGGGACAGACCGAATATTGTATTTATACTGGAGTTTATGCCGATGTTACTGCTAGCAATGCAGACTCGGGAAGTGGCACCGATTGGGAAACTACTGCAGACATTGCCTGTGTTGAGCAGATTGGTACATCTTCAGGAACAACGCCCGGTAGCGTTGAAGAAACTTACGCATTGTGTGTTGAAAAAAATTATAGATTCACCTGTCCTCCAGGGCACTACGCAATCCTAGGACCAATGTGGGATTCAGGGATGAATGAAGGGAGCTATACCAGAGCCTGTATGGGAAGAGGGACAGAAGACGACGACTGCCCACTTGTATGCGTGCCCGTGAACTCAAATATTGATGGAGACTACGGTGCATGCGTTCCTACAATTGGGTCACCAGAATATTTCACTGATGTATTTACAGTTACTGATGCAAATGATTACTCAACAAGTACAGATGATGAATTAGTATGGTCCGGCGATGTCTATATCTACGAAGATGAAGATGACTTCACTGAGCAAGCGAACGCAGTACAGGGCTGTACGGCATATGGAATTGAGTTGGAAGAAGACTTTAGAGGGTACAGCTTTTCACCTACCGAGACATTAATTGACGAAACTGATTTGAGCGATTCTGCGGCTGACGGTTGGTATGACTATGATCAAGATGCAAATATTTATGTTGGGTGTAAGCAGACCATTGTTGTCGACGAAGGTGATAATATTTCTGCAGCTCCATATACGGATAGGCTACTTGGTTCAAATAGTGGATTCACTCTGAATGTAACCGATGAAAACTTTGCCTACGATTACAGCACGGGCACACAGCCATTTGGTAAATCGCAAAAGATGTCCGAAGCTGCATCTGGTACAGATCCCGAACCTCCATTAATAGCATCTTGTGAAAGGACAATAACAGGAGGGGCAATAATAACTCCTCCAAGTGGACCAACGCCTTTTGATAGCTGTTCTGCTGGTACGGCCGTTGGAAGCTTGACCGATCCTGAAGCGCGTTCGTTTATTGATTTCGAAGTGAATGTTAACGAGTCTGGTAGAAGAGAGCACGACTTTGATCTATTTGGAGTTTGGACAGATGCTGGGGCATCAGAAGTGTCGACTATTTCAACTGCAGGAATTATTACCGATCTTTTCGCTAGGGCTTTCGGAGTATTGCAATTTGATGACGGACTTACTGGGAACACCTCAGAGTCCAGCGCCGACACTGGCAGTTACAGCGAAACAACATCTGGAGGCCACACAGAGTGGGATAATCGTGACGAGGGCAGTCCGCCTACTGTTTGGGCGCTGGATTTGGATAACTGTTATGGTAATTATTGTAGAGAAGGAGATGAAAATGCGGTAACTGTTGGATCTTCCAATGCCGGTGATTTGACTGCCAGTGGAGGTTATTACCGAGCAACTATGAAGTTCTTTGCGGCCGCGGATAAGGATCAGTTGCCAATCAGGCGAGTAATTGTTGACTGGGGTGACGCTACTGGAAGCGAGCGATATTCAGGATCGTCTGACTCGGATAACTATTACAAGAACCACCGCGGTCTTACCGATGACTCTCATTCCGAGTCCTACTGCGACACTGCCGACGAGTGGGGCATGACTGCATCTTCCTGCGACCCGAATTACTTCACTTACCAGCATAATTACACTTGTAGCGAGTCGGTTATTAATACCATGACAATTGCAGGAGATTATTGTGAGGAGGATGAAAACGGTCATATTACAAACAGCCCATGTGTTGAGAGTGGCCAGTGCGTTTACCAACCTCGTGTGCATATCCGCGACAACTGGGGTTGGTGTACTGGGGTGTGTACATTGGGAGACGATGGAACGAATGGATGCTTTGAGAATGATGTGGATACGCTGAGTGTTCCAACTGGTTACGATGATCAAAATGCAGAATGTGCGTATCTCACGTGGCCATCGATATTGAGTGAAGCAAATGATCCATGGGTATATTATGACGGAGCAATCTACGTAGAGCCTTAAGATAACAAACAAAAAAGACATGGATTGCCGTGTCTTTTTTGTTTACGCTAACCCCCCTTTAATCCCCCCTTGAAAAGGGGGGAACGAATAGGCAAAGTAAAAACCCCCGTCCTGCGCTTGCGCAGGAAAGGGGTCGTGCGAGCTTGCCTAGTCGGCGAGTTCGCAGTAGAGGACTCTGACGCTGAAATCGGGATCGACGAAAGTCGCTGTGAATTCGTCTTGACCGATCTCAGATGACAGGATATAGACTTCGTCATCACCGAGGAGGATCAGATGATCGCCTTCCACCTGCATCTCGTCATTGTTGTCCATGATGCCAATGCCAGGGTCGTCCTGGCCCTTCACCTTGTAGCCATCCTCTACCTCGATCCACTGCGGATCGAGTTCGGTGAGGCGGTAGTGCTCACCCTTGTAATCTTCGGCTGAGCCGTCGTACACGTAGGTGTCGCGGACGCACTCGTACTCACCACCGAAGTAGCGGTTCAGCGAGGCGTTGACTTCAGCGGAGTCGCCGTCGAAGAGCTCGCGCTCCTGGACGGGAGTCACCCAGTCGAGCGTGCCGTCGTTGTAGATGGGCACGCCGTCGGAGCTGGTGGTCGACAGGTCGCCGACCTTCAGTTCGTAGAGCGTCCCGTCTTCGGGGTCGACAGCGACCGAAAGCGGAATGCCCGGTGGACCGGTGTAGTGCCCGTTGGCGTGCACTTCCGTGTCGGTCACTTCCTCGCCGAGCTTGGTGACGTTGATGGTCACTTCGGCCCAGGCTTCCACAGGGTCGACTTCGGTCTTGCCGGTGTCGGTGTTTCCGTTGCTG
>JBDRFP010000018.1:0-28709 GCA_043818555.1 bacterium | reverse complement strand
TCTGCTCTCCGGGCTCATTTGGCACCTTTTCGCCGGTTCTCGCTTCTTTGCGCGCAACTGCGCGCCCTGCTTCCTCAGAGGTATGCAGGCCAAATTTTTCTTTAAGCATTCTTGATCCTGGTTTCATATGCATTGATTTTAACACGGCCGCAGTCGCGATGTAAAACAAAAACGAGGCACTTGTGTGTCTCGTCTTTATTAACTATAAGCTTCCGCGACCTATTCCCCTCCTTTCAAAATCTTCTCAATCGTCTCTTTAACACGGTAGCCGTCAACAGCGTCCTTAACATCAGCCATAATCGATCCCATTGCTTTCCCCATGCCTGACATGTCTTTGATATCGAGCTCGTCGAGTTTATCGCGCACGATCTTTTCAAGCTTCTCAGGTTCCATTTCCGGCGGAAGATATTTTTTCAGGATTTCAATTTCCGTCTTCGCCTGGTCCGAAAGGTCATCGCGCGCAGCTTTAGTGAAGTCGCCAAGCGCATCCTGAAGCTTTTTAACATCACTTTTTATTACAGCGATCACTTCCGCATCTTCAAGCTCTTTCTTAAGTTCGATTGCCTTATTTTTGATCGACGCTGTTAAAAGCCGCAAAGTAGAAACTGTCTGCGGTTCTTTATTTTTCATTGCAGCCGTTAGGTCGGCCTTGATTTGGTCAGCGAGAGACATAATTCAATTTACTAGGTTTATTAGCTTAAAACTTGATTTATTATTGAACCACAGAGCTTATTATCGATAGACAGGGTTTATTTTTTCGAAAACAATAAACCTCTGCTACCTGACAGTAAACAACGCTTGCCGACAATAAACCTTGCCATCCCGACAATAAACCCCGCTTCCAGAAATAATACCACAAACGAGACCAATGAGGTCCCGTTTAATGATTCTATCGTCGGCGTCCGCGTTTTTGACGATCGTCTTCCTTCAGTTTTCCGGTTCGGATCAAGTAGTCGCGTTTTGCGCCAAGTTCGAGTCTGCGCAGAGCGCTTTCTTGCATTTTATTCTTTGTTGGTGCTTTTGCGAAAAATCGGCTGGACATTGCTTCAAGCCGCTTACCGCTTTCGCGATAACGGTTGGAAAAGCGCCTGAACAGCGCCTCAAAACTTTCGCCTTTTTTTCGTTGAATATCTATTGTTGACATAATTTTTACTCGTTTCTAGGTGCTACGATAGTACATTATTGGCTGGATTGTGTCAAGTTCAGGCAGCGAAAGTAAGTAGTAAGTGGGTTTAAGCACGAGGGTTCACAGCTGAGAGTTCACAGCCAAAAAACAAAAAGTAGATAGTATATAGTAAATAGTAGACTTTTCGGTCTACCGTCTTCTGTATACTGTCTACCCTCGTTCACTGATCAGTATTTCTGTACCTTCTATAAATCCGTAACTAACCCCCTACCCCAGCCTCTTCCTCACAATCTCTATCACCCTTGTAATATCTACAATCTCCTGCCCGCCGGATTCCATATCGCGAATAATAATCGTTCCGTCCAGAACTTCTTTTTGACCCAAGATGAGCGAAAGTTTTGCGCCCATTCTGTCAGCAAGCTCAAGCTGTGCTTTGAGCGACCCCTTACCAAACGCTTCTGCGGCAGGGATTTCGCTCTTTCTAAACTCTTCAAAAACCGCCAGACCCTTCTTGCGCGCAGCTTCGCCAAGCTGGCAGAAAAACACATCAATCTTGCGCTTCTTTTCAACCTCAACACCTTTCTTCTTCATTGCCAAAATCACACGCTCAATTCCAACCGCTGCGCCCATGGCCGCAGTGTCCTCGCGCCCGCCAAGAAGCGGGATAAGCCCGTCGTAGCGTCCGCCTCCGGCAATCGAGCTCTGGGCCTTCTCTTCGCCTTCTTCCGCATCAACGGTGCTGTCTAAAATTGGAAGCATCTCAAATACCGTTTGCGTGTAATAATCGAGCCCGCGCACCAGGAACGGATCAAGCTCGTAGGAAACATCAACCTCATCAAGATATTCAAGCACCTGCATTAAATGTTGCTTTGACGACTCGTCCAACCAGTCGAGGATCTGAGGAGCATTCTTCCTTAGCTCATCTATGCCCTCTTCTTTGGAATCGAGCAGGCGGAGCGGATTCTTTGTAAGGCGCTTCTTGTCAATGTCAGACAATTTTCGACGATGCTGCTTAAAGTAACTGGCAAGCTCCATAACATATTCCATGCGCGATTCCGGAGTGCCGATTGAATTGATTTTCACAACAGTGTCAAGCCCAAGCTCCTTCATGAACCTATCCAGCATGATTATTATCTGCGCGTCAATAACCGGCTCAGATGACCCGATCGCTTCCAGGCCCCACTGGTAAAACTGGCGGTAACGGCCTGCCTGCGGGCGGTCGTAGCGGAACATCGGGCCGTAGTACCAAAGTTTGACCGGCTGAGGCAGGTTTGTCATGCCGTGCTCAATGTACGCGCGAGCGACCTGCGCTGTTGCTTCCGGGCGCAGTGTTACGCGATCGTTATTCTGATCGGCAAATGTGAACATCTCTTTTTCAACAATGTCAGTCCCCTTCCCAACCGAACGCTCAAATAAAGCAGTGCGCTCGAGAAGTGGGAGACGAATCCTGCCAAAACTGTAATCAGTAGAAATCTTGTGCGCAGCGCTCTCCACTAAATCCCAATATGCCTGTTCGTCCGGCAAAATATCGCGAAAACCCCGCAAAAGTTCCGGAGTTTTTGGTTTTGCTTTTGTTTCTTCTGACTTTTTGTCTGCTTTTTTCAGTGTCATAAATTCGCTTAGTAATTGAGTGATCTGGCTGTGAGCGAAAGTGATTGAGTGACTAGATAACTAAATCACTTCTGTCTACAGGCCGTACTCCGGATAATCGAACAAGCCAAGGCGCTCAAAAGGCAGTCCTCTTAGCCAAACCTTGCCGACAATATTTTCTTCGTCTACTGGGCCAAACCTACGAGAATCAAAACTGGCGTCACGGTTGTCGCCAAGCAAAAAATACTCGTCAGCGCCGAGCGTTACGCGCTCGTGTCCCTCTGTGTAGTCTTCAATGTAATCTTCAGTAAGGTCAATCCCGTTTGGGTAGTCTTTATTCGAAATGGTAATGTTGCCGTCGAGAATTTCAACTGTCTCGCCCGGCAAGCCAATAACGCGCTTAATGTAGTACTGGCTTTCATTCCCTGGCGGACGGAAAACAACAATTTCGCCGCGCTCAGCTTCGCCAAATCTGTAAGATACCTCGTCGATTATTAGGTAGTCGTTTTCGTAGTAATTCGGCTCCATCGACGCTCCTCGTACGATGAATGGTTTAATGAGGAAGTAGCGGACTGGGATGATGATTGCCGCGGCAATGATTACAACTTGCAAAACTTCAACCGCAAACAGAATAACCGCTCCCAAGGTTGCACCAAAGAGGCGGTAAACAAATGGTTCGTGGTTTTCACGACGCTGCTTGAAGATCATGGGGTTTGAATATGAATATGCTTGAGAATATCATACTTTTTAATGCTTGGCAAGGGGGTTGTTTGCCCGAGTGGACAGCAGTCGGTAGCCAGCATCCGGTAGACAGTAGTCGAGCGTCATGGGTCATATAGGACCCATTCGACCCATCCAACCGTCTCGTTCCCTGATAATAATTCTCCGCTCCACAGAATAAAACTCAGCCACCTGAAATAAACCCCCCTTCCGCTTTCCGATACTTTCCGCTATAATACCTCCAGCTATGAACGACGAAAATTCGGTTGATTTTTTAAAAAAGAAGTACAACCTTGTCCCGAATCGTCGGAGCGAGAAGCGCCAAAAAAAGACCCTTAAAATTCTAAGCGTCTTTTTGGCTTTTGTTGCTCTCGGTGGGGTGGTTTTTTCGTATAACATTTCCAAAATCGCTGTCGCTCCCGCTTCGGACGATGGCGGCTTTTCAATTTTCTCTTCTTTCCGCCGCCTGGTAACAAGCGACGAAAAAGAGCTTGTTGGCGAAGAGGACGATCGCATCAACTTTCTGCTCATGGGAATCGGCGGCGCAGGGCACGACGGACCCGAACTCACCGACACTCTTATGTTCGCAAGCTTCCGTCCTTCAACCAACGAAATCGGAGTCATGTCCATACCGCGCGATCTGGTCGTCCCAATCCCGGGCTACGGCTACCGAAAAATCAACCATGTAAACGCTTACGGCGAACTTGACGACCCGGGCAGCGGTCCGGACTTTGCAGGAGATGTTGTCGGCGGCATAATCGATCAGGAAATCCAGTACACTATAAAAGTTGATTTTCGGGGCTTTGAAGATTTGGTCAATGCGATCGGCGGCATTAATGTTTATGTGGATCGGTCTTTCATTGATCCTTCCTACCCTACCGATGATTACCTAACGCAGGTGATTGGATTTGAACAAGGCTGGCAAAGTATGGATGGCGAAACCGCGCTCCAATTTGCGCGCTCACGCCATGGCACAAACGGCGAGGGCGACGACTTTGCCCGCGCTGCGCGCCAGCAAAAAATCCTCCTGGCAGTCAAAGATAAGGTTCTCTCCCCTTCCGTGCTTCTTTCGCCGGGTAAATTAAACAGCTTAATTGAAACCTTCCAGGACAATGTGGAGACTAACTTGTCATTTTGGGAAATGATCAAACTTGCCCGATACGCGCCCGATGTTGACACCGAAGGGCTCAGCCTCCATGTGCTTGACGGCAGCACAGAAAGCCCGCTCTATTCAACCTCAATCAACGGCGCCTATGTGTTACTGCCAAAGCAGGATGACTGGTCAGAGGTGCAATACATGGCAGAGAATGTATTTAGTGAAGCCGGTACAACGCAAGCTCAGCTGGCAGAGCAAGCAACTCCAATAGAGCTGGTAACTGTTGAAATCCAGAACGGAACTAGCGTAAACGGCCTGGCATTCCAAACATCGCAACTACTGGCAAGCTCGGGAGTTAATGTTGTAAAAATAGGAAACGCAGAATCCCGCAGTTATGACACCACTATTATCTACGACCTCACCGGGGGTAAAAAATCTGAAGGTTTAAACGTCCTAAAAGACTTTTTAGAAGCCGATGTTGCCATGTCAACGACAGGCTGGATTTTTTCCGACGAAGTAGTGCCTCGCGAACTCACAGTTGGCACTCCGGGTGAAGATTTGACCACAGCCGGTGAAAATATTGACTTTTTAATCATTTTAGGTGAGAATACAGCAGATCTTGTAATGCGGTAGGTCGAAAGAGCTTATCGCGATTAACAAGGAAGCTTAATGGCGAAAAGCGGAAGAGCTTAAAGGAGCTTAGCAAATAAGCTCCGCGCCTACCGAAATAAGCTCTCTCAGCCGCGAGTTAAGCTCCGCGCCTACCGAAATAAGCTCCAATATGCATCCTCCAAAAATCGCAATAATCGGCAGAACAAACGTGGGCAAGTCCACGCTTTTTAATCGTCTGATTGAGTCGAACAAATCTTTGATTTCCGATATTCCTGGCACGACGCGCGACAGATTCGAAGCTGATTGTATTTGGCGCGGGCGCGTTGTGAGGTTAATCGACACTGGCGGGCTGGATGTTAAGGCGGTCGATGAAATCGAGCGCGATGTTACCCTTCAGGCGCGGGCAGCAATTAAGGAAGCTGACTTGGTAATATTTGTGGTTGACGCAAAGGCCGGGCTTCAAAAGGAAGATCACGAACTTGCCAAGGAATTAATCGGGGCGAAAAAGCCGGTGATTGTAGCTGCCAACAAGGCTGATAATGCAAGAATCCGATCTCAACTTAATGAAAAAGAATGGTCAAAGTGGCCACTCTCTGCCCCGCTGCCGGTTTCTGCAAAGCAAGGCGTTGGCGCCGGCGACTTGCTGGACGAAGTTTACAACGAGCTTGAGAAAATCGGCCTTGCGCCAGCGGAAATTACCGATGTTGCCGTAATGCGCGTGGCAGTAGTGGGCCGACCAAATGTTGGCAAGTCATCACTTTTGAATTCCGTGCTTGGCGAGCACAGATTTATTACATCTGCCGAAGCTCATACAACGCGCGAGCCAAACGACACTTTAATGAGCATTAACGGCCAGCAGTACCTGTTCATTGACACTGCCGGAGTGCGGAAAATGGCGCGAGTGAATGCCGGTAAGTCAAAACTTGAAAAAACCGGGGTGGACAAAACTTTGCGCGTAGTTAAACGAGCCGATGTCGCCCTGTTTGTGCTCGACATTTCAAAAAAAATCTCGACTCAGGACAAACATCTTGGAGGTATGCTAAACGATGTTGGCGCGAGCACGGTCATAATCGCCAACAAGTGGGATTTGATTCCTGACAAAGACCCTGGCACAATCAACGAATATGAAAAATATATCCGCGCCATGCTCCCAATGCTCGACTACGCGCCGATCCTGTTTACATCGGCCCTGACCGGCCAGCGCGTGCAGACGCTGTTCGATGTTATCGACAAAGTTTACCAAAGTCGATTCACACAGATCGACCGCAATGAAGCGCGTGAATTTATTAGCCGTTCGATAGTAAAGCACAAGCCGTCGCGCGGAAGAGGCGTTGCGCATCCAAAAATCCGTTACTTTGAGCAGACAAGCGTGAACCCGCCGACTTTTAATTTAGGAGTTAAGCAGGAACGCAAAGATGTTCTGGCCGATTCGTACCTGCGCTTTTTGGAAAATCAGCTTAGAAAGCATTACGACTTTGAAGGGACTCCGATTCGAATTATTGTTAAGGCAAGGCAGAAAGCCTAAGCCAAGAAACACAAGATCCATGTCATGTTTCCCATGTTTCTCGTTATTCCCATGGTTCCATTCTAAAACGATATTCATCGATATGACTAAACTAATCATTGGATTAGGCAACCCCGGCCGGAAATACAACTCGACGAGACACAACCTTGGCTTTATGGTGCTCGACAATTTGGCTAAGAAACTTGAGGGCGCGTGGAAAGAAGATGAGCGCGCGCTGGCTGATGTTTGCGAGCTCAATGTTGACGGCGCCAAGATCGTCCTAGCCAAGCCAATGACATACATGAACAAGTCTGGCGAGGCCGTTGATTCGCTTGTGCGGCGATTCAAGATCGGCTCAGGCGATGTTTGGGTTGCGCATGACGACGTTGACCTTCCGTTTGGCCGTTTGCGCGTGCGCTTGGAAGGATCGGCCGGTGGGCACAAAGGCGTTCAAAGCGTGATCGATAAAATTGGCGCTGAGGATTTTGTGCGCTTGAAAGTCGGCGTTGGTGCTACGCCTGAAAAGATGGCGCTTGAAGATTGGGTGCTATCGAAATTTACAAAAAAGGAGCTAGCGGTGCTAGAGGAGCTAATAGAGCTAGTGGTAGATAAAATCCTCGATGCGATTGAGTCTGGTAGTTTAGAAAATATTACAGAGAGTTTGGAGTAGATAGTAATCGAACACCATAGGCCAAATAGGACCTATACGACCTATCCGATCGCCCTCCCGCGGTCTTTTTTTTACAATCAAGCCCCTCCAACCCTTCTCCTCCTTTCCCGACCCTCAACCTCCCTCAACCTCTTTCAACATCCCTTAAAATCCCCTTTTATCCACCAACCTTAGCCAACAACACTGTTTAGTTAACCTTATGATGTTACACTTTTAGCTCGTTAGGGATAAATATTTCATGTAGGGAGTTAGACCGTGCATGTTTTTGCCGAGGTGTGGTCTCTCATGATTGTACCATCTCGTGTATCCTCGAAGCGTCTTCCATGGCCTTCCGAAGTTTAAGTAGAACTCATCGTCGACAGACCTGTTAGCTCTCTCGACCTTCCCGTTCCATGGAGCTGAACGTTTTGGAATATAGCGATGCGCAATGTTCCTTGCTGTCAGGTATTCATGAAAGACACCCCTGAACTCTCCACCGTTGTCTGTCTGTATACCGGTGATCTTGAATGGAAAAGATCTTTCAGCACCGTGCATGGCCTGTATGGTCGTCCTCGCGTTTCTAAGCGGCTTGTCAATAGCGTATTGTATGTTGGTTACAGTGTCTATGAAGCGAAACTGGTAATACCAACTTCTATCTGGTCCAGGGACGTATTTAACGTCTAATTGCACGTTTTCTCCGGGTTTGCCGGCATAGTACGGTTCCTTCATTGGTGTGTACCAAACCTGCTTCTTCTGAGGCTTCTTGATGAGCCTTTTCTTCTTCATGAACCTGTAGATAGCAGTGGTGGAAACATCCACTCCGAATTCATCTTTAACACGTAGCTTCATCTTTGCAGGACCATAGTTATACTTCTTTTTCTCATTCACAATGAAAACACGAACATTACCTTTTATCTTAGTGTGCGGATGCTCGGCTCTATTTTTATATGTCTTAGGACCTAGTCCGTGATCTTTACGATACCACTTGTAGTAAGTCTTTCTCGAGATTCCAAAGATGTCGCAGACCTCTGGGACTGTTTTACCATATTTCTCTACCTGACGATACCAACGGAAACGCATCTCACGAGGAGCGCTGGGGGTGTGATTTTTAGCCATAATTAGTACAGTTAACCTTTGTCACCCCCTAACTTAGCATATTGTCACCCCTAAAGGTTAACTGAACAAACACTTGACAAAACCACCGAAATGTGCTAATATTCAGAGTCAAAGATGACAATTGACTCTCACTGTAAACTCAAAAACCTGGAGGAATCCATGGGACGTACCAACACCCAGGCGCTGATCCGGCGTCTCACCAACGAGCACGAGGTGCGCAAGGCCGCACGCAAGCGCGAAGAGGCTCGTCGACGCAAGGAGGAGGTGCAGGCGCTGTGCCGTGCCGAGATCGGCAACTTGCGGCTCACCGAGCAGGAGATCATGGCGCTGCCAAGCAAAAACCGGGAAGAGGTCGACGAGTTCGACATCTGCATCGGCGAGATCCGTGCTAGCTCCCTGGGCTTGATGAGCCAGAACAACCCCGGCATCAGCTGGTACAACGCCTACATCCGGCCGTCGACCGGCGAGCGGTTCAAGGTCTACGACTTCGACCGCCCGTAGCATCGTTACGTCTGGGGAGTGGCAGTTCATTCTGCTACTCCCCGGTCATGTAAAGTTCGTGATATTGAATCGCGATCTGTACTAGACCTACTTCAACAACCAACCCAGGAGACCACCATGGCCGATGTTTCAGATGGCCCCGTGACTACCCTGCCCGGATCAAGCGCCCCGCTCCCCGTCAGCCAGATGTGCGACGGGTACAACTGCAGGTGCGACAAGCCGGCGACGCGCCGCATTCAGGGCGAAACTGACTCATTCGGCGCAGAGTTCATGGACCTGTGCGACGACTGCTACCGGAAGTACCGCGCGGACACGCCCTGGTACCACGACGCAACCTGCGACTGGTGCAAGTCCGAGCACCAGAGCATCGTGCCTACTCGCGACATCGACGAGGGCTCGCACGGCCCTGTGTACTACGTATGCAGCAAGTGCAAGGCCAAGCAGGACGCGGCCATCGAGCGCGAGCTGGAACAGTACGACAACTGCTACTACGACCAATGGTAGCCGAGACCACCCCTAACCGGACACCCGTGCCCCCGGGCGACACATCTGTGTCGCCCGGGGGGTGCTTTTTTTTTGATATTCGTTACAGAACTACGAACTGTACAGAACTACAGATCGACAAGCAAACACCCCACTCAACCCCTCTCCTCCCTTCTCACCCCCCTGTCATCCTGAGGAGCCCAGCAACCTGACGACAAAGGATCCTTCGACTAAACGTTAAGCGTTCGCTCAGGATGACAAAGTAAACAAATAGTATGCTAAGATACCTGCACTACTACTAAGCTCCATTTTAGCTCTTCGCTGATCGAAATAAGCTCTGCGATCCCTGCCATAACCTCTCTTTAACCTCTTCGCTTACCGCATTAACCTCTTATGCCCTCTGATTTAAAATTCTGGCTAGCCCTTAATGTTTTCCCCAGATTCGGGCCAAAGTCGCTAGCTCGGCTTTTTACGCACTTTGAAAACATGGAGGAGGCGTTTAATGCTCCGCTTTCCGATATTAGAGCGGCCGGCATCCCGGAAAAGATCGCCCAGGGCTTTATCGAGATGAGGTCGAAGATTGATCCAGACGCCACGCTCGACGAAATAACCAAGCACAACTTCAAAGTCACCACACTCGCCGACCCTGACTATCCTCCTCACTTAAAACAAATTTACGACCCACCGGCAATTATCATCAGCTATGGCAAACTTCCCTCTTCGGAAATCGCGCACATCGCTGTCGTAGGATCTCGCAAAGCTACTCCGTACGGCCTACAAGTCGCTCACTCACTCATCGAAGAAATCGCTGAAGCAGGCGTTGTAATCGTCAGCGGCCTTGCCTACGGTATCGACACCGTGGCGCATAGGGCGACCGTTGGCGTAGGCGGCGTGACTGTCGCCGTTTTAGCATCGGGATTGCTTAACATCACTTCGCGACAAAAAGCTCTCGCCGACCAAATCGTCCGCTCAGGCGGAGCCGTGTTTAGCGAATTCCCAATAAACGCCCCAGGTCAAAAACAAAACTTCCCTTTCCGCAACCGAGTGATTAGTGGCATGAGCCAGGGCACTCTGGTAATTGAAGCGGCTGCAAAATCAGGTTCGCTAATTACTGCCCGCACGGCAATGGAGCAAAATCGAGATGTATTTGCGGTTCCAGGCCCAATCACATCGCCAACATCGGCTGGCACAAACAACCTTATCAAGATGGGCGCTGTTCCCGTAACCTGTGCTGCCGATGTTCTGGACGCGCTCAACATCGAAACTAGACCGGACGCTAAACCACAAGCGCCACCGGCAAGCATTGAAGAAGGCCTCATACTCGAGCAACTTAGCAAACAACCAATCCACATTGACGACATAACCCGCGCCACAAAACTCACCTCTCCAAAAGTCGCCAGCACCCTATCGCTTATGGAAATGCGCGGCCGCATTCGCCATGTTGGGGGAAGGTATTATATACTTGTGTAGGCGCCAAATGACCAATTCCCAATTTTCAATTCCCAATGAATTTCCAATCCCTCAATCTCCAATTCGATTCCCGCATTGGTCATTGTGCATTGGACATTCATGGGACATTGGGTACTTGTGCATTGGTCATTAAACGACGTTGATCAATATGGCTTCAAAATTCACCAACTCCTACACCCAGCTGCTGAGTCTCACAAACCTCCAACTAAAGCCCTACACCGACTCCAAGGCTGAACTTGAAAAATCTCTTGCTCGCACCAAGGCGCTGTTAAAGCTGCTTGGTAGTCCTGAAAATATACTCAAATTTGTTCACATCACCGGCACAAGCGGCAAGGGATCGGTGGCAAACATGGTTCATCAGATGTTAACGCTTGATAGTCGCAAAGTCGGCACTTACACATCGCCTCACACTACAACTTACCTTGAGCGGTTCCAGGTTGGCGACAAACTAATTAGTCCAAATCTGCTCGCCGGGTGTATTTCCGACGTAATCGTCGCTTACTCGCGCCTACTCGGCAAGGCCGGTGGCGAGCTGTCGTTTTTCGAATTATCGACCGTGCTTGCGCTTTACGCGTTCCACAAAGCCGGTTGCGAGTGGTGTGTGCTGGAGGTAGGCTGCGGCGGGCGATTTGATGCTACAAACGTGATCCCGACTCCTGAAGTGGCTGTAATTACAAATATCGATAAAGACCATACGCAAATTCTTGGAGACACGCTCGCCAAGATCGCGTACGAAAAAGCTGGGATAATAAAAAGAGGCGGCACTGTGCTGTGCGGCGAAACTCGGCCGGCGATTCGGAAAATTTTCATGAAGGAAGCTATTAAAACTCAGGCTGCTTTATTTTTTGTGAACCCGCCAAATTTCGACATTGTCGATCCTTCTCTGGGCGCTCATCAACAGCACAACGCTGCGCTGGCTAAACGGACAGCTTTGGAGCTTGATGTTGACCAGGAAGTGATCGCTAAGGCAATGGCTGATTGCAAAAAGCCGCCGTGTCGATTTGAGATAATGCAACAGAGTCCGATGATTGTACTCGACGGCGCGCACAGTCCTGCAAAGATTAAGGCTGCTACGCGGATGATTAAAATGCTCGACAAGCCTGTACATATTCTTTTTGGCTGTACCGCAGCCAAGGACGCTGACGAAATGCTCGATCAACTGAACCCAGTTGCCAAGACAATTACGACAACACGCTTCACAACTACTTTCCGCAAAGCTGCAAACCCGGCTGAACTTCTATTGAATGTGGAAAAAAGCAAGCGCGCAGGATTTTATTTGGATCCTCACGAGGCACTCGAGCACGTACGCAAGATCACAAAACAAGGCGAAGTCATTGTAGTAACCGGGTCGCTGTACCTCGCCGGCGAGCTTAGACAGGAATGGATCACTGAGGCTCAAATCCTAAAAAAGCGCTCTTCGTTTTGACCCTTAACCCTGAAGGTTAAACCCTGAACATTAAACCCTGAGGGTTAAAATTTGACAACACTTAAAAATGCTGATAAAGTATAAACATACTCCCCTTACAAAGGGGAATTTTGCGTTAAAAAGACCCCTTAACCCTGAAGGTTAAACCCTGAAGGTTAAATCACCAAATAAGCTCATATGCGAAATATCACTTTTTGTAATGGCGAGTTTTACCATATCTACAATCGGGGTGTGGATAAACGAGTTATTTTTAACAATGACGCTGATCGTGAAAGGTTTTTAATGTGCATGCAGGCCTGTAACGACGCAAACAATGTGGTCCCGCCTTCGTTAAATACAAAAGAGAATATTTACAGTAAAAGTGAGAATCCCTACGTTAACATCCACAGCTTCGTATTGATGCCAAATCACACCCACTTCTGCCTTGAGCAGTTAATTGGAAACGGAATCTCAAATTATATGGCTCGGCTGAATAATAGCTACACAAAGTATTTTAACTGCAAATACAGTCGTTCCGGCAGGTTATTTGAGTGCGAATTTAAGGCAAAACATATTACTAACGATGGCTACTTCCTTCATCTTTCAAGATATATCCATCTAAACGCCTTGGATCTTATTGGCGTCAGATGGAGAGAGCGTGGTATCACCGAATGGAACAAAGCAATGCATTTTCTTAGTAGTTTCAGATGGTCAAGTCTAAGATCGTATATCGGGCTTGATAAAATTGATTTTGTGGAAAAAGAATTAACCAATTCATATTTCGGCACCGCGGAACAATATCTTGACCTACTAAAAGAGTGGGCTGCGGAAGATACTCGACTCATTAATGATCTGATCTTTAACCCTGAAGGTTTAACCCTAGGGGTTTAACCTTCAGGGTTAAGTTGGTAAAGCGTCTCGCTCCCTAGCTGACTTTAGTCAGCGCTCAAGATCGAGACCGGACTTAAGTCTGTTTGAAGGACAGGATTTGACAACTTCTACCTCTTTCCTGCATTATGCCTGCATTGCATGCGTGATGCCAAACAATAACCATGACAATGACAATAACTATGGTTGCGGATTAAATCAATATCTTGACCTCCAAAGTCATAGTAATAGTCATCGTAAATGAAACTATGTCAAAGTTACTAATTGTAGAGTCTCCAACTAAGGCAAAGACGATTAAGAAATTCCTCGGCAACCAGTACGAGGTTATTTCGTCTTTTGGCCATATTCGCGATCTTCCAAGAAAAGAAATGGGCGTAGATATTAAGCATGGCTTTACTCCGGAGTATGTTGTGCCAGACGACAAAAAGAAACATGTCACCGCGCTAAAGGCGGCTGCTAAGACTGCGGATGAAATCTATCTGGCTACTGACGAAGACCGCGAAGGAGAAGCGATCGCCTGGCATGTTGCCGAGATTTTGAAGATTAACCCGGACAAGGCCAAACGGATCACTTTCCACGAGATTACCAAGCACGCCATTGAGGAAGCTTTAAAAAACGCACGGCATCTTTCCGATGATTTAATCGACGCCCAGCAGGCGCGGCGAATTCTTGACAGGCTCGTAGGCTACGAGCTTTCGCCGTTTTTATGGAAAAAGGTTCGCCGCGGGCTTTCAGCCGGGCGCGTGCAGTCTGTTGCTACGCGACTGATTGTTGAGCGCGAGCGCGAAAGGCAGTCTTTCAAAACTGACGAGTACTGGACGATTGAGGGCATGTTTCAAAAAGGTTCGTCTGAATTCGAAGGTAAGCTTTCAACAATCGATGGCAAAAAACTCGACAAGCTGGAAATTAATAATGAGGACTCGGCAACTAAAATTGTGGGCGATCTGGTCGATGCGGAATTCACAATCGAGTCGGTTGAAAAAAAGCATGCCAGCAATAAACCGCCAACGCCGATCACAACATCAATACTGCAACAGGAGGCGAACAACAAATTGGGCTTTGGCGCAAAGCAAACCATGACCATTGCGCAAAAACTTTACGAGACCGGCCGGATAACCTACATGCGAACAGACTCGTTTAACCTGGCGGAGAAATTCCTGAATGAAGCGCAGTCATTCATTGGGTCGACTTACGGAGTCGCCTATGCCAAAGGCGCGCAGGTTTACAAAACCAACAAAAAAGGAGCGCAGGAGGCTCATGAAGCTATCCGCCCAACCGACCCGGCTGCAACTCCGGAAAATCTCAAAGGCAAGCTCGATGCAGGCCAGTGGAAGCTGTATGATCTGATCTGGCGACGCACGCTCGCGAGCCAGATGCCAGCAGCCAAGATTGAAAAAACCGCGGTCGACATCAATGCAAAAAAATACACCTTCCGGGCAAACGGCAGCATAATAGTTTTTGACGGCTACATGAAAGTGTACCGCAGCGCAAAAGAGAAGGTTCTGCCCGAACTGAAAGAGGGCGACAAGGTGGACGCCAAGTCAATCGAACCAATCCAGCACTTTACCGAACCGCTGGCGCGCTACTCAGACGCCACGCTTGTAAAGGCGCTTGAAGAACACGGAATCGGCCGGCCTTCCACCTATGCCCCAACCATTCAGACAATTATTGACCGCGGTTATGTTGACCGCGATGACAATAAGAAGCTCTTCCCTACCGACATTGCCATGATCGTCACCGACCTTTTGGTTGAACATTTTTCAAACATTGTCGATCTGGAATTTACCGCAACAATGGAAAATACCCTTGACGAAATCGCCGAGGGCAAAGTCGAATGGGTACCAATGATGGAGGCTTTCTACGGACCATTCCACCAAAACCTCGAAGACAAGACCGAAGAGCTTTCTCGAGAAGATGTTATGCCCGTACGCGAGCTTGGAGTTGACACAAAGTCAGGCAAAGAAATAATCGTGCGCACCGGGCGATTCGGCCCGTATATTCAGCTTGGCGAATGGAGCGAAGAGGATAGGAAAGAAAAAATCAACAAGCCAAAAATGGTGTCGCTCACAAAAGGCATGACTCAGGAAAGCGTAACGCTGGAAGATGCGCTTGAGTTGATTAAGCTGCCGCGCGAAGTTGGCACGCTTAAAGATGGCACGCCGATTACTGCGCAAATTGGCCCGTACGGCCCATACCTGAAAGCTGGCAAAACCAACGCTTCAATGCCTGAAGACGAAGACTTATTTACCATTACTGAAAAGCGAGCGCGAGAAATTATTGTCGATTCTGCCAAACTCAAAAAGGAGCGTGAAACTCCTATTGCAGAACTTGGAGCCGACCCGGAGAGCGGTGGGACCATCTTGATCAAAAACGGACGCTATGGGCCATATGTTACTGACGGCAAAACAAACGCGTCTGTGCCAAAGGGCACCGATCCAGAATCGGTCACGCTCGACGACGCTATTGGGCTGCTCATAAAAAAAAGAGCTGCGCCAAAGCGCAATTGGGGCGGGAAGAAAAAGAAGAGCTGAAATCGCGAAGTAGATAGTAGATCGACAAACAAAAAAGGCCTAAGCGGCCTTTTTATTTTTTCTCTTTTTTCCCCTTACCCTTGTCTGCTCCCCGAAGATTAAAGGGGTCAAATTCATCAAGTAGCTTGCCCCACGGATCGCCTAGTGCCTTATTGATCCCAAGCACTGCCTTGAGCGCATAAGCCGCAGGGGTGAACAAAACCAACCCAGTCGCGCCGGCCACTACTGCGCCCCTTTGAAACTTCTTGCGATTCTCTGCAATTTTTTTATCAAAATAATCATTTGCCGCCTTGCCTGTTTCGACTGTCTTAACGCCAGCATCGGCAGCAATATTTATCGCGTCGATTGGAGCGCTAATTACATTTCTTGCGACCGAGCCAGGCTCAGCGTCAATAATTTTGGTCGCAGTTCTAGCAACCTCAGCTGCCTCCAAAGCCTCTTCGCGTAAAGCCTCTGCTTTTTCTTTTTCACCTTCCTTCGCGGCCGCCTCAGCCTCGGTAAGTTTTTCCTGCGCCACCCTCTCCGCCTCCATCCTTGTAACTGTTGCGTCAAACTTGGCTTTTTCAACTCCTGCCGTGAACTCTGGCGAACCTGGCCCTGGAGCCTTGTCGATATTTATCATACCTACCTATTCTAACTCAAAACCTTGCAATTTAGCAATATTCTCGATACTGTATAGGAAGTAGCTGTTTGGAAATTAAAAAATAGTAATAGAAAATCGAAAAAAGCTTTCAGATAGCAAATTTCTAATCTCCAATTTCAATTACTATTTTCGATTTTCCCAAAGCTAATTTCCAGGCAATATGCCGACTCAAAATATAACGAAAACTCAATTCTCTTCCCTTAAGGCCAAGCTTCCATCTGGCAGATATTCAGAAGATGATCTTGAGCTAATACATCGCGCCTACAAAGTGTCCAAAAAGGCGCACGAAGGCCAGACTCGCCTAACGGGCGCGCCGTATTTTGAGCATGCGTTTGCAACCGCCTCCAAACTGGCCGACATGCAGCTTCCTGCCGAAGTGGTGGCAGCCGGACTCCTGCACGATGTTCTGGAGGACGCCGACATGGACGAAGCCGAAATGCAGCGCGAGTTTGGGCGTGACATTACTAATCTGGTCAAAGGAGTTACCAAGCTTGGGCGCGTGCAGTACCGCGGGCTGGAGCGCTATGTTGAGAACTTACGTAAGATGTTCATCGCCATGGCAACTGACATTCGGGTCATCTTTATTAAATTCGCAGACCGCATGCACAACATTGAAACCCTTTATGTTCTCCCTGAAGCTAAGCGTACGAGAATTGCGAAAGAGGTTATGGAAATTTACGCGCCTATTGCCAATCGCCTTGGCATGGGCGAATATCGCGGGCTGTTTGAAGACCACGCCTTTAAATATCTTCAGCCAAAAGAGTATAACTGGACCAAGCATCTCCTGGAACAGCGCGTTAAAAAATTCGGTCCTGCAATGAGCAAGGCCCAGCTGGACACTAAGCGCGAACTGGAAAATCACCGCATCTTTCCAAATACAATCCACGGTCGGATCAAGTACTGCCACAGCTTGTATAAAAAACTTCAGCGCTACGATAATGACATTAACAAGGTTTACGACATTGTTGCCATTCGAGTTATCGTCGACGATGTTAGCGACTGCTATGCCGCGCTTGGAATTATCCACGGACTCTACACCCCGCTTGCCGGACGAATAAAAGACTACATTTCCCGTCCTAAACCAAACGGCTACAAATCGCTCCACACCACCGTATTTTCCGATGACGGGTCGATTCTTGAATTTCAGATCCGCACGCTAGAAATGCATGAGGAGGCCGAATACGGTGTGGCTGCGCACTGGCGCTACAAAGAAGGCCGCCGGCTGCGCGACAAGAAAGTAAAATGGATGGAGGAGCTGACAAACATTCAGAAAGAGATGAGCGAAGGCGATTTTATGGAGCAGATGGATGAGTTAAAGCTCGACATGTTCCGCAACCGCATTTTTGTGTTCTCGCCCAATGGCGATGTGCTTGATTTGCCGGAAAACTCAACGCCTATTGATTTTGCTTATGCGATTCATACCGACATTGGCGACAAGGCGTCAGGAGCTAAAGTTAATCACCAAATTGCTAATCTGGATTCGGTGCTAAAGTCAGGCGACATGTGTGAAATTATCGTTGATAAAAATCGAAAAAGTCCAAATCCTGATTGGTTAAAGTTTGCAAAGACTTCGCACGCGAGGAGTAAGATTAAAGAAGCTATCAAGCGTAATCGACATTCGATTTTGGGGTCGTTGATGAGGAGGTAGAGATGTCGAGAGAGGTTGAAAGAGGTTAAGGGATTTTAAAAAGGAGATTTTGAGGGTTATTGAAAGAGGTTGAAGGATGTTGAGAGATTTAAAAACCGGCCAATCGACCGGTCTTTTTCTTTCCCTCAACCTCTCTCAATTTCTCTCAATTACCCTCAACCTCTCTATTCCGTTAACCGAATCAACAACTCCTTCAACTCCTCCTTCGAATAAAAATGAATACAAATCTTCCCCCTCCCAGCCTTAACACTAACCTGCACCTTGGTGCCAAGTGACTCACGCAAGTCCGCTTCCATTGCGGCTACATTAGGGTCAGTAGCTTTTTTGACACCGGAACGAGCTCCGGCCTTGGCTTCGGCTTCCCGCACAGTCATCTCACCAGCAAGCATTTGATTAAATAAAACTCCCCGACGCTTCTCATCTTTTTCCTGAAGCAAAGTCCGCGCATGGCTTTTAGTAATCTTCCCGGACGACAGAGCATCGAGCATTTCCTGATCAAGCTCGAGTAATCGCAGGGTATTTGCAACATGTGGCCGGCTCTTTCCCAATCTTTTTGCGATCTGCGCAGGCGATGTGTCAAACTGATCAAGCAATGATTTGTAAGCCATAGCTTCTTCAACAGCGTTCAAATCCTGTCGTTGGATGTTTTCGATCAAAGCCAATTCGAGCTTCTGCTGTTCAGTAGCCGTTCGAATAACAACCGGCACTGTTTTAAGCCCAAGCATTTTCGACGATCGCAACCTGCGCTCTCCCGCTATCAATTCATACTTCCCTTCTCCGACTTCTGTAACAATCAGCGGAACCAGGATCCCATGTTCCTTAATTGATGTAATCAAGTCTTCCAATTCCGAAGGCGAAAAGAACTTCCGCGGCTGATGCGGGTTTACAACAATCGAATTAACCGGCACTTCGGTCGGTTTCGCCTTGGCGACCTTTCCGGCGTCACTGTCCGGTTCAGGTGCGATTTTTTGTGGGATGAGCGCAGATAATCCTCGCCCAAGTCCTCCTGTTGGTTTGGTCATAAATGATAATTACCAATGTCCAAGTAACCAATTCCCAATGAATTCTCAATGCGCAATGACCAATAATTGACTTCCTGAACGATCGTTTGTCGTTTAGTGAAGGATCCAGCGAAGCGTTTGGGCCTAGGCGCTATCGCTAGGTCCTTCGTCGTCGAAAAGCCGAACTCCTCAGGAAGTAGATTGTAAATTGGAAACTGGATATTCATTGGTCATTGGGTGTTTGTGAATTGGTCATTAATAAACATCCTCACGCATCAAAAACTCTCGCGCAAGGCGTTCGTACGACTTAGCAGCTTTCGAATTCGGATCGTAGTGCAAAATCGACTTTCCAAAACTTGGCGCTTCGGCAAGGCGTACGCTTCGGGGGATAACAGAGCGAAAAATCTTTTCTGGAAAATGTTTGTACAGCTCTTCAAGCACCTGGTTTGATAGTTTTGTACGCGGATCAAACATAGTAATCACTGCTCCCATAATTGCCAAATCCGGCCTCATTGACTGGCGTACCAGCCCGATTGTCTGCATAAGTTGCCCCAGGCCCTCGAGCGCGTAATATTCAGCCTGCACAGGAATAAGCACGCTGTCGGCCGCCACCAATCCGTTGATTGTAAGCATGCCAAGCGTTGGAGGGTTATCGATAATTATGTAGTCGTAATCATTTCGAACTTCCAGCAAAGCTTGTCGCAGCTTTTGCTCGCGATTAAACTCATTTACCAACTCAACGGTTGCGCCTGCTAAATTCGGTCCGGCAGGCAGCAAGAACAAGCCTTCGTGCGCGGTTGACACAATCAAATCCTGAACTCTATGCGCGCCCGACATTGCTTCGTATGTGCCAAGCGTGTCCGCAATGGCGTGCCCAAGCCCGCTTGAAGCGTTTCCCTGCGGATCCAGATCAACTAGAAGCACAAACTTTCCAAAGTGCGCCAAATACGCCGCCAGGTTCATTGCTGTGGTCGACTTCCCCACTCCTCCCTTCTGGTTTACTACTGATACAATGTGAGCCATATTCTGTGAACATTATAGCATGAGAAACCCTAATTTCGAAACTCTAAATCCTAAATAAATTCAAAGCTCAAGTTTGGATTTTAATTTTTGGATTTATTTAGAGTTTAGGATTCCGTGCTCAGAATTTACTCATAACGCAGTGCCTCAATCGGATCGAGCTTCGCAGCCCGGCGGGCCGGATAGATTCCAAACGCTATCCCAACTGCGGCCGCAACCAGAACTCCGAGCACCACAGCATTGATTGGCACATTGCCGCTCCATCCTTCAAGATACAGCCCAACCAAATAACCAGTAGCGATCGACAATCCAGACCCAATCACCACGCCAATAATCCCACCAAACAACGTAAGTAGCACAGCCTCTAGCAAAAACTGTTGCAAAATCTCCTTGTATGTCGCCCCAACAGATTTCCTCAGACCGATCTCTTTAGTGCGCTCCGTTACCGATACTAACATGATGTTCATGATGCCGATACCGCCAACCACGAGCGAAATCGCGGCGATCGATGCTAGCAAAAGCGACAAAACTCCACCTACAATTCCAATGATCTCAACAGCATCTTCCTGGGTACTCACAAAAAAGTCATCTTTTGCTGCCAGCCCTTCTGGATTATCAATGTTGTGTGTGTCACGTAACGTCCATTTCATTTCTTCTTTTGCCTCTTCAACATCGCCAATTGCCCTAGCTGCAATGTAGGTTACATTGTCGAGTCCAAAAATATCACGCTGTGCAGTAGTGACTGGAATAGCAATCTGCATGTCCAAGTTTTGGAAAAACCTTGTTCCCTGCTCTGGGAATACACCAATAATTCGAACGTTGGTATTTTTTATTTTCATTCGTTCACCAACCGGATCCTGGTCGCCAAATAAATCTTCGGCAATTTCGCTTCCAAGTACTGCGACTCGCGCATACGACGCTACATCTGAACTACTAATAAACGTACCGCTTGCAACTTCTGATGGGAAAACATCAACATAGTCCTCATTGGTGCCAATTACGCTCACAAAAGTTGAATCTTCGCCATGAGTAATAATAGATGTTGATTGCAAAATTGCGGTAACAGATGAGAAGAACCCGCTCTTTGCAATCGCTTCGGCATCATCCAAATCAAGAGTTTGTTCCATAAATGGATCAGGCGGGCCTTCGTATGGGTCACCTGCGCTAGGCTCTACAAAAACCAAGTCAGACCCTAAGTCGGCAACTTCGCTCAAGATAAGCCCCTCTGCGCTGCGACCGATTGAAAGCATTAAAATCACCGCAGCAATACCAATAACAATCCCGAGGATCGTAAGGATCGATCGTGACTTGTTCATCCTAAGCGATGTTGATGCTGTTTCCAGCAAGTCTGGCCACTTCATAAATTAATTTCCAATGACCAAGCAACCAATCCCCAATGAATTCCCAATTTTCAATCCCCAATTGGTTATTGTGCATTGGATATTTATTGGTCATTGGGTACTTGTGAATTGGTCATTTAGTAAAGTTAGATGTCCTTCTCTTCCCTACCTTCTCATCTGAAATAATATCCCCGTCCCGGATTCTAATAATTCGTCTGGCAAATTCGGCCGCCTCCTGTTCGTGCGTGACCATAATTATCGTATGCCCTTCATTATTGAGTCTTTGGAAGATTTTGAGAATCTCGAGCCCTGATTTGGTGTCCAAATTTCCTGTTGGCTCATCGGCAAAAATAACGGACGGATTGTTTACAAGCGCCCGAGCAATGGCAACGCGCTGACGCTCGCCGCCCGACACCTGGCTTGCCTTATGATCAATCCTGTGTTCAAGCCCAACTTCGTTAAGCGCTTCGAGCCCTTTGCGACGGCGCTGACCGCGCGCAATTTCGGAATACATCATTGGGAGCATTACATTTTCAATTACAGAAGCGTTGGCAAGCAGGTTAAAAAACTGGAACACAAATCCGGCTTCGTCGCGCCTGAGCAACGCCAATTCATCATCAGCCAGTGTTGAAACATCTTTGCCTTTAAACATGTAACTGCCGGCAGTTAGTCGATCAAGAAAACCTAAAATATGCATGAGTGTAGATTTACCAGATCCGCTTGGACCCATCAGCGCCACAAACTCACCTTCCTCAATATTAAGCGTGACGCCGTGCAAAACAGGCGTCACAACTTCTCCGTTTACAAATTTTTTGCTCAAGTCCTTGAGCTCAATAAGCGGGGCTTTCATAAATTCCCAATGTCCAAGTAACCAATTCCCAATGAATATCCAATGTCCAATCTATCAATTCGATTTCTTTCTGCTTGTCAAAAGGCTTCTCGAAAAAATCCGTACAAGTTCCCCTGCTTCCTGAGACAACTTTTTACAATCCTCAGCTCGACTGGAATTTGCTCTTACGATCATCCGCAGCCAATGCATTGTCTCTTTCGCCTCTTTCTTGCATAACGCAATCTTGTGTTGAAAGTCCTTTTTTGATTCTGCCTCGTCCGCATCCATGTAATTCGCGCCGATGCCTGTTCCAGATCGGAGTACTTGATTTCCTAAAACCCGATTAATATCGTTCTTCCCCAAGCTGTTAACGAAGTCGATAACATCCTCACCGAATCTTGCAGTCCGTTCAGTTAGGTCATAAATCCGCGTCGAACCGGATTGGTCATTGGATATTGGAAATTCACTGCTCATTGGGTTCTTGTGAATTGATCATTTAAGCCCTACCGTATGGTAACAATAATTTCTTCTCCTTCCTCAACGCCGGATAGAATCTCAATCCTTCCTTCATCTGCCTTCAAGCCAACCTCAACTGTAACTTCATCGTATCCTCGAAGCTTAGGCACGCGGACATAACGAGAGCCGTCGTCAGCTTCAAGAACCGCACGACGAGGCACAAACAAGGTATCCGCAATCTCTTCCGTGGTAATAATAACATCGGCTGACATCCCCGGCTTAATTTCGAGCGTAACTTCGTCGCTAAAGAAGATTCCAACCTGATAGTACACAACGCTCTCAATCATCTCTTCAGCCGGATCGATGGTTCCAACATAGCCATTTACTATCATGTCGTCGCCGAAAGCATCAAATGTAATTTCTGCAGGGTCGTTGAGTGAAACTTTAGCAATGTCAGATTCTGAAACATTGAGTACAATTTGGAAGTGGTCTTCAATAGTTTGAATTGTAATTACCTTTGTTGCTGCCGTTGCCTGTTCACCAACTTCGATTGCAATGTTTGTTACTCGGCCGTCGATTGGGCTAACAATCTCGGCTGCGGCAAGCCTAGCGAGCGCAGCGTCTAAATCAGCCTGAGCTCGGCGTACATCGGCGTAATATGCGGCCAGGTCGACCGATCGTGGGCCAGCAATAAGCTCGGCAAGCATTGCTTCGGCTTTCTCAAGCGACGCGGCAGATTCGTCAAGTGCCGCAGAATAAGAAGCAACGTTACTCGCCTCTTGCGCAAGCGCCTTAATGTAGGCCTGCTCAGCGGCAACCAAATCGTTGTAAGCATTCACCTCGGCGATGCTGGTGTCGATCTTAGCGTTTTCGTAGGATTGCTTATCAGTAAAAAATGCAGCTTCTTCAGTTTGAATCTGCGTGCGCGCCGTGTTAATCGTGGTTTTCAACACAAGCAAATCTGCAGTTGAAAAATCACTGGTCTCAAGCGTAGTAGCGTCGAGAACCTGATGTGTGTAAAGAAGTGTTAGCGCAGCGTCATAAAGCGCGTCTTCTACCAAGTCAGATGCGGAGCTTAACTCCTCGTCGGTGCTGTCAGCACTTAGTACAAAAACCGCATCCTCTGCATCGTCGCGACTGTCTTGCGCGAAACCGAACCACCTGTTCGCATCCGTTAATGCCTGCGGATTTGTTCCTGACAAGATTTTTTCAAACCCGTAATTCAAAAGTGGATTTTCAATACCAAGAACCTGGTCGGCGTCAGAAAGTCCTGCTCGCACTTCGACCATTGCTGACTTCATTGCGTTTACATAATCCTCTTTTGAATCTGACAAATCGAGTATATTCGATGCCAGCGTATTATCGTAATCGTCCTGTTCGGTCTCATAGGCAATCTCGGCAGTTGTAACTGCGGCCGCCTCGGTTGTTTGAATATGAGTGTAGTTCGATTCTGCAGCCCTGTGCGATGCCTCGGCAATTCTAACGTCTGCCATTTTAACCGCAATCGTCTCCGACGCTGCTCCGGTAATTTCCAAATCAAGATTAGCCTGTGCAATGTCTACCGCCTGCTGAGCCTGGTTTGCCTGCGCGGTGAGTTCATCAGCATCCAAAATTGCCAAATAATCTCCTGCCACCACTTCGTCGCCGACGCTTACAAAAATCTCCTGCACGTTGCCGGACGCTTGAAAAGAAAGGTCAACTTTATCGAGCGATTCCAGGTCGCCGGTGGCATCGACTGTCTGAACCAAATAACCGCGCTCAACTTCTGCGAGCACGTATTCAGCGTCTTCGCCTCGTCCAGCCAAAACAAAAATCGCGACTGTAAATACAATCACAATCACTGCAATTATCCAGAACCATTTGCTTTTTAATAACCCTAAAATCTTCGAAATCGGTAGTTTCATAATAGTAAGAGTGTAGCACTTTACCACTAAGTTAGCAAGGTAAACAAATCAAAAAATCCCCTCACGCTGTGAGAGAACTTTTTGGTGGCTGAGGTGGGATTCGAACCCACGACCTAAGGCTTATGAGTCCTTCGCTCTAACCAACTGAGCTACCCAGCCATATTAAATTCTAAGCTCTAAATCCTAAACTCTAAATAAATTTAAACTTTGATTTTTTAGATTGTTATTTGGATTTTATTTAGAATTTCAAATTTCGAATTTAGAGTTTCTTTTGGTGGGCGAGGAGGGACTCGAACCCTCACGGTGTTGCCACCACAGGATTTTGAGTCCTGCGCGTCTACCGGTTCCGCCACTCGCCCTAAATGTGCGGAAACTATATCAGATTTTACTATTTTAGTCAACATAGTGACCAAAAAGCCAGCCGCGCATTTTACTTGACAATAATTATAATTTCCGATATTATCCGTCTGCGGGGTAGAGCAGTCAGGTAGCTCGTTGGGCTCATAACCCAAAGGTCGTCGGTTCGAATCCGACCCCCGCAACCAAAATATCCACTCTTATGAGGGGGTATTTTGTTTTCCATAATCTTATGCTATACTCCCCTAGAGCTAGAACACATCCTAAGATGACTATTACTACTCACACAGCAATCGGCGCGGTTATTGGATTCAGCGTTGGAACTCCGCTGCTTGGATTCGCGCTTGGGATTGCATCACATCTACTTGTCGACATGATCCCTCATGGCGATGCTTTTATTTCCGAGCAGTTCCGCGTACATAAAAAAAAGAAAACCGCAGTTCGTTACGGTTCTATCGACTCGTTGATTGCCATGATGCTTGCGCTTTTCATTTTCAACCTTGACCACACAACCAGCACAATGGCAGTTTCGGCAGCAATCGCCGGCAGCGTACTACCCGATCTTCTAGTTGGCATGTTCGACGTAACAAAAAGTAAATATTTAAAAAAGGTCAACGGCCTTCATTGGTTTTTTCATGACTTTTTCGTTACGCGCTACAAAGATGTAAAACTCAGACATGGGCTAATTCTGCAGGTCGGTATTGTTGTAGCGTTAGTGAGTTCGCTCTAGAACATCACATCGGCACTAACGCTTAAAATCGACACGATTATTCCGGCTGTGATGATTCCTAAAACCTCGCCAACTAAAGCGTGCCGCACAGGAATTTTCAAGGCGACGGCCGCGAGGGTGGCGGTCCAAAGTCCGGTAAACGGCAGTGGCAGGGCCGTGAACAAGAACAAGGCAAGCGCTCCGTAACGGGCGTATTTTTCTTTTACTCTACCTTCAGCCCTCGCGACAGATGAGTCGATCACGCGCGTAAGCCACGGAGCGTATTTGGCAGTTAGTCGGCGCAATCCGTTAAGGCCGTAGTAGAGTGGGAAAAATGGGAGAAAATTTCCGATGATCGACAGCCCGAACGCATTAAACGGATCGATCAGCCAAACATGCGCAGCAACAGGGATTGCGAGCCGTAATTCAGTAATCGGTAGTGCTGCCAAAATAATCGTCGCCAGCCATGTTGGAAATTGACTAAGAAATTGTACGACAGTATCGATCATTGATAATTGGTCATTGAGGATTCATTGGGAATTGGGTGCTTGTGGATTGGTCATTCCGAGTTTGGCCACTTGAAAACTCGGAAAGCCCAACTCGCCAGCCCCTTCACTTCCTGCACGCGCGACTCCTTCGAGTCCGACCCGAGCACAATCACATAAATCTTGTTCCCGGCCTGCTCCACGGCGCTCGTGAGCACATAACCGGCCTGTGGCAAATAGCCGGTCTTCCCGGCAGTGACTTCATACTCGCCCTCATTCAGAAAACTTTCCAACAGCTGGTTGGTATTCTCAATGGTCACCAACCGCCCGCTTAAATGTTCAACTGTGAGCGTTGCGGTGGTCATGTATTTTTTTAGAATTTCGATTTCCTCAACCGCAACAAGAAGCTTAACCAAGTCGCTGGCAGTTGAGATATTCCCAGGATCTATTCCCGTTGGATCAGTAAATTCCGTGTCGATCATCCCAAGCTCAACGGCCTTCTGGTTCATCAGCTCGACAAAATCCTCCTTTGCGAGTCCTGAAAACCTTATAAGCGCTTCGGTTGCGGTATTGTCCGACCCCACTAGGCTTGCCCCAAGTACATCATCAAGAGTTAATCCATCGTAAAATGCCAAGTACACCCGCCCGCCCTCAACCAAATCGAGTGCAGGGTCGAGCGTTACGATTTGCGACAAGTCAGGAGCGGTGTCCATAAATACCAACGCGCTCATCAACTTTGTGACGCTACCAATGGAGCGAACCTGGTAGGGATGCTTTGCAAGCAAGGTCATACCGCTAACAGCGTCAACCACCAACGCACTTTCCGCGCTCGTAACAATCCCGTACGAGTCAGTGTCGACCTTAACCGGGTATTCAGGCACTTCACGATCTTCAGCATCGGGCAACACAGGAATTTGCGCCACAGCAACTTCGGAATATAAAAAATCAACAGGAAATTCCCCTACTCCTGCCTGCCACTCAAAATAAGCAGCGTCGGCCGGAAGGAGCTGAAAAATAGCTGCGGTCATTATGAATTGTCCTATTAGTTTGAAGAGCATTTTTAGGTTTTAGGGGCTAGGTTCTTCAACCCCCGATGCGAGCATTCCATCGATTTTCTCATTTTTATTAAATTTATCAAAATCAGGAAGATCGATAGTCTTCGACACACCCAGGTGCCGGAGCATCTCAGTTGACAACGAATAAATCGGCTGCAGGCGATCCTTGTCTTCTTTTTCGATTATGAGTCCGCGCATTAAAAGGTTCCGAAGGATTATACTACAATTAACTCCGCGGATGTGTTCAATTTCCGCTTTGGTGATTGGGCTGCGGTAGGCAACGATTGTAAGAGTTTCAAGTTGCGGGCGCGTAAGCTCGGCTTCGGTCTCTTCTTTGCTCATCTTCTGCGTAATATCTGCAAAGTCAGGATTCGATCCTAATTCTGCCGCTGAGTCGCCAACGATTACACTGATTCCAGACTCGGTAGTGTTTCGAGACTCTGCGAGCTTATCGACCGCATCGCGAGCTTCAGCTTCTTTAACTCCAAGCATCTTTGCCATCTTTGTAAACGAAACCGGTCTGGTCGACAGAAATAATATTGCTTCAATTTTCGCTTCAAGTTGGTTCATAGTATTCACTTATTGTCATTCTGAGGAGCTTGCCTCTCGGCGACAAAGAATCTTTCGCCTGCTAGCTGCCAAAGATCCATCACTAATCGATAAACGATCGTTCAGGATGACAAATCATTATGTTCTCTGAATTACGATCTCGCCTGTCTTTCTTGCCTGCTTTGCCGACACAATTTGCCGCCGCATTAACTCAAGTAACGCCAAAAAGCTTACCACAACTTCGGCTTTGCTTGAAGCGCCGGCCACCACCTCGCCAAACTTCATGCTAGCGCGACTTTTAATTGCACGCGTGAGCTCGCCAATTCTTTCCTCAACCGATTTAATTCGCTTGATAGATGTTTTCTGAAGCTCAAAAAATGGTTCCAGCTTTCTCATTAACGACTCAAACGCGTTATGCAGGCTCGAAATCGTCACATCTTCCGGCGCTACAAAGCTCGGTTCTTCGATTCTAACGCGCACAAACGGGCGTGCGAACGCATGACGCTTTCCTGAATACATCTCTTCAAGCTTCTCTGCAGATTCAACGAACATTCTGTAAAGTCGTAGCTGATCTTCAAGCGACGCAACTTCCTCCTCCTCTTCCTCGATTCGAAGGTACGGCATGAGCTCTCGACTTTTCAAATAAATGAGCTTTGAGGCAACAACAAGGAAGTCTGCCAATTCTTCAGGTTCGACCTTATTTACATCAAGATACTTGAGGTACTCGTCAGCGATCTCGGCAAGTGCCACGTCCTTAATTTCCAGCTTCCGCGAATCTAAAAGTTCCAAAAGCAGCCCTAAAGGACCTTTAAACTCGCCTTGTTCGACCTTGAATGTCATGGATCTATTTTATCAGATTTTCAGCGTTTTCACCATCCCCCTCGCCGACCTTCCGAGCACGCCTGGCTTTGGTCCGGCAGGAGTCAGGAAATAGCATTTTGAACACTTTCGTATCCTTTAAAGACGAAAGTAGTCCAAAATGCCCTGACATATGCTGGACCTAATGCCGGGCGAGCGCAGGC
>JBDRFP010000017.1:0-25681 GCA_043818555.1 bacterium | reverse complement strand
AACCTCAGCAGGCTTTTTACACTTTTCACAAATCCGTCGCGCCAAACGCTGACCCATGATCGCATTAATCGCAGGCGCCATCAAAAACGGCTTCACTCCCATTGCCACAAAGCGGGGGATTGCTCCGGCAGCATCGTTTGTGTGGATTGTAGAAAGCAGAAGGTGGCCTGTAAGCGCAGCTTGAATAGCAGTTTCCGCAGTCTCGAGGTCGCGAATTTCTCCAACCATTACAATGTCCGGGTCCTGACGCAAAATAGATCTAAGCCCCTTGGCAAAGGTGTATTCTTTGCTGTGATCAATCTGACTCTGATTTAAGCCTTCGATTTTATATTCAACCGGATCTTCAAGCGTGATGATTTTCACGCCCGGCTTATTCAAGCGCTGAAGGATCGCGTACAAAGTGGTCGTTTTACCGGAACCGGTCGGTCCAGTAGTAACTATCATCCCATGCGGCTTGGTAATCTCGCGCTCCAGCCGCGCGAAAGCGGCCTTGCGGAATCCCAACTTTTCAAACTCCAATTGCACCGAATCCGGATTCAAAATTCGCATTACAACAGACTCGCCCCAGGCGGTTGGCATGGTGGAAGTTCGAACATCAATCTTCTTTCCTTTTTGAAAAATCGTAAACCGTCCGTCCTGCGGCTTGTCATTGATGTTGATTTTAAGTCCTGCGATTAGTTTGATTCGATTTATAATCTTTTTCCAAAGATCCTTATCGAGCTCGGTAACATCTTGCAAAATGCCGTCCACGCGGAACCGCACAACGATTCCTTTTTCCTCTGCTTCAATATGAATGTCAGAACTGCCAAGCTTTAAGGAAGCTGCCATAACAATGGCCAAGAGGTCGGTTACATTCGCGCCTTTTAACACCTTGGCAATGTCGGCGAGCGTTTCCATTTGGGACTGGTATTTTTCCAGCTCCTCTTCTTTGATTTGAACTCCCTTAACTGTTTTTTTGATTTTCGGCAAAGTCTTGTAAAGCTTCATGCCTTCTTCAAAGCTTTTTTCTGAGATTTTGTAAATGACACCGTGCGTTTTATTTCGCTCCTCCAGTTGGAACACCAGGTCCTTAACTTTCTGATTTTTAGGGTCGGTTGTAGCAACGCGGAGTTCCGGTCCGTTATGCATAAAACTGATGGCCTTAAGTTCGAGCGCCTGCGCTTCCGGAATTAAGGTGAGCGCGTCCGGACTGACCGGAAAGCCTTTAAGGTTGATGTAGCCGACTTTTAAGCTGCGCGCGATTTGTTCAGTTTCGCCCTCCAGACTTTTTTCAGATACCTTTTTGAGTTTTTCCTCAAGTTGAACTTCCTTTGAATCTTCTTCGGCTACGGCCTTAGCCGGTTTTGGAGCATCCGAAACAGGCGCGGCTTGAGACGCGGCAGCCTGTTGCTTTTTTAGCAAGTCTTCGATTGAAGGGAGAGCGTCGGTCATGTTGCTAGGTTTATTCCTTAAAACAGAGTTTTATTATCGAGGGGCGAGGTTTATTATTTTTACCAAAGCGATCCGTACACCCTCGGGTCCTTGCCCTTGCTCAGTTTATTGTTTTATCACTCAGCCACTAAATCACTTTCGTGCCAGCCAATTGTCTATTTTCGAAACAGTTTATTGATCTTGGCAAACATGCGCTCGAGATGAGGCATTGCTCCGTAGCGCTCAAGCCGCTCCATCAGCTGAATCCATACGGCGTGGTTAAAAGTGGTGATGGCGCCGGAGTAGGCGAGGACAATTAGCAGAGCGCCAAGCGCTGCAATAAAACTTACGACTGAAAACAGCAGCATCGACCCTGTGTTGAACGCTACAATAAATATCAAAATTGCCGGAATCGCGTAGATGATCAGGATTAGCCAGAGCGCGATTGTTGCAATAAGGTTGATTATAAAAAGACCGAGCGCAACTTCGAGCGATGCCAGCCAGTGTCCGTGCAACAGTTTTAAGCCCCGTGTCAGCGCTTTTATGATTCCTTTGTCCAGTCTTACAACATTGATAAGCGCAAACATTCCAAGCAGGTTGAGCGCAAACAGGAGCGGCAGTAGAATCGTATATATTCCGGCGAATACGAACAGGTCAATGCCAAACGCGCCGGTCAAGAGCGCTGCGAGCGCAAGCGAGGAGAGGGAAATCAGGACGCAGGTTGAAATGCACAGGCCAATGTCAACTGCAAGGATTCGCCAGAAGTGCATATGGCGGAGCGCTTTGAATTGCCCCTTTAGGCTGAGCGGCCGATTCTTGCGAACACTGAGCGCTCCGGTAATTAGCATCTGCTGAGCGCTTATTACAACAATGGCAACGACCGCTATAATAATGAAGAGAACGATCAGTATTGCGGCAATTCGCATTGGCTCAAGTGTGAGCGTGCTTTTTATGTAGAGCGCAAGCCATGGGGCGGCGTCAACAATGTAGCGTAGCGTCTCAAAATCAACCTGGTCAGCAGGCCGGACTCGCAAAAAACTTTCCATAACACCGTTGAACACAGCGCCGGTGTTCACAAGCCCTGCAGCAATCGCCACAGGCCAAAGTTCCTTGTGCGTCCAGGCAACTCTCCAGGAATCGGTGAATATTTTCTTATAAATACCTCCTTGTTTTTTCATACAAAATACCTCCGGGTTATTATACCACGGAGGCATTTTGAATAAAACAGCTTAGATTTACCACGGACTTTTTTCCAGGTTCGTCCACGGGTGCAACTGAGGTGTCTAGGAAGTAGCAAGCCGGGGCGCCTTATTGGCCGGGCCGATTATTCTCTCAAACTCTTCCTTTTCAATAGTTTCTTTTTCAAGAAGGGCCTTCACTACTATTTCGATTTTGTCTCGGTGAGTGTTGACGATTTCTTTTGCTCGAATCTTCGCGTTGTTCAAAAGGCTGAGGATTTCTTCATCGATTTGTTCAGCTGTTTTGTCTGAGTAATCCCTGCTCTCATGAATTTCACGGCCAAGGAAAATCATATCTTCCCGATCACCGTAGGTGCGCGGCCCCATCTTGTCGCTCATTCCGTAACGAGTCACAATGTCGCGCGCCATCTTAGTGGCTTTTGTAAGGTCGTTTGACGCTCCTGTTGAAATGTCGCCGAAGATCTCGCGCTCGGCAACAACTCCGCCAAGGATCATTGCCATTTCGTCGAGGAACTCGTTTCGGAAATGCATTTTTTTGTCTTCGCTTGGCAGGCTCATAGTGTAGCCGGCAGCGTGTCCGCGGGAAATGATTGATACCTTGTGGACTTCGTCGGTGTAAGGCAGTAGATGCCCGACGACCGCGTGTCCAGCTTCGTGGTAGGCTGTAACTTTGCGCTCTTCCACTGTAAGAATGTGGCTCTTGCGCTCAGGCCCGAGCATAACTTTCTCAATTGATTCCAAAAGCTCGTTTTGATTTATTTCTTTTTGATTGTGGCGCGCGGCAAGAATTGCAGCTTCGTTCAGGATGTTTTCAAGGTCTGCGCCGGAAAATCCAATAGTCCTTTCCGCAACGCGCTTTAAATCAGCGTCCTTGGCAAACGGTTTTCCTTGTTTGTGTACATCGAGTATTGCTTCGCGATCCTTAAGCCCCGGAAGGTCAATAACGACCCGGCGGTCGAATCGACCCGGTCGAAGTAGCGCAGGGTCGAGCACATCAGGACGGTTAGTGGCTGCGATTACAATTACTCCAATGTTTGGTTCGAACCCGTCCATTTCAACAAGGATTTGGTTCAGCGTCTGCTCGCGCTCATCGTGGCCACCGCCAAGACCGGCTCCGCGCTGGCGTCCAACAGCGTCGATTTCGTCAATGAACACAATGCACGGCGCTGTCTTTTTTGCTTTTGCAAACAGGTCTCGTACGCGCGAAGCTCCAACTCCAACAAACATTTCAACAAATTCAGATCCTGAAATGTGGAAGAAGGGAACATTTGCTTCGCCCGCGATTGCGCGCGCCATTAAAGTTTTGCCGGTTCCCGGGGACCCCATCAAAAGTACGCCCTTTGGAATTTTGGCTCCAAGTTCCGAGTACTTCTTTGGCGACTTTAAAAAATCAACAACTTCATATAGCTCTTCTTTTGCCTCTGCCGCGCCGGCAACATTTTTGAATGTAACTTTGTGTTTTTTGCTTGTCGCCTCTTTTGCTCCCGATTGTCCGAAGGAGAGCGCCTTGTTGTTTGCGCCCTGCATTTGGCGAAGCAGGAACCAGAAAATAACTACGAATCCAATCAGGAAGATTAGAGTCGGAAGCATGCTTTTGAGCGCGCTCACCCAAAAGCTGGGTTCTTTTACTTCAATGCTGACAAGCGCAAGTTCTTCGCCGGTGATTCCGTAATTTGTCAGAAGGTCGGAAAGAGGTTCGCCTGATTCTTTTTTCGACGAGTACTCGGTTCCTTCCTTTGAAAAAATTACGAGCGTGTCTTCCTGAACTTCGATCCGTTCGATTTCGTCAGCACGGATCTTTTCAACCAGTACGGATGTACCGATTACTTCAGGCTTGTCCTCTGGCAGGTCGTAAGTTGAAAATACAACCCCGATAGCAATGACAAACAGGAAGAATATGATTAGGTTTTTTGTAAGTGGTCGCATAGCCTTTATTTAACCTCTTCGTTCTCGGTCTTAACCTCTTCTCTCTCTGCACCAACCTCCGCGTCCTCAGTTTTAACCTCTTCGCTTGTGGTAATAACCTCCTCGCCCTCAGCCTTAACCTCTGCGCTGTCCGCAATAACCTCTTCGCTTGTCGCAATAACCTCTGCGTCTTGCGGCGCGCTTTTCTCCTCAAGCGCCTTAATAGACAGCCCCAGACGGTGGTCCTTAGGTTCGATCGATACAATTTTGAATTTACGCGCTTCCCCAACAGTCCCAAGCTTTGAAATATCAGCGCCGGCCGTTGAAGAAAGTTCTGAAACATGAGCAAGCCCATGGATGTCTTTGTCCAGCTCCACAAAGAATCCGAATGGGTTGATCTTCAAGACAGTGCCCTCAACAATATCTCCAATTTTGTATTTGCTGGCAATATCCAGCCATGGGTCGTCAAGCAGTTTTTTAACCGATAGGAATATTTTACTGCCTTCAATCCCGATAACTTCAGCCTTAACAATTTCACCAACTTTTAGAATGTCTTTTGGATGGTCAATTCGCTGCCATGCAATTTCTGAAATGTGAACAAGGCCTTCAAGCGAGGTTTCGTCCTGGTTGTCAGGAGAGAATTTAACAAAGGCTCCGAAGTCTGCAAGCGCCGTTACTTCGCCCTCAATAACATTGCCGACGGAAATCTGCGAAATCACACTGCGCTGTTCGCCCTCCCAGACAGCCTTTTCGGAAATGATCAGTTTTTCGTCCGCCTCGTTAAGATCTAGAATTTTCACCTGAAGATTTTGGCCGACAAAGCTTCGGAGCTTATCGAGAATTTTTTGCTTGTCACCGCCACTTACACGAGGATAGTGTTCGGGCGCAAGCTGGGAAACAGGAAGGAATCCGGAAATGTGTCCGGCGTTTACAATCAGTCCGCCCTTGTTGGCGTCAAGCACTTTGACTTTGATTGGGTTTCCGGCCATGAATTCTGACTGAAGATTTTCCCAGGACTTTTTGTTTCCTGCGTAGCGGAACGAAAGTTCCATTTCGCCGTTTTCGTTTTCAAGGTCAACTACGGTCGCCTCCACTTCGTCTCCCGGCTTCAAACCGCGGTACATGTCGCCCTCGGTAAAGAGTTCGCGGCCGCGCACGATTCCGGTTGTGAGTCCCGCTACGTCAATTCTGATTTCACGGCCTTGAATTGAAACGACTGTGCCTCGGATTGCGTCACCTACATTTGGTATGTTCAAAAAATCACCCTCATGAAGGAGTGTTTCTAATTCGGTAACTGTGTTTTGTGTGTCTGTCATATAATTTCCCGCCGGCGCTTCGCCTCGATTTGAGACTCCGGGCCAATGGGCGTTAATAATTAGGATTGTAGGATGGGGGAAGTGTATATTAGGAGGAGGATTTTGTCAAGTGTGAACGGAAAGAGGTTATTACGGCAAGCGAAGAGGTTACACCTGAAGCTGAAGAGGTATTGCTGGCGGCGTGGAGGTTAAGGCGTCAAGCGAAGAGGTTACAAAGAGGTTTAACGGTTAACCTCTCTTTAACCTCCTTTTAACCTCTGCGCCAAACGCAATCTTGACTTTCCTCCTGTTTTTGATAACATCACCGCGCACATTCACATGGAGGAAGAAATGTACGATCTTCGATTGGCAGTGACTTATGGTGATTTCGAGCGCCATCTCGCAAATGCCCCCAAGGGCAGGTCGGTGGTAGTTGTGAACCTGATGCGCCGGAGCGGACCTGAGTTCACCCAGGGCGTTGCCAGCGCCAAGGCGCTCATCAGCGATTGCGATCACACGATCCTAGATGGTAACCACTGGGATGTTGTACGCGGGCTCGTGGGGCTCGAGAGAGCTAGGAGGAACGATGAGGCGGTTTTGGCTTGGATGAAGTCTGACCGAACGTTCAAGTCCGAGTGCGAGTTCATCTTCAGCACCGTAGAGCTCATGATCGAGGCAGAGGTCACTTTGCGGGAGCTCCAAGAGGGAACTTCCAAACTGTCTTTGCGTACTGGGGCAAAGGAGCTCATAGAGTCATTCCGGCGAGAGGCAACCAAGCGACATATTGACGATGTTTGTTTCGTGAGCTATGGCTTGCACGACGCAATCAAGGCTCGCATGGTTCTGGAGGGGCTGTTTGTGAACATCCGCGCGCTCAAGTTGGAGTGGACCGACAGAGGCAGGCTCTTTGGGATCGACTGCGATTCCGTTGTAGTTGGCACCAACAAGGATGAGAAGACTTTAGGGTACATGGCAGAGCGCGGATATGCGGCCAATAAGTTTCTGGTGATCGCTGACGCTCCGAGCGATATTGGGATGTACCAGGAAGGTACGGTAAATGTGATGGTTCTGCCGATGGGCGACGATGTGGAGGCTGCATTTGCCAGGTTCCGTAGCAAGGGAATGCCAGAGATGTGGCCCAAGCTCGACGCAGTGATCATCGGTGACTCGCTCGAGCCGCTTGCGATGATGCGAAGGTAGCCCCCTCACCATCTCGAGCGACCGAAGGGAGTCGAGAGATCTCTCCGCTCGCCCGATAAGCTCGGCTCGGTCGAGATGGTAATAACGACCCGTAAGGGCTGACACTACGTCGGCCCTTTTAAATTTGACTGGCAGGCAAGTCAGGATCATGATAAACTCAGAATATATGAAACATCCTCACGAAAGTTTTCTAAAACAATTCAAAATTGCCATTGATAAAATGGTGCCACTTTCGCCACCTGAACTCATTGAAGAAGCCACTAAGCTTCATGATGAATTGGCAACGAATCAGGAATCAACAGAAAAGCAGATTCATCAGGCCGTTAGCATGATCGGCCGAAAGGAGTATCCGTATCGCAAGGCGTATCATGAACTTTGCGAGGGCGATGAAGAGCAGCGCCTGCAGACGGCTGCTTTTGAGCGGCTCGACGACGATGTTCGAAAAAAAACGGAGAATATTACAAAGCACGGAGTAATGCTTGACGATCTTGTGGCAAGCAAAATGTTTGAAGAGAGCTTTTCCGGCGAGGAGCGGCATCAGATCACGCAAGCGATTTTGCTGTCCGAGGATGTAATCGACAGCCAGTGCGACGATCGTGCGAGAAAGAAGCACGCGCAGTACGCGGAGTTGGTTGAGAATTGGACCAAGGAAGCAGCAAGGTTGCAGAAAATGATCGACCAGTTGCGATCGATGGCAAGCGAGGATAAAAAATGGACTGGGGAGATTAATACGATTTGTGATCGACTCGAAGAAGGGTGGTCGATTACAGAGAAAGACCCAACTGAGGAGGAGATTGTGAAGGAGATTGAGTATTGGAATACGGTGCTGCACGAAGAAGAATAGCTCCGCTAGCTTTATTAGCTTTTTAGGGCGGTCGAGTGGCCGTTCTTTGTGTTGGAGAGGTTAAATAGAGATTATGCGACAAACAAAGAGGTTAAGCGAAATGCGAAATTTAACCTCTTTTTGATCTCCCATTTAACCTCTGCGCTTTCCGTAATAACCTCTTTCACATCTAGCTTGCGACCACGGAACAATCATGCTATAATACGCCCGTTATTTTGAGGTAAATATAGTCTAATTACGCAGTGATTTAGTTATTTAGTGGCTGAGTTATTTAGCAAAAAACCAATCACTCAACAACTTAACATTTTATGATGATTTCTTGGCACGGCTTGGGCTGTTTTTCAATCAAAGGAAAAACCGGCCAGAGAGAAGTTACACTTGTAACCGATCCGTATGACAATTCAGTAGGTCTTCGTTTCCCGCGAACTCTAACGGCCTCCATGGTACTGCAGTCTCACGATGCGCCTGAGGCGAATAATACGGACGCGGTTCATGGTGAGGAGGAAGGAAAGCCGTTTTTGGTTACTCATGCTGGCGAGTTTGAAGTTAAAGGCGCTTTTGCTGCTGGCGTGCGCGCTCCAAAAAAAGACGGCAGCGAGCATACGGTGTACCGCATCGATCTGGAAGGAGTTAGCATTGCATTTCTTGGAGCGCTCGACCGCGACCTTAACGACGCTGAGCTAACAAAGCTCGGCAACATTGATGTATTAATTCTTCCTGTCGGCGGCGGCCCTGTAATCGACAAGGCAGTGGCTTCTGACATTGTTTCCCAAATTGAGCCTCGCCTTGTAATCCCGTCATACTTTGATGTTCAGGGGCTTAAAGTTAAACTTGCCGGAGTCGAAGCGTTCTGTAAGGACTTAAGCTGTCCGCGAGAGGATGCGAATAAACTTAAAATCGAAAAGGGAAGCCTGCCAACTGACGACATTAAGGTAGCGGTGTTGACAAGGGCCTAAAGTAAATGACCAACTCACAAGTGCCCAATGACCAATTTGCAATAGTGATTTAATGATCAGGGTAGTCGAAAAGTTCAATCACTCAGCCACTTTGTTGGTCAGTCTAGAAAATTATGAAGCTCATACGGCGCAAGCCCCACAAATACAAACAGGCAATCATTACTTCGACAATTATCGGAATGGTGATTGTGGTTGGCGTGTGGGCGCTCCAGGTGAACAATATGTTCTCTGCCGCGTCGATTGAGCAGATTCAGACAAGCTACGAAGAAGTGCAGCGGCAGTTTGATGAAGGGATAGCATTTAGTGAGGAGATGGAAGAATATGCGCCTGTGTTGGGAGCAGATTTTGAAGATGTGATCGGCGGTGTAGAGAGCGCGATTTTGTTACAGCTTGCGCAGGATCGCGCGCTGGAAGCGGTGGCGGAGGGGGTGGTTGAACGGCTTGACGAAAACGATGGCAATGTCAATGACGATGACATCGAAGAAGAAGTTGTAGATATTGAGCCAGAGGAGAATTCATTAGAATCAAATTCAGAAGATGTAATCGAATAACAAATTTATGGCGAAGAAAGCACCAGTGAAAAAGCCCGACAGCAAGAAGGGCAAGGCCGGATCAGGGTCGGTAAACGCAGCCGGAAAGGCGGCGGCCAAGAAAGTAAAAGAGGTAAAGGCGAAGAGCGCAGAGGTTGAAGAGACGCTAGAGAAAGGTTCGTCAGAAGCCGAGATCGCGACCAATGATCGAATGATTCCTCAGGCCATCACCGATGAAATGAAGCGGGCGTATTTGGATTACGCAATGTCGGTCATAGTGTCTCGAGCGCTTCCGGATGTTCGCGATGGGTTAAAGCCGGTTCAGCGCCGCATTCTCTACGCCATGTGGAGCATAGGGCTTCGCGCCAATGCAAAGTTCCGCAAGTCTGCGAATGTAGTCGGAGAAGTGATGGCAAAATATCACCCTCATGGCGATTCTTCCATTTACGAAGCAATGGTTCGAATGGCGCAGGACTTTTCTTACCGGCACCCGCTCGTGCGTGGCCAGGGAAACTTTGGTTCCATGGATGGCGACTCTGCTGCGGCAATGCGCTACACCGAAGCAAAGCTCGAAGCAATCGCTGAGGAACTCTTGATTGATATTGAAAAGGACACGGTCAACTTTCGTCCAAACTATGACGGGTCGCATAAAGAGCCGTCGGTTCTTCCGGCAAAGCTTCCAAACCTGCTTTTGAACGGCACGGTCGGAATCGCCGTTGGAATGGCAACGAACATCCCGCCACACAACCTGCGTGAAATAAGCAACGCAGTATTAACATTAATCGACAAAAAGGATGCCACGCTCGATGATCTTATGGAGCATGTTCAGGGACCTGATTTCCCAACAGGAGCCATAGTGTACGGAGCAAGTGACATTAAGGGAGCGTACGCAACAGGAAAGGGTGGAGTGGTCGTTCGCGCAGCTGCGGAGATTGTGGAGGGTAAAAAGGGCACTAGCGACATTATAGTTACTGAAATTCCGTACATGGTGAATAAGGCGACGCTTTTGGAAAAGATCGCCGATTTGGTGCGTAGTAAAAAATTGGAGGGCATTCGAGATTTGCGCGACGAGTCCAACAAGGATGGCGTTCGAGTCGTGATTGAGCTTAAAAAAGATGCCTACCCGCGCAAGGTTTTGAATCGTCTTTATCAGTCGACATCGCTTCAGACAGCATTCCACTATAACATGGTGGCGCTGGTTGATGGCGGGGTTCAGCCGCGCGTCTTGGGGCTAAAGGGTATTTTGGAGGAGTTTATTAAGCACCGCCGCGAAGTGGTTCGTCGTCGAACCGAGTTTGATTTGGCGCGGGCGCAAGAGCGCGCTCATATTTTGGAAGGTCTTAAAATTGCGCTTGCTAAAATCGATCAGGTAATCAAGACAATTAAAAAGTCAAAGGATCGCGATGAAGCAAGGAAAAATTTGATGAAGCAGTTTAAAATGACTGAGAGGCAGGCTGTTGCAATTCTTGAAATGAAGCTGCAGAGCCTTGCCAACCTCGAGCGACTCAGGATTGAAATTGAATACAAAGAAAAGTTAGCGCTCATTAAGGAACTTCAGTCGATCCTGAAATCGGACACAAAGTTGATGGGCATAATCCGCGACGAAGTTGTAGAAATCCGTGATAAATTCGGCGAGGATAGGCGTACGAAGATAATCAAATCGGGCGTGAAGGAGTTTTCAATGGAAGATGTTATTCCGGATTCGGAGACCGTGGTTATGATGACTCGCGACGGATACATTAAGCGTGTTGACCCGGAAGGATTCCGCAAACAAGCGCGTGGAGGCAAGGGCGTGATGGGGCTTACAACCAAGGAAGAAGATGTGGTGGAGTCGATTTTTGCAACTACCACTCATCAGGACTTAATGTTCTTCACCAGCCGCGGGCGCGTGTTCAAGCTGAAGGTCTATGAGATCCCTGAAGCGACACGCACATCCAAGGGTCAGGCGATTGTGAATTTCCTCCAGCTTGCTCCTGGCGAGAAGATTACCGCAACGCTCAAAGGCCGTGATCTTGAAGGTGCAAAATTTATTGTAATGGTTACAAGCGGTGGGACAATCAAAAAGACTGATTTGAATGATTTTGACAATGTTCGCCGATCAGGACTTATTGCAATTAAGTTAAAGGACGGCGACTCGCTTGAATGGGCAAAGGCGTCCATTGGCGACGACGATGTTGTTCTTGCGACCGCAAACGGAATGGCCATCCGGTTTAATGAAAAAGATATCCGATCCATGGGCCGGGTTGCCGCAGGCGTACGCGGGATCAAATTGAAGGGCGATGACAGTGTTATTGGGATGACAATGGCTAATCAAGCTGACTTGAAGAAGGGGCGATATTTGCTGGTAATTATGGAAAATGGATTTGGGAAGCGAACAAAGGTGACTGAATACAAGGCGCAGAATCGTGGGGGTATGGGAATTCGCACTGCCAAGGTAACGGCAAAAACCGGCAAGCTTGTGTCTGCGCGAATCGTGAAGGATAAGGATACGCGTGATTTGTTGGTTGTATCTGCTCAGGGGCAGGTTATTCGCACAGCCGTGACTTCGGTGTCGGTTTTGGGACGAGCTACGCAAGGCGTGAGGGTGATGAGATTTAAAAACGAGGGCGATACTGTTTCGAGCGTAACGCTTGTTAGAACTGAGAAGGCTCAGCAGGAGTTGAAGCTCGACGAGGGCGAGAAGGAGAAAGCGAAGGTGGAGAGCAAGAAGTGATTGAGTTGTTGCGTGATTGAGTGATTGAGAAGGGACGCGATTTATCGCGTCCTTTTGGTATGGTCCATATGTTTCTTTTGGATCTTGTGGTTTCCTGCGCGATCGGCGAACTGTCAACTTTGTCATCGCGAGCGGTCGATTGTCGTTTAGCGCGGCGATATACGCGTAGATTGCTTCGTCGCTAAGTAACTAGGCTCCTCGCAATGACAGGGGGCGTTCTGCCGCCTACTTCCTACTTCCTCTCGCAGATTTTGCCACTCATAAATCTCATGCTATGCTCTGGATATGAAGTTTAGGATCCCAATTGTGATTGGAGCAATTTGTGCCGGCGCGGTATTAATCGGCAGCGCTTTTTGGCTTGGTGTTATTGCCGCGTCAGAAGATCGGCAAGATACGATTTTTAATATTGCGATTTTTCAGAAAGAGGAAGCTGTTCCAGTTTTTTCAAGTGGCGAACGCGGGTTGGAGTTTTATGACTCAGCGTATGATCGGGCAGGTAGTCTGGGCGCTGTTGGCAGTCAGTCTGCTGTCGTTGCGCATCACCTACTTGTGGCAGATAAGATTGCTGAGGTGTTTATGGCGATTGGATCAGACAAAGTTGATACGGTTATTATTTTGAGCCCTAATCATTTTGATTTGGGAGTGTCGCCGGCTCAAACATCATCAGGAGCTTGGGGGACGCCGTACGGAGTGGTCGAGGCCGACAGTCATATTGTCGACGATCTGGTAGGCTCGGTCGATTCACTCAAGATTGAAGACATCACCTTTGAATACGAACATGGCGTTGCTGTGCTGACCCCTTATGTTGCCCGTTCGTTCCCGAATGCGAAGATTGTTCCACTGGCATTGCATGACAGTCTGACAGATGATGAGGTTCGCGAGATTGCGAACGCCATAGCGGACGCTGCGCCGAACGCGGTTGTGATTGCGAGCATTGACATGTCGCACAGCCTTCCGCAAGCTGCGGCAGATTTTCACGATTCGGTGACTATGCGGACAATTGAAGCCGGAGGCGCATGCGACAGCTGCAGCCTTGATCTTGAGATTGACGCAAATGCGGTCCTCGATGTTTTGTTCGCTGTCAACGAGGCTAGGGAAGATCAGGTTTGGAATTTAACACACCATGGGTCATCGCTCGCGATGGGCGCCACGAATGACTGGGAGGAAAACACAAGCCACATTTTGGGATATTTTACACAAGGCGATCCTGCAGGGGAGGAGTTTGTAGCAGTGCATATTGTGGGCGACATTATGCTCGATCGCGGAGTGCGCAAGCTGATCGATGCGGCAGGTGACTTTGGCTATCCGTGGGAAGAGATGGACCGCTATTTATCTGGCGCGCATCTAACGGTCGGCAACCTTGAGGGCGCTGTTAATAATCAACAAAGCACTTACACTTACGACCCGCCGTTTCGATTTGTGTTTTCTCCCGAGTCTGTAGAAGAGACGGGAAGGTACATTGACCTTGTGAACCTTGCAAATAACCATGCTTCCGATGTTGGTTCTGCCGGACTTATAGAAACCAAAGAGAGGCTAACGGAAATGGGCATAGATTGGTTTGGGTCGTATGCATCGCCAATTCCAAGAATCGACAAAAATGTAAACGGAATTCCTCTGACATTAATTGGCTATCATCAATTTCAGCCAGATACGGACGCGCTTATTAACGAGATTGAGAGCGCAAAACAAGAAGGGCGGTTTGTAATAGTTTTGCCACATTGGGGTACCGAATATATTAACTCGCCAACGCAGTCTCAGCGGACGCTTGCGCAAACCATGATTGACGCCGGCGCAGACTTGATTATCGGCGGACATCCGCACGTACCGCAAGGTGTGGAAGTGATCAATAATGTCCCGGTAGTTTACTCACTCGGCAACTTTGTATTCGATCAATTCATCCCGGAAACTTGGACGGCAATAACCGCAGGAATAATTATTTCAGACACGGAAATTGAAATTCATCTCATTCCAGTCTATACTAAAGACGGACAGCCAACGCCTATTTCGGACACAGACGCACAGGATCTGTTTGAAATGCTCTCAGATGTTTCAGGGGACGACATTCAAAATCAAATTTTAACCGGTAAACTAACCACTCAATATGAATGATGAACAGCCAATAGCCGAGGACCTGCCAAAAAAACAGAAGTCGGTTCTATTCTGGATACTCATCCCGGCTTTTATATTTTTGCTAGTTTGCGCATTTGCGGTTGGCGCTCTGATGACCCTCGACAGGATTGCGGAACCGTTTGAGGACGATGTTGAAGATGTGGAGGATGCTGAGGAAGAAGAAGAGGTTGAAACATCAGTTACAGCTGGCGACTCGTTTTCAGTCGACTGGCTTAGCTTTGGCGACCAAATTGAAGTAAACGCCAACGCGGCTTTGGAGGAGTCGCTCTACGACGACATTCCGTTTGAATTAGTTCAGCCGGGCACGGATTACAGCATAGCTGCCTACAAGGTCGGAACAATCGCCGGCGGCAAATATGACGGCAGCGATCTTACTATTCAAATTGCCACACTTGTGGGAATGGGCGACTATTATAAAATTTTCTACATTATTGATTTGGAAACTGGGACCGATGTCATTTTGGAAAATTATGCCAGCGAAATCACCGCTGTATTTACCAGTGCGTTGCCTCAAGAGTCTGCCAGCGATGTTTTGACCGAAGAAGACATAGCGCAAATCGGAGACAGGCTCGTGTATGATTCAAGCGTAATTGATGAGTTTGAGCACGAGAGCGAGGTGACAAGTACAGAAGGTGTTGATTTTAATTTGCGCGGGCTTTGGCACAGGCTTGGCACCCCTGTGTATTTCCCTGTGAGCGACTACGCTGTTGTGGCCACGCTCGAAGATGGGACCGAACTTAGAATGTACAATGTGGAATCTGAATCTGCAGAGCGGCTAATCAACCAATTTTTTACAGTTCGTGAAGACGGCAGACTGGTTTGGTACGACATTAATATTCCATTCTGGACAGCGGGTGAGGATTTTTCTGGCCGAATATCGTCAACAATGGGAGTGCCTGTGGTTACTTGGGAAGACGGGACTGTGAATACGGAAGAATATATGAAGGGCGAATTGGGAGGGTGCGGCTACTCATCGATTACGTATGTTCGTGACGCTGACGAGATCGGCGAACTCAGGGCTGCCGGGTCGTTTGTGGACGATTCCGGAGAGTCGCATATGGTTAACGAACCGGCCAGTTACAGCACGGAGTATTTTACTGGGGCGTATGACTTTTGGGTGATTTTTAATGAGGGCGCCACATTTGAGGACTACACTAGCGGGCACCCGTATTTTTACTGGCAGGATAATTTTGGGCGCTGGATTGAGTTTAGGCGCTCCGATTTGTTGCCACCGGCTGAATGCGGAAAGCCTGTAATCTATTTGTATCCGGAGAGCAAGACTAGAATCGATGTTCAGCTTGCGCCACAGGGCGGGTTTAGTGTTACCGAACCGGAGTATGGTGATGGCTGGAGTGTTATTGCTTACCCTGATGGCAATTTGAAGAACCTGGCCGATGGTGAAAATTATCCGTACTTGTTCTGGGAAGGCAGGGGAGATTTGTACAGTGAACCTGAAAATTACTGGGTTGTGCCACAAGGAGCAGTACCGAAGTTTCTTACAAAGACGCTGGCTCGGTTGGGCTTGAATGGTCAGGAAACGAATGACTTTATGGAGTTCTGGGTGCCACGAATGCAGGAAGCAGATTGGTACAAGATTGGATTCCATGGAACAGAAGTGATGGATGCGATTGCGCCGATGAGTTTGTCGGTTGAGCCAGACACGGTGATTAGAATTTTGATGGATTATTCTGAACTGGATGCGCCAATTTTATCGAATCCGCCGTTTGTATTGCCAGCACCAGAGCGTGAAGGGTTTACTGTGATTGAGTGGGGAGGGGTGCTGCGGTAAGGCCGCAGAGGGTCATGGATGAATCTACCGAGGATCACGGATTTAAAGGGCGGGTCGAGTGACTCGCTCTTTTTGATTTGCCATTCTGAGGAGATCGTTGACCGAGACGAAGGATCTTTCGCGCTCGCTCAAGACGACCATGAGCTTGAACTTTTGCTTCCCGCCTTCTTCTTACTGCCTACTTACTCTCGTAATCGAAAAAAAGACCCCGCACCGACTGACGGATACGGGGTCCGTTGTCGGGCGGGGTAGGGTCAGGCGGAGGCGCATGCCGGAGGGCATCGTAGCCACTGGAGGCCTTCGATGTCGTCCAGGATCTCGGCGAGATCTAGGGCGTAGGCACAGCCGTCCGCGCATACGCCGTCGTCTATGCCGAGGTCACGGGCGCACAGCTCGGCGCAAGTTCTGAGACTACGCTGCAGGTAATCTCGTCGTTCCTCGTTGCACTCCGGGCACTGGCCCGGGGCGAGGTAGTTGTTGGCACCGACCTCGCGGTCGGCATGGCTGCCCGGCTCGACTTCGAACACGTGGTCCTGATCGTGGCAGCACACCACGATGTGGGTGTCGTCTGACATTATTGTCCTCCAGGGTTTAGTCGAAATTGACGCAGAATAATATCACAAAATTGACGTTTTGTCAAGCGCTGGACGCAAAAGAGCTAACGGGGCTAGTAGGGCTAGAAGAGCTAGTTTTTGATAGCCCCAATAGCTCCATTAGCCCTATTAGCTCTTGTGATTATTGACTGCGTCGGCGTAATGTGATAGTCTAATCAGGCCAATTAGGCAGCCAACCTCAGCTCAGGAGAAGATCTTGGCAGTCCTGGAAATTACGATCGAAAGGCGAAAGAACGCAGTCGGCATCGATGTGTTCCAGATCAAGGAACAGGTGTCGCATGCGCTTCGTGGCGCAAACTACCTGGGAGGCAGGGTCCACCACGGACTTCGGCACACTGTGGACCGCCTGCTTGTACAGGTGCGCGTGCTGAGCGGTCAGCGGCGTAACCGCGTACTGGTGGAGCAGGCAGAGACCGTGAGGGATGAGTGGTTCCTTGTGAGCCACGAGCAGGCAGGTGGTCTGCGAAGCGAGCTCATCGACGCGATCAACAAGGGGCTCAGGCACTCGCAGCCCCGCGGATCGTTCGAGTTCAGCGAAGCTGGCAGCAGCGTCCTTGCCCGTAGCGCTTCGGGTACCAGCAACGTGCGCGCGCCTCACACCCGCGCGGACTCCCTCGGCCCGGCCTGAGATCGTACCGTCCGGTTCGTGTAAAAGCGAGCCGGATTTAAATTTGTCAGAACCTTTGAAGCCTGCGCTTCCTTGACAAAATCCCACACATCAGATACACTCCTCCCATAAAACAAATCTATGTCAGTACCAGCATTCCGAAATTCAAAATCACGAGTACGCCGTCGCAGATCGCATCATGCGTTAAAAAAGACGGAAACTTCAAAGTGTCCAAAATGTGGCGCTCCAATTCTTTCTCACCGAGTTTGCCCAACCTGCGGTTTCTATAAAAATCGTCAAGTTACAGGCGGTATGGAGTCAGTTGAAAAGGCGATTGAGAAAAAGACTGCTAAGTCAGCAAAGTCTGAAGACAAAACAGAAGAAAAAAGTAAATAATAGAATGCCCGGGCTAGACTCGGGCGTTTTATGATATACTTGTGGCAAGGGAAGTTTGGCTACTTGGGAATCGGAAATCGGATATCGAACTTCATTCTCCACTTTCATTTTTTTCATTACCGACTTCCAAGCAGCTCGGTAGCAAAGTCACCAAGAAAACAATATGTCAAATCGTCACCTTGCAAGAACAATGGCAATGCAATGCCTTTACGAGTGGGATTTTAATGGTCAGAAGATTGAAGATCTGCCCGATATTGTCGAGCATATCCGAAAGGAGTTTGCCCCGGACTTCGAAGATGAGGGCTATGTTGCGCGCCAGGTAGAGGCGACAATTTTGCGCGCCAGGGAAATCGATGAAGTTTTGGAACATTTTGCGCCTGAGTGGCCCATTGGCGAGATGACAATAGTTGACAGAAATATTTTGCGCTTGGGAGTTTTTGAGTTAAAGTATGACGACAAGATTCCTTCCAAGGTGGCAATCAACGAGGCAATTGAGCTTGGCAAGACTTTTGGCGGCGATGCTTCCGGCAAGTTTATCAATGGCGTGCTTGGGGCGATCTACAAAGACATGGTGGCCAAGGGAGAGGTGAAGGAGGTTGATAAGGAAGAGAAGAAGATTGAAGACGAAAAATCACAAGCTCCAAGTTCCGAATAGCAAAGTAGGCTCCAAATTTTAAGATCCAAATACCGAACTGTTATTTGAAATTTAAAACTTGGAATTTATTAATCAGTCATCCTGGGCGTTAACGAAGTGACTTTCGATGATCGGAAATTTCTTCGTTGTCGAGTTCTGAGGGTGGCCAGGTAACTTATGCGAAAAAATATTAAGGAGCTTGCAGAAAAGCTCGGCATCCAATATAAGAAGGGGGGTTATTTGGAGCAGGCAGTAGTGCACAGGTCGTATCTAAACGAGCATCCGGATTTTCCGCTCGGGCACAACGAACGGCTTGAATTTCTCGGGGACGCGGTCCTAGAGCTTGTTGTAACTGAGTATCTTTACGAGAATTACGAAAATCCCGAGGGCGAACTTACAAACTGGCGCGCGGCTTTGGTGAATGGCGCAAACCTTGCAAAGATCGCGCGTGGGATGGATATTGAGGAATATCTTTATTTGTCGCGCGGGGAGCAAAAAGATACATCGGACAAGGCACGAAACTACATTCTTGCTAACGCTCACGAAGCTTTGATTGGGTCTGTATATTTGGATTTTGGATGGGATGAAGCCAAAAAGTTTGTTACGGAAAAGGTGCTCTCGACTCTGCCTGAGATTTTAGAGCAGAAGTTATATGTTGATCCTAAGAGTCGTTTTCAGGAGGAGGCGCAGTCACGCATGAGTGTAACGCCAAGTTACAAGGTACTGGAAGAAAGTGGGCCGGATCATGCAAAGACTTTCAGGATTGGGGCGTACTTGGGTGGCGATTTGGTTGCCGAGGGCGTTGGCGCATCCAAGCAGGAAGCTCAAGTTGATGCGGCAAAGAATGCTCTGGAGGAGCGCGGGTGGTAATATTTGTTGCGGATCTATGGAAGATACGGAACCACGGAAAAAAGAAAAAACGGCTCGGGGTTAGGCCCTGGGCCGTTTGTTGTCCGCGTTTTACAGTCTCGACAAAACTGCGGAACGATGTAACAATATTCGTATATGAAATTTACAAAATTGATTTCCGATATCGACAAGGGTGATGTCAGTATTGCCGGAGGCAAGGGGGCTTCACTTGGCGAAATGGCAGGGGCCGGAATTGCGATGCCCGGTGGGTTTGTTGTTTTAGCTGGCGCGTTTGATAAGTTTTTAGCTGAGGCCAATATTGTCGCCGAGGTTAAATCGGTCCTTGGTTCGGTCGACACAGGGCAGGTTCATACTGTTGATGACGCGTCGGAAAAGATCAGAGGCTTGATTTTGGGCGCAGACATCCCAAGCCAGATTGTTGACGAAATCAAGAGCGAGTTTGGCAAGCTTGGCGCCGAGTTTGTTGCGGTCCGGTCGAGTGCCACGGCAGAAGACGGCGCCACAGCAGCCTGGGCAGGGCAACTTGAGACATATCTCAATTCCACATCGGCTGACCTGGTCGCCAATGTACAAAAGTGCTGGGCATCGCTTTTTACACCGCGCGCGATTTTTTACCGCGCCGAGCAAGGACTTGGGCGTGAGCCCGTGTCGGTTGCTGTTGTGGTTCAGAAAATGATCGAGAGCGATGTTTCCGGCGTTGCCTTTTCAGTTCACCCGGTTACTCAGGATTTGAATCAACTCATCATTGAAGCCAGTTTTGGCCTAGGCGAGGCGATCGTGTCGGGTCAGGTGACCCCGGACAGTTATGTTGTTTCCAAATCAAATGGAAAGATCGTTAGCAGAACTGTGCACGCTCAGAATCGCGCGCTGGTAAGATCGGCCACCGGCGGAAACGCGTGGCAGGAGGTTCCGGAAGAAAAGGGCAAGGGCCAAGTGCTGTCAGATGAGCAGATCGCTGAGCTTGCAAGCATGGTAATCAAAATCGAAAATCATTACGGCTTTCCTGTTGACATTGAATGGGCCTACGCTGATGGAAGACTCAAAATCCTTCAGGCCCGGCCGATCACCACACTGCCGGATCAGCAACCTGTAAAGTCCAAGATCGACAAGGCGTCAGGCGAGGCGGTTGACTACATAAAATCTCAAAAATGGTTTTTAGGCACGCGCGCGGAAGAGTCGCTGTTCTATTTTTCAGCAAAGCTTGAGGGCCAGCGGCGGTTTATGGAAAGCGAATATGGCGTGCCGTTTGTTGAAGCGGTTCTGGCGCCAAAGGAGAAGGATTTTCCTGTGCGGATTTATAACAGGCGGCAGGCTGTGGATTTTCATAAAGTGTCGGAGCAACGCGTACTGGACGAGCCGGCTGTGCTTGAGAAATTTTTAGCCGAGGACGAAGAGCTTTGGCAGGAGATTGAGAGCGAGTGCGTCGAGCTTGAAGGTCGGATTGATCAAAAAGATGAAGGTTCTGCTGTCGCGAGTTTTAAGGCAATCGTTGAAAATTACTCGCGCTATGGGTTTCACTTTTTTGTGATTTTTTCGCTCGGGATGAAGCTAACGGAACATCGAGAGTCGATCGACGAGGCGGCCAAAGTAATCCTTGGTAAGCACGACTTGTGGCGGAATCGTGTTGCGCTTGAAGAAGAAAAGCTTGGCAAGTGTTTGTTTGAGTTTTTGGACTACTTAACATCGACGAAGCAGTTAGCGCTCGAGCCGGTGGAGATTATGAAATATTTAACAGTTGATGAGGTGGTTAGCCTGGTTGACGGTAAGTTGGGTATTGATGAGGCTCGCGACTTGGTCGATCGACGCAAGGGCGGGTATGTCTATTTGGGGCTTCGTAATATCGACAAGGTTGTTGTGGACGACCCCACTCAAGTCGCAGCGATTTCGGGTTTTGTCACAGGGCTGGTCGATGAGGTTGAAGGGCGGTTGGTTGAGGCCTGCGTTGTAAAAGGGCAGGCGACTTTTACGGGCGAACCAGTGCGGGGCGAAGTGGTAGTGGTGCGGGACGATGCCGATCTTGAAGCCAAGGGTGGTAGCCTGGCCGGAAAGATTTTGGTAACCGTTCAGACTCGTCCAAAGTTTATGCAGTACTTAAAAGGCGTGAAGGCGATTGTAACTGACGAAGGCGGGATTACCTGCCACGCGGCAATTATTTCGCGCGAAATGAGGATTCCGTGCGTGATTGGCACAACGGTCGGAACCAGGGTTTTGCGCGATGGCATGGAGGTGGAGGTTGATTTTGAGAGTGGGGAGGTGAAGAACTTGAAGGGCTAACGGAGCTAAAAGAGCTAGTTTTGAAAAATAAAAACGGCTCGGTGCGGGGGCACTGAGCCGTATTGTTTTTAGTCACTTGGTGCCGGACGAAGTAGTCCGACACCGAGTGACGATCTCGCGCGCTAGGACAGCGGGCACTTGAGGTGCTCGGCAGAGAGGATGACCATTCCACGCGGAGTCCCGCTGATTCTGTAGCGGATTACATCCGCTTCCCCAACCCACGGCGGATCCGCCAGGTTCGGGGTGGCGAGGATTGCGAATGGGGCGTGGAATCCCACAAGAACCCTTCGCTCACAGTCGCCTTGGTTGAGATCTGCGAATCTTCTGCAGATCTCCTCCATGCCGCTGATGAGCCTTCTGCGAGCCATGCGAAATGTGCTCGGAGCGCTCTGGCGAATAAGGTCCAGTGTCGATCTGGCCAGCTCCAGGTATTCCCAGAGTTCTGCCGGAGGGCAGGGCGGGTTGGATTCCGGGTCGAGCAGGGGACCAATCGCAAATTGCGGCGGTGCGACGATTTCTACATCGCTTTGCTTCATGACTCTGAGCGCGTGCTCAACCGTCTGGCGCGTGCGCACTCGGTCGCTCACTATGGCCAGGTCGTAACGCCTGCCGAACATGTGGCTCATGACCGAAGATTCGACTTGGTCGAGCCCGCGCTGTGTGAGCAGCGCGCCCTTCTCGTCCCCGAGCTCCTTCTCGCCATGCCGCATAACATCGAAAGTAACTTTGAAAGTACTCAATTTAGCTCCTTTGTTGAGTGAAATATCAACGGTTGATAATATCACATTTTATTGATTTGGTCAAGTTTGGCGGTGAGCAAAAGTAGTCAGTATACAGTAGTCAGTAGGTCACCTGGACATTTTGGCGGTTTGCTGCTACCCTCAACTTATCGATCCTTTAACCCGGCGTGCGGATTACCGCGAGGGCCTGTTGGCGGATATGTTTCGTTGCGAAATTTTTAGATTTCGAGTCAAATTATTCAAACAATTTTCGAAGCGTATCGGATATACGTTGAGAAAATTTTTGGATAATTTGGCCGGAAGATGGAAATTGTAGCAGAAACAATATTCGGCAGCAGGCCCGCAACGCCACAACAGAGGAGGATGTGATGCAGAGTACTGCAAAAATCACTGACAGAGAGGCAAGGGCAGTATGCCTTCGTCAGCACATGATCGCCGAGCTGGTGAGGCGCAAAACCATCCCGCTCGACGTGTACAAGCGCGTGACCGGTGAGCTGCTCGCAGAGTACGCTCCGGAAGTGCTCGAAGCCGAGCGACCGGAGCAGAAGCGTAACTTGGCCGAAGAGCGGAGGATGTGGCTTCAGGACTGGTACCACGCTCTCGGCTTCATGGACGTCGAAGCGCCTCTCCCGACCGTGGACGGCAAGCCTATTTCGAACCGGGAGCTCAAGTATCGTCGCAAGGGCGGAGAGGAGCTATTCTACCGATCTGGTCAGATCTCCTACGCTGCCTTCATGAAGGCGGTCGGCCAGGAAGGCCACTGGACGCTCGAAGATGAAGAGCAGGACAAGATCGGCTGGGAGCCTACCGAAACAGGCTATTGGTTCTGGGCTGAAGTGGCCGAGCGCTGCCCCAGGACAGGAACTTCTTGGAACACTCTGAGCGCCAGCATCACCCTCCTTAGCCTGGAAGAGTATGCAGTCATCTGGCACGCCTACAAGGCCGCCACTGACATCATGCTCGACGTACCTGCCTATTGCTGGCTTCGCACTCGGCATGACCGGGGGGATGGCTTCGACTCCGGTGCTTTGCACGCCTTCGAGCGCGGCGTCGGGGTGGGCGTCGACGCGGGTGGGCCTGAGTATTTGTCAGCCGACTGCAGCGTCGGCGGGGGTCGCGCCGTGGAGAAGCTAGCCGCTTGATTAAGTCGACATCTTCGATAGTGTCCCGGGATCCTAAAAAGATCCCGGGTGTTTTTTATTTTTCGCCGGATCTGGTAGAATCAGAGCGTAAATCATTAAATGATCAATTTACAAGTATCCAATTCTCAATGAACCCCCAATGCACAATGGCCAATATTGACCTCCTGAACGATTGCCTACAGTTTAGTGAAGGATCCAGCGGAGCGTATGGGCCCAAACGCTATCGCTAGATCCTTCGTCGCTGAGCCGCTGAGCTCCTCAGGAAGTAAATTGGTCAATTGATAATTGGATATTCATTGGGAATTGGTTATTTGGTCATTGGCCATTATCGAGTATGAAACTATTTGTCTGGGATTTTCATGGCGTGCTGGAAAAAGGAAATGAGAAAGCGGCTATTGAAATATCGAACATGACGCTTGAGCGGTTCGGTTACAAGGAGCGTTTTAGTTTTGAAGATGTTGAGCGCATGTATGGTTTGAAGTGGTACCAGTATTTTGAGCGTCTGCTACCGCACGAGTCGACCGAGCGGTGCATGGAAATATCGGACGCCTGCTTTGACAAGCAGATCAACAATCTAGATATTATCGGAAAGCACATGGAACCAAATGATCATGTTCACGATGTACTTGAGGCGATCGAGCGCTCTGATCATGATCAGATTGTGATCTCAAATACCAACCCAGAGTCTATGGAGATGTTTTTAAGCGGAGTGGGAGTTCAGGATTATTTTTCTGATGGTAGAGCAGTGGCTGTTGATGCTCACACACCTGAGACCCGAAAAAGCAAGGCAGAGATGCTCGCAGAGTATCTGGCCGACAAAGAATATGATCATATTGTTACAATCGGCGACTCGCCAAAAGATGTGGCGCTCACAAGCGTTGCCGGAGGAACATCGTACTTGTATGCCCACCCGTGGCGTAGCCATAAGGATTGCGAGGCTGATTATCGAATAAACGATTTGCGTGAAGTCTTACGCGAGCTGTAATAAATGGAGAACGATTTGGCTGGATCCTTGTCTAGATTAGACCGGATTATAATAACAGAAAACTTCGAGGTGAGTCTCGAAGTTTTCTGGTGCGCCGTGAGGGATTTGAACCCCCGGCCAAGTGGTTAAGAGCCACCTGCTCTACCAGACTGAGCTAACGGCGCATTTTGTTTACTGTTTGGCGATATTTTGCCTTGTTGCTGCGGTGCTCGACACCGTACATCTAGGTACGGTTTACTCCGCTCCTCGCATCGCGCCAAAATCTCATCCAAACATCTGCACAAAATTTTCGAACGAGCTAACGGCGCATTTTGTTTACTGTAGTGGCCTGCCACCCGAAGCTTTAGCGACTGCAATGTTACTGAGGCCACCCTACGCCAAAGGCTTCGGGTGACACCCTTCGCTACATCTTGCGAAATGGCCAAAGGCCACCCGAAGCTTTAGCGAAGGGTGGCGCGGCGTGAGGGATTCGAACCCCCGACCTTCTGGTCCGAAGCCAGACGCTCTATCCAGCTGAGCTAACGCCGCGTAATGTTGAGGTCTTGCGCGAAAATCATACATCAACCATACTGTTTTGTCAATGCTTGACTAGACTGATTAATCATGGTTCACTTTATGTCAACGACCTAATCTGATATACTCTAAATAATATGTCATATCTACTCCTCACAGGAATCGTATTACTTGTGGTACCATTACTTATAATAATAGGCTTCGCAACTTTTATTTTTCTTGCGTTTGTGCGCGACGACGATGAAGCAACTGCGCTTTTTAGGATTATGCTTATTGTGATGCTTGTTGGCGCGTTGCTGATCGGCGCTCATTATGCGGGGCAGGCGATTGGATGATGGGTGAGGGTAGATAGTAGATGGTAAGCAACAGATACAAAAACAGGCTCGGGGCCTGTTTTTAACTTGTCCCTACCGCTTCATGATTTCGTTCACCGCTGCTGTAACTAGAAAGATTATTGTGCCGACTAGGACGATTGTTGCGCCTGAAGGAAAATCAAATATGTAGGAAAAGATTAGTCCTGATACGATTACAGCCTCGGAAACAACGATCGACACGGCAAAGTACGACTTGAACGAGTGGGTGAGCATTCGGCTGGTGGCTGCCGGAAGGACGATCAGGGCGGACACGAGGACAATGCCGAGGATTTTGACGCCAAGCACAGTTGCGATTGCAAGGGCAATGTAGAACAGCAGGGTCTGCAGTTTTACAGGAATGCCAGATACTGCAGCGCTATCCTCGGATAAGGATAAGTAGGTTAGTTGGCGGAGCGACAGGACGAACCAGATCATTATGATTATTGAGAAGGACGCAATAATAATTAGGTCGATGCTTTTAATCGTCAATATACTTCCAAACAGGAACGAGAGAAGTTCTGGCTGGTAGCCCTGAGTCTGGCCGATCAGGATTACGCCAAGCGCCATGCTGGCCGTGAAGAG
>JBDRFP010000016.1:0-43438 GCA_043818555.1 bacterium | reverse complement strand
GGTAGGGGAGCGTTTCCTGCCGCGTTGAAGCCGGACCCGTGAGGGCCGGTGGAGTGCAGGGAAGTGAGAATGCTGGCATAAGTAGCGACAAGGGAAGTGAGAACCTTCCCCACCGTAAACCCAAGGTTTCCTGGGCAACGCAAATCGACCCAGGGTTAGGCGGTCCTAAGGTGAGTCCTCGATTAATGGGGGGTAGCCGATGGACAGCAGGTTAATATTCCTGCCCTTCCAATGATGTTTCCGTTGCTGACGCATTGCCGTGGCTCCCGGGCGTTTTTGGCTATACGTCTGCTGCATGTTCCGCATGTGGCGCAGGTGAGATCGCAAGATCGATCCGATGGGAGTAAGAGCGGTGCCCAGAAAAGGCAACGATTGATAGTCATTGGGATCCGTACCGGAAACCGACACAGGTGGGTGGGCACGAGTGTGCCAAGGTGTACGGGAGAACCCTCGTGAAGGAACTAGGCAAAGCAATGGCCGTAACTTCGGGATAAGGCCTACCGGCGTAGCGATACGTCGGTCGCAGCGAGCGATGCCACGCGACTGTTTACCAAAAACACAGGTCCCTGCGAAAGCGAAAGCTGATGTATAGGGGCTGATGCCTGGCCAGTGTCAGAACGTTAAGGCGAGAGGTGAAATCTTCGGACGTAGCCTTGAACTGAAGCGCTGATGAACGCCGGCGGTAACCATAACCGTCCTAAGGTCGACCGGATCCGTTCTGGGGAACGGGCACGCTGCCTTAGTGGGGTGAAAGACCCCCTCTGAACTCCGTATGCCTCGGAGATGTAAGAGATAATTCGGCTATATGCTGGAAAACCTGAGATCCGAGCGGTACCTATGGTATAATTGAACCTTAGACATTTTAGGGTTCGTATGCCGGGTGACAATCCGACTCGGGCAGGCAATCAGCAGGAAAGATTCGTTGGCTGGGTGGTTGGATTCGTTGATGGCGAGGGATGTTTCACAGTGAGTATATTTCGCAATCACACGACGAGGACGGGATGGCAAGTCTTCCCAGAATTTGTCGTAACGCAAGGAGCGCGAAGTAGGCACGTACTTGAAGAACTTAAAACGTTCTTTGGGTGCGGGCACATCTCCGTGAATCATCGTCATGACAATCACACAGAACCACTCTATAGATACTGTGTTCGTCCGATGAAATATCTTCGAGAGCGGATAATTCCGTTTTTTGAGGAGAATAACCTTCGTACTGCGAAGCGAGATGACTTCAGAATATTCTGTGAGATTCTCGACTGCATGGAACGAGGCGACCATCTACACGAATGCGGCATTGAGAATATTGCTGGACTTGCGGCGACAATGAATCGCAAGACCCAGCGTCGACGAAAATCCTCAGAGACTACACGCCGAAATCCTGACTTGTCGGGATAAGATATAGTCCGATCTGCCCCGCATAGGCGGGGTCCCGCAACATGATTATTCATGTGGAGTGCGGGACATGGCGACATGCAGAGCATGGCAGAAATGACCATGCCATTCCGATTAATATCGGAAGAGTAACATATGAGCGTAATCCCCTGCCGGGTGAGTTCCGGCCCGCACGAATGGCGTAACGACGTGGCGACTGTCTCCACGAGGGACCCGGCGAAATTGCAAGAAGCGTGAAGATGCGCTTTACCCGTAGCTGGACGAAAAGACCCCGTGAAGCTTTACTGCAGCTTGCGCTTGGGTATGTGCTTCGTCTGTTCAGTATAGGTGGGAGCGTGCCGGTTTCGACCGGTGCGCGCCAGTGAGATACCACCCTTACGCTGTACGTATCCTAATCTCGCGCAGTTATCCTGCGCAGGAGACAGGCGCTGGTGGGCAGTTTGTCTGGGGCGGATGCCTCCTAAAAAGTAACGGAGGCGCTCACAAAGGTTGGCTTAGCGCGGATGGAAATCGCGCTGGACCTGTAAGCGGAAAAGCCAGCTTTACTGCAAGGCCGACACGCCGAGCAGTTGCGAAAGCAGGAGCTAGTGATCCGACCATTCAATGTAGGATGGTGGAAGCTCATCGGATAAAAGCTACTCCGGGGATAACAGGCTGATAGCGCCCAAGCGTCCATAGCGACGGCGCTGTTTGGCACCTCGATGTCGGCTCATCGCATCCTGGGGGTGAAGAAGCTCCCAAGGGTTAGGCTGTTCGCCTATTAAAGCGGTACGCGAGCTGGGTTCAGAACGTCGTGAGACAGTTCGGTCTCCTATCCACTACGCGCGTTGAAGATTGAGGGAACCCGTCCCTAGTACGAGAGGACCGGGATGGACAAACCTCTGGTGTACCAGTTGTCCTGCCATGGGCATTGCTGGGTAGCTACGTTCGGTTCGGATAAGCGCTGAAAGCATCTAAGTGCGAAGCCGATCCCAAGATTAATCTTCAGAGACACCTCAGAGACTATGAGGTTGATAGGCACTAGGTATAAGCGCGGTAACGCGTTAAGCCGAGGTGTACTAATAAGTCCAAGTTCTCCACTCACTAACTACGATATTTGAAACGTCCAAAATGATGTCATCTGCGAGCTCGTGGCTGCGCTCCTCGACACCGTACAGTAGGTACGGCTTACTCCGGTGCTCGCCACTCACTCACATCTAACACCATTTTGAACGTTTCAGCGTGAGAGATTTTCTGAATTGCCACATCTAACGCAATTCTGACAATTTTTTGCAAGTAGTATTATTGGATCACGTTGTTTATCAAGTTAAAAATCCGTAAAGTTCTGGTGGCACTTCCTAGAGGGCCACACCTGTTCCCATCTCGAACACAGTAGTTAAGCCTCAAGGGCTGATGGTAGTGCAAATGCGCGAGAGTAGGTAGCCGCCAGAACTTTACGGATTTTTTGTTTTTCCCCAGGCGTCACTTGACCAAAATCGTATTTTAAGATACACTTGCGCCAGTTAATGATTACCCACACTGAGTCGGTTGAGCGTCAATCTTCATCAGCTCAGTTAAAAACAAGTGTATGAACACACGAGTAATCGTACTTGCGGCTGGTAAAGGCAAGCGAATGGGAGCAGAAGTGCCAAAGGCGCTTGTTGAAATTGCTGGCCGACCAATGTTGGAGCATCTGCTCGACAGCATTAGGGATAGCGAAGTGGACGCGCGGCCAATTTTGGTAGTAGCGCCCGATTCGCTTGAGCACTTTCATAAAATCTGCCCTGACCGCGATTGCGAATATGTAATGCAGGAAGAGCAGCTTGGCACCGGGCATGCTACCGGGATGGCACAGGAAGCAGCAAACGGCGCTGAGGCAGTGATTGTTCTCTATGGCGACCACCCTTTCATAAGTGAGGATGTTATTCGTCAGTTGAGCGATATGCATGCTGAGGGTCAGGCGATGATTGCAATGATTACAACTAAGGTCCCGAATTTCAAAGGCGATTATGCGGCCTTTAAAGGCTGGGGGCGGATTATTCGTGATGAACTGGGAGCTGTGCAGGCGATTCGCGAAGCTAAGGATGCAACTGAAGAGGAGCTTAAGATTACTGAGGTGAATCCATCACTTTATGCCTTCAATGCTCAGTGGCTTTGGGAGCATTTGCCGGAAGTTAAGAACAAGAATGCAAGCGGAGAATATTATTTGACCGACCTAGTTGAAATGGCAATTGATGAAGGCGCTGAAGTTATAACTGCGCCGGCAGAGCCATTTGAAGTGATTGGAGTGAATTCACCTGAAGAGTTGGAGATTGCAGAGAGGTTGATCGGTTGATAGTCGTTACAGACCCACAGACTGTACAGACTTACAGATCGATAGGCGAGCTCGAATGGGCTCGTTTTTGTTTGTTTTCTTGTAATCCTGAGCGATCGCTTATAGCTTAGTCGAAGGATCTTTCGCTATACCCCTGGGGGTAGGCTGCTACCCCCAGACCCCCCAGCCCATTTTTCTTTGCTCGTCCAAAGAAAAGTGGGGGAAAAAGAAAAGACGTTTCGGTTTTGCCCCATACGCCCCGCCTACGGCAGGGCTACGCCAAATCTTTTTACTTAGGCTACGCCCATATCTTTCAAATTCCGCCTCATTAACCCTCAAGGTTGCTGCAACCTTGAGGGTTGTTCGTCAGAATTTGAAAGATATGGGTTCCCCGTCGCTGAAAGATTTGGCGTGGGGGCCGAGGGGGAGTCGACAAGCACGGCGCGCTCGGGAGATCGGCAAAGATAAATCCCCCCTGTATCAATCCAGGAATAACTGATAAACTTGGTGTATGGCCAATTATTTTGATCAACAAATTAGCGAGTGGAGATCGTCGGCGAGGCGGTTTTGGCACGATTGGAAGAAGTTGTGGAGGGCATCGCAACTCACGGCCGTGTCAATTTTTGCGTCGCAGGCGATTCTGGGCTTGGCATCTGTGCTTACGCTGTGGTTTGCAGGCAGCCTTGTAGACGCCCTTGTAGGCGCACGCGGCATTAGCGTGTTTACAAGCGACGTTGAAAAGTGGTTTTGGTGTTTGGTTGTTTTGTGGGCGCTTACGATTATCTCGATCTTGTTCACTCGGCAGCTCAAAGGCTTTACCGATCATGTTGGGCGTCAAACTAGACTCGCGATACTCGCAACCAGCCTGCTCATCGCAGCTCTACCAGCAGGACCTATTCGAGTTGGCCTAATTGTAGCCGTGCTTATTGCCTCCAAACTCATTAAGATCAAATACGCGCACTCGATAATGTCAGCGATCATAATCGTCATTTCACTCCAAGTCTCCTACGACTTAATCTACCTCACTGTGCACAAAGGCATCTCCATTGGCGATATGTTGGCGTGGGCAGGGTCATTGACTCTGTTGTCGGGCTGGGCGGTAATCAGTCCAACCCTCAAGGTTCAGAAACCTTGAAGGTTGCGAATTTTAGCGAAATATAAGGCTTTTTTACTTGACAAAAAGCCAAAAATATGCTATTCTTGCCCCTTAAACATAGCTGGTCATAACCAAAAGTTTCTCAGCTTTGTGAGACTTCTGACTGTGACTATGGTGGTTACGGTATCTACCAAGTCCTCATCTAACAGATGGGGCAAGCCGGTTATCAACCGGAGGAGTGAACATGTCGAAGTATGGACACCGCAAGCACAACTGGTTCGAGGCGATCGTGAACAAGCTCGGTGGCGAGCAGAAGGCAGAGGCTTTCCTCCGCGGCGAGCTTGAGGTCGTGGAGGTCGAGCGTGCGTGGCGAGAGGAAGATGGAATCATCTACTTCTCCGTCACCAGCGACGGCACGACGGGTGAGGAGTGGGCTGAGCGCTTGACGCAGGGCGGCTTCCGAGTGAGCGGCTACGCCAAGAGCGTGCTCTGCTCCTCGGACTTCAAGCCCACGAGCGGCGTAACGACCGAGGTCGCGGTCATGAAGGGCATGCTCTTCGGTGACGGCGATCGCGTCACCGAGAAGATCCGTTCCGAAGCGACGAAGCGCGGGTTCACCAATCCCAACGCCGAGGTCGCCTGCCTCATCCGGGAGAAGTTCTCGGACAAGGAGATAAAGGCCATGGGCCTTCGGTGGATTGTTGCCATGCACGATCCGATCGAGGATGCCGACGGTGGTCCGGACTTGCTCAGTGCGAACCGCAGCGATGACGGCTCGTGGCTCTCTGCGCACTACGACTGGCCTGGCGCGAGGTGGGATCGTGGGGACGGGTTCGCGTTCGTGGCGGCGCAAGTTGGCGCTTAGGGCTTGGATCCTGTGTCTTCTGCCCTTTGATCCTTAGCCCTTCGCCCCCACACCTTTCGAAAGAAAGGTGTGGGGGCTTTTATTTTGTTATACTGTAGGTGGTAGTAGGTCAATACGCGGGCGGTCAAGGCTTCCCGCTACCGAATCCAGTATCCATGCATCCGGAATATTCACGGCTACGTCTGTCTGTTGAAAGGCAAGGTTTTGGATAGAGCGGTGCATGCAGAAACTTCAAAAAATGAAGATACTTGGCGCAGGGCGTTAGGGCATTACAATGCCGAATTCTATTCAACCCTAAGAATTTCAAGGGGTGGTGTTTTGGACGATGCCTTGTGTAATCTGACGGTGATCCGAACTTGCTCAGTGCAAACCGCAACGATGACGGCTCGTGGCTCAATGCGAACTACGACAGGCCTGGCAACAGGTGGAATCGTGACGCTGGGTTCGCGTTCACCGTCCCGCAAGTTGGTGCTTAGGGCTAGCATTATTTTTTCCCTTTCGGCCGTTACCCCTGGTGGCGGCCGTATTTAATTTGAATTATTTCAATTCGCTGATACAATGCAGTGGTATGCGCATAATAACCGACTTTCATGTTCACTCTCGATTCTCTCGAGCATGCTCCAAGGAGCTTACGCTTGAGAATAATGCTTTGTGGTGCGCTAAAAAAGGTGTAGATGTTCTTGGTGTGAGCGACTTTACTCACCCTAAGTGGTTTGCGGAGATCGAGTCTAAGTTAGTCGAGGCTGATCCTGGGCTGTACAAGCTAAAGTCAGGCGATCATGACAAGATTCGATTCATGATGACAACCGAGGTGGCGCAGATTTACAAAAAGGGCGACAAGTGCAGGCGGATTCATAACATTATTTTTGCTCCGTCAGTTGAGACAGTTGGGAAAATCAACAAGTGGCTGGATGAGAAAGAGTTTAATCGTAAATCAGACGGCCGGCCAATTCTTGGCATTGACTCAGAGGAACTCTACAAACGGTTGGTCGATATTGACGAGCGTATCATTGTAATCCCTGCCCACGCCTGGACGCCTTGGTTTTCTATTTTTGGTTCTAAGTCCGGGTTCGATAGCATCGAGGAGTGCTTTGGTAGCATGGCGGACAGGATCTATGCGGTCGAGACCGGACTTTCGAGCGATCCGTTAATGAACCGTCAGCTATCAGCACTCGATAACATTATGTTGATCTCAAACTCGGACGCTCATAGCCCACGCAATTTTGGTCGCGAAGCTAACGTGTTTGAACTTGAACCTGAGGATTTAAGCTACGACGAATTTGTGCGGATTCTGCGCGAGCGCGATACGGAGAAGTTCAAATACACCATTGAGTTTTATCCTGAAGAAGGAAAGTATCATGCTGATGGATGTTCTAACTGCAAGCACTGGAGCACGCCAGCAGAAACAAAAAAACACGGTGGGTTGTGTCCAAAGTGCAAGAAAAAGGTGACTGTGGGAGTTTTGAGTAGAGTGAATGATTTGGCAGACAGAAAGATCAAGAAGATGCCAGCCGGGCAAGTGCGATTCAAGTCGATTGTGCCACTTCAGGAGTTAATCGCCGAATCGTTTGGGATTAAGTCCACGTCGTCCAAGCGCGTGCAGGCAATGTACGAGAGTATGATCGAAAAGGTTGGCCATGAGTTCTCAATCCTGCTCGACGCTTCAATCGACCAGATCGAAGCAGCGTCAACGCCGGCCATAGCAGAAGCAATCAAACGAATGCGATCTGGCAACATCCACATCCGCCCAGGCTACGACGGCATTTTTGGCCAAGTCCAAATCTTCACCGACAACGATCCACCGCCAGTGGCAAAACAAATTCCATTAATATGAAAAAACATCCAATTGCCCCTACTCAAGAAAATTTTGAGACGCTCGAAAAACAAAGGTTCTACATTCAGTATGAAGTTACTAAATTTTTAGCTTTGGCGGAATTGGACATGGGGCCAACTCAAGAAGGGCTAAACAATAAGGCTGTATTTGAAGCAATGCAAAGCGCCTTAGGTGAGGCGCGATATTTTGAAAATATTGAAACGTCATACGACTATGAGGGGCACACATTCGAAATTTGTATCGGCTCTCTTTATAGGCTTTTAGTTGACGAAGCGAGCATGGTTCAGGTTGATATTAATTATTCTGAAGGCCCTGATCGCGTCGAGCTTGTCGAAATATTTGATAAGGCGAATGAACTAATCGCACTAATCGAGGCTTCTCCTGACTTTATTAAATACGCTGAAAGCATTCAGGATCACTCCTTTAATAAATATCTAGAGAATTTGGGGCTAAGTATTTCTGACTTAAAACAGGCTAACAAAATTGTTGATGTTGGCGCTGGAGATCGGTTATTTGCTGGATATTGTATTAGCAAGGGTGTAAATATAAACACTTGGTCTATTGAGCCAGGCGATTCACCAGAAATCGGGAGGTTTGCTGAAGTTGTTTTGAACAACGATCAAAAGTCGTTAGTTGAGGATCAGACGATCCGTGCTTATGCAGAAGACTTTGTTATGGAGGGCGACTCAGCTGATTTAATTGTTGCAAATTTCTTTCCAAATATGTGGTTGTCTGATTCCTTGAGCCCTGAGATGCTGGAAATGGAGCATGATTATATCCAGAGTACGGTCCGGGGCACATTCCGCAATTTGATAAGTATTTTGGATAGCGGAGGCGAGCTAAGGATGTATCCTCTAAAGCCAAGGAAATCTGAGCAGGGGCATCGTTATTACAATCAGCAGGTATTGGCTACTTTGGATGAGTATAAAGAGGCCGGCACTATTGACTATAGATTCGAGGAGGTCAATGAAAGCGATGGTGGCGAAGAAATTATTGAAAGACTAATCCTTGTGAAGCGTTAGCCTTCGCCGAATCACCGAATCCCTATCCGATGACGGACGGGGTTTTCTAATACAAAATCCCTGCACGGGTCGGGATGATTCCTCCATGGGAGTTCCTCCTGATCCGGCAGGGATTTTTGATTGAAGAATCTATTTCTTCTTTCGCTTTGCAGGCTTCTTCTTAGCGACCTTTCGCTTCTTAGGAGCGGCTTTCTTCTTAGCGACTTTACGCTTCTTAGGAGCGGCTTTCTTCTTAGCTACCTTCTTCTTAGCAACTTTCTTCTTTGCTACCTTCTTAGCAGGCTTCTTCTTAGGAGCTGCTTTCTTTTTGGTAGCCTTTCTTTTTTTTGCTGGCATAATATTTTTGTCCTTTCTTCGACCCGCTCAAGTTGAGCGATCGATGTGTCATCTTAGATCGTTTCGTCGACCTCGAAACTTTTTTTGATCGTAAGACGCAGCAGAAATTTTTTTGCTGCATCATGCGCACGTGCGTGCACCATACAACAAAAATATTTCCATACAATTATTATATCACTCAAAAAAATAAAGTTGAACGATATGCGTGCAACTTATCAACAAGTGGGTTACTAATTTACGAATCGTATGTTTGTAAGATTCGTAGATACGTAACGGTTACGGCACCACGTGCACCGGCGTACCTACGCTTGCCCAGTCGAACAGCCATCCTACCTCATCGTACGGAGCGTTCACACAGCCGTGGCTCATTCGGTTTCCAAAGTTGTTGTGCCAATAGGCATAGTGAATGTAAAAGTGAGGTTTGAATTTTAGATTGTACTTCACATCCGGCAGATTGTAATTATTCGGATTACCTTCACCGTAGTACCATGCGTAATCGTGCCAGAGAAGTTTCTCAAGCACACTAAATTCTCCTTCCGGAGTTGGCCAGCTCCATACGCCACTGGAGATTAAGAATGACCGAAGCAGTGCGCCGTTCTCGTACGCGAAAAGTGTTTGGTTGCCAATGTCAACTATTATGAATTGTCCTTCTGTATCTTCGGTCTGAGGCATTGTTGATAGCGCAACGATGTGATCCGGACTTCCGTTTTCGATTGTGGTTGACGCTATGCCGACTTCACCATCGAACGGACTCACCAACTTTGCCTCAGCCCCTGTCATTTCAAAAAACTTAATCGACGCCGTTCCAGCCTTAGTAGACGCACCGAATTCGTCCATGCCGTCGCCATCAACGTCACCGGCAACCATATTCAGTCCGCCGGTGTAATCATTAAACGCAGTAAGCGCGAGCACAAAGCTCAGTCGATCACCGATCTGGTCAAAAACAATAATCGTCGGATCGCTTACTCCTTCGCGGCCGGCAATAATTTCAACATCGCCGTCAGCATCTAAGTCGCCGACTGCCACATCAACCCCGGTATTTTCATGCGCGCTGCCGGCAAAAATTTCAAACTTCATCGCGCCTCTAGCATCGAACACGCGCACATGAGGACCGCCGGTGATTCCTGCTCCAGTTACAATATCATCAACGCCGTCGTCGTCCACATCGCCGCATGCAACGTTTACACCTCCTCGGAACATTGTGTCGTATGCAAAGAATCCTTCGCCGAACGCCTCGCCGGCAGCATTAAAAATCCGCACATGAGGTCCGCCACCGTACATTGCGCCTGTGACGATCTCATTGACGCCATCATCATTTACATCACAAACCGCCACATTGACTCCGTTGTCATAAAATTCAGAGTAAGCCAGAAACTCGTTTATCATCGAACCGTCTTGTCGGTAGACCTTCACGTATGACCTAAGCCCATGGCCAGAACCGATCACAATCTCGGGAATTCCGTCACTGCCAAGGTCGCCGGAAGCCACGCTAGCGTCACCTCGGTACTTGTCATCAAACGGTTGAAACTCGACTGACACCTCGCCTTCAGAATCAAAAAGTCGCACAGTCACAGCTGCGTCGTCTAAATTATATGCGTTTGCGATCGTTGGCAATGCAAATATCGCAAAGGTAATAGTTAGTCCTAATCGAGTTAACATGTACCTATTGTATCGGAAATATGAGTTTTCGGCGAGCCATATACTAGAATGCAGTTGACAGAATCGGCAATGTGTTGTATATTGCTCCAGCATGGGCCTGTAGCTCAGCTGGCTAGAGCACCTGCTTTGCAAGCAGGGGGTCAGGAGTTCGAATCTCCTCAGGTCCACCAAGAAGTCACCACGCGAGTGGTGGTTTTTTGACTTTTTGATTTTGTGTGCTAAAGTATCGGCACAACTCGCACCTTTAAAGGAGGGTAAATGCTTATATCATTGCCAGATGTTGAACGACCGAGTTGGTCGAATCACAAAGCGACCAAGATGGGCGTTACAGTAGAGAAAAAGGCCAGCGTTCAGATTTCTGCGAGAAAGTCGTGGCTGAAGATCGCCAAGGTGTTTCCTGCCCGGGCGGGTCATCATCCAGAAGAGGATGATCTTTGCAAGGTGGAGGCCTCGTTCCGAGTTGAGTGGCAAATTACATTCGGCTGGGAAGAGGCGACGAGCGGTAGCTTGGTCTTTAGCGAGACAGAGCTCAAGTGGGCATTCGGGCTCAAAGAAGGTTCTCATGTCGGTGCTCGCCACTTTCTTGTAACCAGGTACGGTGCAGAAAGCGCGTTTCAAGGCCACTTTATTCGTACCGGGCCGTATCTCAATATTCCTGGTCCTGGCACCGGGGAGAATAGCGATCCGAACGTGTCGATCGTGCTTTACGACACCATCCGCGAAGCTGTGCAGCGCCTCATTGACGCCTAGTAGCACTTAGCCGACCCCACCCGGGTCGGTTTTTAAATATACAAATAAACCCCGGGGGTTGCCGCAACCCCCGGGGTTTTAACTCGTCGATCTATTCTACGCCATCGTCACTGTCATTGTTATCATCTTCCGCGACCGGTCCTTCACAATCCGCTTTTGTAGCCTCGGCTTCACTCATCAGCGCTTCGCCTGGCGAGAACTCACCAAAGCCACCGTATGTGTCGTCCAAGCTCAGCGTGACAAAGTTCGAAGTATCTGGGTTGTCAAATCCGTATGTAAGCAAGTTTTCGCATTCACCAAATGTGCCGCCAATATCCTTAACAAGAAGTATCAGCTTTCTCTCTTCATAGCCGACCACATGAAAACTTGGCACGGCATTTTGCGTAAGATAGGAACACCCTCCAAGGGCATATGTTGTGCGGAATATCCGCTCGAAGTTGTGATTGTCGTTTCGGTAGCTGTAAATGCTCACTAGATTCTGGTTGTTGAACGAATCGTAAGCGCTTGCTGCAAAGTAAACTATGTTTTCATCGGCCGGATCCTGTACTATGCCTTCTTCAATCACCTGTCCGCTCGTAAGGGTTTGGATGCCTGCTGTGGCGCGCTCTGCAAGTCCCCAGTCGGCAAGGGCGGTGTAGATGAAGTTTGAAGTTTCAGACTCGAGAACATGCTCTTCGTCATCCATTTCGCCATTGCCATTCTCGCTGATCGGCGCGGGCTTGAGGATTGCAAATAATAGAAGCACGACTATAATCGCCACGACTCCGGTTAAAATATTAGGCAGCCCCTTTGGCAGTGGCTTCCCTCCAATTCTCACCTCTTTTTTCCCCTCCGGCGTATTGTCCTCCATGTTTGGGTCTAGTTGCATATGCTTTAATTATGAGGTTTATTGTCGACAAATAGGGTTTATTTCCAGTTTGCCTAGGTTTATTGTTCTCACTACTAACTGCTTACGCGTCTATTTTATTCGAAATATTTTTTCCGTCAAGGTAGGCCAGAATATTACGCGCCACTGTGCGACTTAAGGCCTGTCGAGTTTCAACAGTGGCAGACGCTGTGTGCGGCGTCAAGATCACATTATCAAGCTTGCGAAGGTCGTAAGTGTCTCGCGGGTTGCAGTCTATTAGAGGCTCACATTCGTATACGTCGATTCCTGCGCCAGCGATTTCGCCCTTCGTAAGCGCTTTCACGAGCGCCAGTTCATCAACTATAGGCCCTCGTGATGTGTTAATCAAGAATGCTGTCTTTTTCATCAACTTTATCTCCTTCGACCCTATCAGGTGCTTTGTTGATTTTAACAAAGGTACATGCAAGCTAACAAAATCAGCTTCATGCAACAATTGCGTTTTCGATCGGTACTTAGCTTTGTACTTTTTTTCGATCTCGCGGTTGCGCTTGATGTCGTTGTAGATTATTTTGAGTCCAAAGCCGCTGGACATCCTTCGAGCAAGCGCCATCCCAATGCTACCCGTGCCAATTATTCCAAGCGTCTTTCCGCTAATGTCGGTGCCAAGCAGTAGCTTTGGGCCCCATCCTTTGTATTTTCCTGCGCGAGTAAATTTATCGGTCTCGACTATTCTGTGCGCAAGGCCAAACATTAAAGCTACCACATGCTCGGCGACTGATTCGGAAATTTCCGGTCCGGGAGCATTGGCAACTATGATTCCACGATCCTTAGCCGCGGCAAGGTCGATGTTGTCAAACCCAACGGCATAGTTGGCGATCATCTTAAGCTGAGGCCCTGCGGCATCCATCACTTGGCTATCGATTTTATCTGTCAAAATCGACAAAATAATATCCGCGCCCTGAACGCCTTTTAGCAAATCGCGACGCGGAATTTTTTTGTCTTTGCCATAAGTATCAACCCTAATGCTAGCGCGCTTTTTTAGCATATCAAGGCCTTCGTCAGGAATGTCTCGCGTGACAAAGATTCGGGTCATACTATTCCTCGGAAATCGTTACTGCAAAATTCACACCGCCATTTGTCTGGTCGGAGACTGTAACAGATGTTGTGATTTCCTGCGCAGGATCTGTTGTTTTTTCAAGTGTATTTTGCGTTTGAACAGTTGCGGAAGGGGCTGTGCCATTGATAATGTTTAAAGTGAAAATCCCGCCGATTGCTACAAAAAGCGCAAGCCCGCTTATGAGTAGAGTAAGGTTAAACGCATGAGCATGACCGCTTGTTGGGATTGGCTGAACTGTGTCTCCGGCCTGGCAGCATTTGCAAGCTGTGCATTCTCCGAGCTCTTTGCATTCCTCGCAGACATTACCGCATTTTGGACATATTGGTGTAGTCATAATTTTGAGATTAGATTTTATTATAGGGTTTATTATCGAAAACAAGGTTTATTGTTCGGAAGGCGAATGTTGATTGTAGGTCAGCGTAGTCTATTATTCGATCACTTACCGCATTCACTAGACCGTTCTCACTTTGATCTTTTTCATAAGCGCCGGTTTTGGCCAGGAGGATAAGATTCCATTTTTTGCCCCATGAGATTGAATCACCGATTCTGCGTTTAGCGTGCCGATTTGTAGCGCCTCGTCGATTCCCATACCTTTTGCAAGCGCAGCGATAAGGCCGGAACCGAACGCGTCGCCAGCGCCTGTGCGCGACAGCGCCTTAATGTTTCGCGGGCGGGCAAACCAGAGAGTGCCGTCTAAGTAAGCGTAAGATCCGTTCGATCCATCTGTGATAATTAGCGTTAGTCCCGGCTTGGCTATTGTCTTTGCGATTTTACCAATGTCGCGACTCTTTGACCTTGCCAGTGCTTGAGCCTCTTCCAGGTTCAGATTCAGCACGGTTAAATACTTCATTATTGGTTCAAGCTTTCTAATACCTTGCTTGATTTCAAGCGATCCTGGATTAAATGCAACACGCGCTCCATTCTGTTTTGCGGTTTTTGCAATCCCAAGCGCAAGCGACAAATTGCCAGCAAGGGAAGTCATGTAAATCCATTTTGATTTTAGATTTGACCACGGTATGTCCTTTGGCCCAAATTCAGCAGACACTCCTCTATGCGTTAGAATTGAACGCTCACCAGTTGTGGTAGTTAAAAGGGCGCTGTAACCCGTTTGTCCTTTCTTCACCTCGTTCACGAGCGATGTTTTAACGCCAAATCGTTTTAGGTCAGCAAGTACTGCCTTGCCGGGGTCATCAATGCCTATGCGAGTAATGGTTGCCGTGTTGAATCCTAGGCTAGCAAAAGTTGCAGCTGAGTTCGTTCCGCCTCCGCCAGTTGAAAGAACCATTTCGTCAACATTGATTTTACTGCCAAGCGCAATACATCCCGCCTTCCCGGTTTCAAATTGTTTTGACTCGATGATTTTAAATTGCTTGGACACAAAAAACACGTCGCGCGTGGCACTTCCGACAGTTATAATATCATACGCCATAGGTCATATTGGTCCTATAGGACCTATTATACCAATCGCTCCCACAGATTGATAAAATGTAAGTAGTTATTGGAAATTTTCTCAACTGCTGTTTCGCGGTCTATCTTGTGCGCTGCGTAATCTGCAATTGGCTTGGCAAAGATTGTTCTACCGATTGCAAATCCGGTTGCGTCGCCGCTTTTTGCAGCGGTTTTAATCCATTTTTCGACTTCGTGCCTTGACTCGCCTCGGCCAAGCACGATTGCAGGATCGTCAGTTTCGCGTCGTACCGCTCGCCAGTCACTGACTTTTTCAAGCCCTTCAATTTTCCAAATCGCAGGATCGACTCCAGCTTTCTGAATCTGTTTTATCGATCGCGTAACCAGCGCGCTTCTGTCGCCCTTGCCCTCGACCAGTACCTCGAGCATTAATTTTATGTGATTTTGTCTGCAAAACCGCGAGAGCTTTTTTAGTTTTGCATTTTGAGTTTTGTTTACGGCATGCTGATTTGGATTGTAGCGGACAAGCGCCTTTGCGAACTCAGGCTTGAATTTTAGCAAGCGCTTGCCAAAGTCGGCGCCGTAATCAAAATCAAAAACTTTCTGGCCACTCTTTTCAACAGTTTGCGCAAATCGAATTTTTTGTCGACGAGCCTTTTTTAAAATTGCAGATCCAAATTCCTCATCGACTAGTATTGCATGCTCGTCCGGTCGATCGACTTGTTTGCGCGCCTCGAGAAAAGCGTCAAAAACAATATTCTTCATGCGAGCGACAACCTTGGCCTGCTTTTTATTAACCGGATACTCAAAACCAAGCAGCTTGCAAAACGACGATCTGTGATCAAAAGGCAGGATGAATAGCATAGTGGCGGTAATGTCCAACTTCCAATGAATTGCCAGCTTACAATTTCCAATTGGTCATTGTTCACAGTGTATTCATTGATCATTGGGCGCTTGTGAATTGGTAATTTGATTAAAGCTCCTCAGTCTTGTAGGACGGTCGAGCTTTTAGTCGGCGCTTAATTTCCGTATGAGTCAGCAGTCCTCGCGTTGGTCCGATTTCATTTACCACCGACGCTGCATTTACCGCGCCCCATTGAAGCGCGCAATTGTGTCGCTTGCCATGCATAAGCGCGCCCAAGAAGCCGGTGGCAAACGCGTCGCCCGCGCCCGTGGCCTCAACTCGCTCTCCGGGGAACATCGGCGCAAAGTCGAGCTGGTCGCCGTCAAATGCATACGCGCCCGCTCTTCCGTCAGTAACCACCACATACTTGGCGCCTAGCCCCATGAGCTTTGCCATAATAAAGTGCGGCTGCGGCTCGCCTTTGAGTTGTAGCAGGTCTTTTGCCTCGTCTTTGTTCAGGATCAGCACTGCGCTGTGCTTGATTAAATCAAATAATTCCTTTTTCCTCTCCTCTATCTGAATTGCGCCCGGGTTAAAACTAATGTTAACATCGCGTTGCGTCTTGAGCCTAATTAGATCTTTGTAAAGGCTGACATATCCCTCTCCAAGTTCGGAAATATGAATCCATTCAGTGCTGGGCATTTGCTTTGGCAGCCTGTAGTGCCCTTCGCCATGCGACACAAGCTGGGTAGATTCTCCTCGAAAGTTTAATACTGCGGCAAAACTTGAATCCTCGTGTTTGTTGGTTTTAATGTAGCGGGTTTCCACTTTTGCATTTTTCAGATGCTCAACTGCAATTGAGTAGAGAATATCCTTGCCCATTATACTGTACACGGCTGACATCTTTCTCATTTTTGCAATCCCAATCGCCACATTCGGCGCGCTGCCGGCGATTTGAGTGTCAATATCGTCAACCGGAATTTTTGTCCCGTAATCAATGCAAAGCTGGCATGACGGCATTTTGAGCTCACAGTTTACACTCGCGTCCGGAATCAAAATAAACGTGTCGAGTTTAATGTCGCCGATGGTGAGGATGTCGTACATAAATGCTGGAGAAGTTAGAATCTTGAAGTTAGAGCCATTATAGCATTTTTAGCTGAAATTTTCGCCTTTGTAGAAAAATACGCTCAGGAGCCCATCATCCTGATCGACCTTGCTTGGCCTAATGCCCGGAAGCGGCCAGGCTTCAACCACGACAGTTGCGTTGGGCTTAATTTCGCGCCGTAGTTTGTCGATCAATCGCGGGTAGCACTTGTCGAGAAGGAAGACGAATATCAGGTCGCCATCGGACAGGTCTTGTTTGAACAGGTTGGCAAATTTTATGCTCACGTTTTTATACTTTGCACCGCCTACTAGTTTGCGTGCGCAGGCGATTAAGTAGGGGAGGAGCGAGATTTCATAACCGACAAGTTTGATGTGCGGATTATGGCGCGCGATTGCAAATAGAACCGTACCGCTACCGCAGCCAAGGTCGTAGATAGTCATCCCGTCCCGCAGATCGAGCTTGTCGATTAGTCGTCTTGTCTGCTTTGGCTTTGTTGGAACCCATGGAGCGGCTGAAAGTCCTGCCAGCCCAAAGCTAATCAGAAAAGGAAGAGCGATTAGTGTCAGAATAAGCTTTAAGTCCATCATAAAGACGAGATTAGCTCACGACGCTCCTTGCTGGACAGGTATCTCCAATTCCCATCTCCAAGATCGCGTAGCTTAATGTTCATTATTCGGATTCGTTTGAGCTGTTTAACTTCGTACCCAAGCGTTTCGCACATGCGGCGGATTTGTCTGTTCTTGCCTTCAGTCAGGATTATGCTGAATCGGGTGTCGGATAGTTTTTTTACCTGCGCGGGCTCGGTTGTGTAATCGCCAATTTTGACTCCGCCTCGCATTGCATCGATAAAGCTCCGAGTCATCTTATTATCAACCGTGACCAAATATTCTTTTTCGTGCTTTCCGCTCGGATGAGTGATTTTTTCAGCAATATCTCCGTTGTTGGTAAGGAGAATTAGTCCTGATGATGCAACATCGAGCCGGCCAACATTAAAGATGCGCTCCCCGGCGTCAACATAGTCTGGAATTGAATTGTCAGCGTCCTTATCAAAAGTTGAAATAACTCCAACCGGCTTGTTGAATGCGATGAATATGTCGTGCTCGCGAGCATCGATAATATGTTGACCAACCCTTACGACATCATCAGGGCCAACAGTGTCGCCCAGCTGAGCGGTACAATTGTTGATTTTGACTTGTCCATCTTTAATTAGCTCATCGGCTTTCCGCCGTGAACAATACCCCGAATCGGCAATGTATTTGTTGATTCTTGTCTGTTTCATATTAGTGCCATTCTACCACAAAAGACAAAGTGAAGCCTGATCCGTTGAAGCGGTCCTGAATCGTGGTTTTTTTAATTCAAAAAACGCAGTCACCCGCGTTTCATGTCTACTGACTACTTAGGTCTTTCGCTTCATCACCTTCTTCACCGCTTTAACAATCGCCGGCGCGGTCAATCCAAACGCCTCAAGTAGCTCTCGCGGCTCTCCAGATTCGCCAAACCTGTCCTGCATTCCAATTCGCTCAACCGGCACTGGCCTGGCTTCAGCGAGTAACTCGCAAACAGCTCCGCCCATGCCTCCGGCAGACTGAGCTTCCTCGATTGTGACAATACATCCACATTCTCGCGCAGCCGCAACAATTGTTTTTTCATCCATTGGCTTAATACTGGCATTGTTGATCACGCGTGCTTCTATTCCTAGTTTTGAAAGTTCTTCAGCGGCCAGCAACGCTTCGTAAACAAGCGGCCCACAGCCAATGATCGCCACGTCATTCCCGTTTCGGAACACTTGAGCCTTACCAACTTCGAACGGAGTTTTTTCGGTTGTGTAAACCGGCCCGGCAGCTCGAGCGAATCGAACGTAAACCGGTCCTTTCATTTTAGCAGCAGCAATAGTTGCCTTCTTGGCCTCAATGGAGTCACACGGAACCAGCACCTTCATTTCTGGCAGAACCCTCATAAGCGCAATGTCTTCTGTCATCTGGTGAGTTGCGCCGTCTGGGCCGACCGACACTCCAGCATGAGCTCCAACGATCTTTAAATTAACATTTTGCAAACACCCACACGTCCTAATCTGCTCCCAGTTTCTGCCAGGAGAAAAACAGGCGTAGCTTGCAATGAAAACAGTTTTGCCTTCAAGCGCCATCCCTGCTCCAATCGCGGCCAGCGCCTGCTCGCTAACTCCCATTTGAACAAATCGTTCAGGGAACGCTTCTTTAAACGCAAGCGTCCTTGTCGATTCTGTTAAATCAGCACACAGCACGTAAATGTTCTTATCAGCCTTGCCAGCTTCAACCAAGCCGTCGCCAAATCCGTTGCGGGTTGGGATTTGCTTTAGGCCTTCTTTCTTTCGCCAAGCAGGATTTAGTTTTGCTGTTTTGGGTACTGTCATAGAAACGCGGGTAGATAGTAGGCGGTAAATAGTAGATTGCGAATTGATGTCTACTGTCTACCATTTACTGTCTACTTTTGTTATTCGGCCTCGGAAGTTATCTTTCCGCCAAGTGTTCTCAGGTCTTTTAACGCTTCTTTCAACTGTTCCGACTTTGGATAATCGTCTTCCGGACCTTTCCCCGGAGGAGCTCCGTGCCACATAAAATCACATTCCATAAAATCAACTCCTCGGCCAGGAATAGTGTGAGCGATAATAACTACCGGCCGCTCCCAGATCGATTTTGAATACTCGCAGGCGTCAACAAATTCTCGAATATTATGGCCGTCAATATCAACTACTTCAAAGTTAAACGCTTCAAATTTATCTCGTAGCGGTTCGAGCGGCATGATGTCTTCCGTGAAGCCGTCGATTTGAATGTTGTTGCGATCAATTATCCAGGTGAGATTATGAAGCGAGTGCTTTCCGGCAAACATCGCGGCCTCCCAGGTAATCCCAGCTTCGAGCTCGCCGTCTGACATTACGCAATACACATGCCAAGGTTGTCCTTCGCGTTTCCCAACATAGGCCATGCCTGCAGACTGGGGAGATCCGTCGCCAAGCGGGCCTGAGGTATTCTCGAGCGCGCTCATGTGTCTGTACTCAGGATGACCCTGGAGCCTGGACCCGAACTTGCGCAGAGTTTTGAGCTCTGAGACTGGGAAGTATCCGGCGTGCGCCATTGCGGCGTAGCGAACAGGAACAACATGCCCGCACGAGAGCAGTAGGCGATCGCGGTCTTTCCACATTGGCTTCTTGGGATCGTGCTCCAGAACATGAAAATAGAGTGCTGAAAAAATATCTGCCAACCCCAAAGGCCCGGCTGAGTGTCCGCTCCCGGCAGTTTCAAGCATCTTGAGAACATCGCGTCTGATTTCGTTGGCCTTGCTCTCCAGACTTAGCAATTTTTTCTCAGTAAGAGTTGGAATGTCTCGTACGTGGGGCATATTGTCGAAATCCGAAATCCTAAATCCGAAATAAATCGTAAGTGCATTATATCACAAAAACAAAAGCAGCCTCGTGTGAGGCCGCTTAAAATCAGTGGTCATCTGTCAATTATCCGTAGCACTCTGTGTTACTCAACGTAAACCGCTCCAGAATTTGTGGCGTCGTAGCTGTCAAAGAATCCGTATGTGCCCTCCTCATTGAAGGCTTTAATGAAGTTTCCACCCGGGCTGATTGTTCCACTGCCCCATGAGAGGTCTTCGCCTGTAACCGTGTGTTTTTCCGTATCATTGTTTGTGAACTTTACGCTCATTCCGTCAGTAATGGTTACATCGATTGGTTCATAGCCATCGCTGTCGATATTGATTATTGCAGGAGCGGAAAGACTCTTATCTTCGTTGATATTATTAGTCGCGGCTTCCTCGGCGGCAGGGTCATAATCTGATTCATCCGCAATTGCGCTACCGATTGTGTAATTGGTGAAGAAACCATCCGCTACATCGTCGATCATTGTGTTCCATGCTGACCCGTAAAGCGCTGTTGCAATAGCTTCAGTGCCAACATGTCGAAGTTCGCCATCTTGTGCCACAGCGTAAGTCCTCGGGTCTGACTGTATTTTAATCATGCGCACGCCAGGCTTGTAGGTTACATTTCCTCCAATCTGGATGGTTGCAAGGTCTGCGTCTGATATGAATTTTACGCTGTCAAAATTATCGTACCAGGTGAAGTAGGTGTTAGAGTTTGGAAATACATAGCGGAAGCCGTCGTTACCCATAAAGTAAACGGCAGAGTAAGCTTCGCCTCGAATAAGGTCTCCGCCTGAAACGCTAGCGAGCGATGTTAGCGCGTCGGCCTTTGGGGCGCTCGACACAAAGTATACCGTTGCGGCCAGTGAGGCTGCAATCGCAATAAAGAGAATCTTTCGAAGAGCGGATGTTAGGGTCATAGAATGTATTTATTTAATTCGGTGGGAATTATACCATAGGCTTGAGGGGGAGCGTCAAGTGTTGTAGAAAGCCGAGTTGATTACCGAGGAGCGAGGTTTATTGTCTGGCGGCTAAGTTTACTGTCGGTAAGCGGGGTTATTTGTCCGAGGGCCTGAAGCGCGCGGAAGGCTTGTTCAATGTTTTTAGCTTTCCAAAGCGTTGACGCAACGCAAAGCTGGTCGGCTCCTGCTGCAACAATGTCGGTAGCGTTTTCCAGGTTGATGCCACCGTCCACCGCTACTTTCAGGCCAGGGAATCGTCTTTTAGACTCGCGGATTTTTGCCAGGACCCGTTCTCCCAGAAAGCCCTGACCGGACATGCCCGGACGCACGCCCATAATAAGGATAAGGTCTGTGGTGTGCAAATACGGTTCAACTGCCCCCACGCTTGTCTCCGGGTTAATTGCAAACCCTGCTTCAATTCCGAGTTTTTTTATTCTATGCAGCACTGCACCAACCGGGCGCTCGATTTCAGAATGCACAATTGCTCGCCTGAGTGTATCGACGCGGTTAAACCACTCCATAATAACGGGGAGCGGATTTTGGACCATAAGGTGAAGTTCGATTTCCGGTAGCGATTCAATTTCCGATACCGCTTCCGGTTTTGCCCAGCAGGACTGTTTAAACATTGACCCATCCAAAACATCCACCTGCCAGAGCAGGGCAAGTTTTCGAAGTGTTTCATTTGTGATTTTGTCCTCAAAGCCTTTTTTGGACTTAGCGAGGATTGCCGGGACTACTTTGGGCATATTGTAGAGAAGCGAGGTTTATTGTCTAACAACTATCTACTATCTACTTTTGCTCTTCTTCGAGTTTGTTGATTTGGTCTAGGCGTCGATTATGTCGGGGCGCGTCGGAGAAAGGCGTGTCTACATACGCGTCCACGATCATTAATGGATCGTCAGGAATGTCGAGCCGGCCAGGGATGCAAATAATGTTTGCGTCATCGTCAGAGCGCATAGTGCGCGCAGCGTCAACAGAATACCCGACGCCAGCTCGAACGCCATCAATTTTGTTGGCAGCAATGCAAACCCCCTCAGCATTTCCGCATGAAAGTACGCCAAGCGCGCCGGAATGTTCCACAACGGCGTCGGCAACAGATTCGGCAAATTGCGGATAGTCGTCAGCCGGGTCGAGCGAGTGCGCGCCAAGGTCTTCAACAATGAAGCCACGCGCGTCCAAATGTTCGCAAATAGACTTCTTCATATCGAATCCGGCATGATCGGCTCCAATGTAAATCGTTTGAGGCATAGTGGGTGTTAGGTTTTTGATCGGCAGCTAATGCCTGATTAATTCCATTATAACACGCTCTGGACTTGATTTTCTATGCTTTCGCTGGTAATGTAGGGGGTATTAACGATAGGACCTTGGTTGCCTAGGAGCTTGGAAGAAAATAATGATCAATGACCAAAAAACCAATTCCCAATGAACTCCCAATGCCCAAGTTCCAATTGGAAATTGTGCATTGTATATTTATTGGTCATTGGGCACTTGTGGATTGGTCATTCTGATTAACCTAGCTCACATAACAAAAATTTCAATACAGCCAGTTTCAAAAGACAATATGCCAGAAAATCACAAAAAATCCCACTCACAACAAGAGCATGACGTTCTTGCTTTTTGGGACGAACATGAATGCTTTAAAAAATCAGTGGAAGCGCGGCCAAAGGGCAAGCCCTATGTTTTCTACGACGGCCCGCCGTTTGCAACCGGACTTCCTCATTATGGTCATATTGTTGCGAGCGTAATGAAAGACGTTGTGCCGCGATTTTGGACAATGAAGGGCCATCGTGTTGAACGGGTTTGGGGCTGGGATTGTCATGGGCTTCCAATTGAGAACATTGTAGAAAAGAAGTTCGACCTTGGATCGCGCCAGGACATTGAAAAGTTTGGCATCGACAAGTTCAACAATAGCTGCCACAAAGAGGTGATGACTTATGCTGAGGAGTGGAAGAGTGTAATTCGCAGGCTCGGGCGCTGGATCGACATGGAGAATGCGTACAAAACCATGGATGTTGAGTTTATGGAGTCGGTTTGGTGGGTGTTTCGTTCGCTTTGGGATAAGGACATGATTTACGAGGGCCGCAAGGCCATGCATATTTGTCCGCGTTGCGAAACAGTGCTCTCGAACTTTGAAGTTACACAGGGCTACTTGGACGTTACAGACATTTCAGTATTCCCAACATTTGAAATCACAAGCGGTGATTTTAAAGGCATGCACGCAGTGGCATGGACCACAACTCCGTGGACACTTCCGGGCAATGTACTGCTCGCTGTAAAGCCGGATCTTACTTATGCGATCGTTGAGTGTGAGGGCAAAACTTACATTACGGCCAAGAAACTAATGGACGAGGCTTTTGAGGGCAAGGAGCGCGAGGTCAAGAAGACCATCAAAGGTAGCGATCTTGTTGGCGCAACTTACGAACCACTGTTCCCATTTTTTAAAGATCATGCCGGCGGATTTAGAATCGTCGCCGCTGATTTTGTTACAACCGAGGACGGCACCGGCATAGTCCACATTGCTCCGGGCTTTGGCGAAGATGACATGGCGCTAGGTCGGACGGAAGAAGTTGAATCGATTGTGCATGTAAAGATGAATGGCCGGTTTGTCCCAGAGGTTGCCGATCCATTGACATTGGACGGGTACGACGTTAAGGACCGGATGGTAAAAGAAAAAGAAAATCCCCAGGCGGTTGATATTGAGATTTTGAAATATTTGGCGCACGAAGGAAAGCTACTCCGCAAAGGCAAGGTCACTCACAGCTACCCGCACTGCTGGCGCTGTGACACTCCGCTTCTCAATTATTCGGCGTCTTCCTGGTTTATGCGAGTGACAGATATTAAAGATAAGCTGGTCAGTACCAATCGTGAAATTCACTGGGTACCGGAGCATATTAAGCTTGGTCGATTCGGCAAATGTCTGGAGGGCGCGCGTGATTGGGCGATTTCACGCTCGCGCTATTGGGGCGCGCCTCTTCCTGTTTGGAGATCTGAAGACGGAGATTTGATTTGTGTTGGTTCGCGCGAGGAGCTTGAAAAGCTTTCCGGGCAAAAGATCGACGATCTTCACAAACATGTAATCGACAAGATCGTAATCAAAAAAGATGGGAAGGAGTATCGCCGTATTCCTGAAGTGCTCGACTGTTGGTTTGAGTCCGGCTCAATGCCGTACGCGCAGCTCCATTATCCATTTGAAAATGAGCATAAGTTCGAACAGGGATTCCCGGCTGAGTTTATTGCCGAGGGGCAAGACCAAACCCGCGGCTGGTTCTACACGCTGCATGTGCTGTCGAACGCATTGTTCCAAATGCCGGCGTTTAAGAATGTAATAGTGAACGGGATTGTTCTGGCAGAAGATGGCAAGAAGATGAGCAAGCGCTTGCAAAATTATCCTGATCCAATGGAGGTGATGGAAAAGCATGGGTCTGACGCGGTTCGATACTATTTGATGTCAAGTCCTGTTGTTCGAGCTGAGAACATCCGATTTACAGAAAAGGAAGTGGAGGAAGTGTCGAAAAAGTTCATTAACATTTTGCAGAACGTTTTGTCGTTCTACCAGATTTATGCCGAGCACGACGATGGTCGCGCGCCTAAGCTTAAAAATGTTTTGGATAAGTGGATCGTGTCGCGCTTAAATGAAACGCTCGAAGCGGAAACTAAGGCAATGGAAGCGTACGATATTCAGGCTGCGGCGCGCGTGCTTCAGCCGTTCGTTACCGACCTCTCGACTTGGTATATTCGTCGCTCGCGTGATCGCATGAAGGTTGAAGGCGGGGATAAGTTAGAGGCGTTGGCGACTATGCGAGTTGTACTCGACACGTTTGCCAAGATGATCGCTCCATTTATGCCTTTCTTAGGTGAAATAGTTTACCAGGGCGTTGACGGCGGGTTTCTTGGCAAGAAGGGCAGGGTATCGGTTCATTTGGAAGACTGGCCTGAAGCTGGGGAGATCGACAAAGACGCGCTTGATGAGATGGGGCAGGCACGCGCTGTTGTAAGTCGTGCTTTGGAGATTCGAGAAGAGGCAGGGAGAGCAGTAAGACAGCCGTTAGAGACGATGACGATTAGTGTGCCAAGCGGTAAGATTAGCGCTGAGTATCAGAAAGTCATTCTCGACGAGGTCAATATCAAGTCCGCGAGTGTAAGTAAGGGTGATTTGAATGTTGAGATCGATTTGGAGCTTACGCCAGAATTAGTGCGCGAGGGAATGGCGCGCGACATAACGCGCAATGTCAACCAGCTTCGAAAAGATGCCGGGCTTACTGTTCAAGACTCGATCGACCTTAAGCTTTGGTCGCCGTCTGACGAGGTCAAGACCATGTTTGAAGAACATGGCGACGCTTTGAAGGTGGGCGCGCTAGCAGGGTCGATTACTTTTGAACAAGACGATTCACTTAAGAACAAAAAAGAATTTCGAGTTGCTGAACAGGATGTGTGGATTGGATTTTAGAAGGCACTGATGATCACGGATAATTTACAGATGATCACGGATTATAAAAACGAGCCCACGCGGCTCGTTTTGCTTTCTCTAATTCGCGCGAATAAGCGAATCAAAGGCTCTTGTAAATATCGTGCTTGCCGATTGAGATAAATAAAATATCGCCATTGTCTTGGCGCTCAAAAATAATGCGGTAACCGCCCGCGATTGATATTGACCAAAGCCCCAGTAGCTTACCTTTGAGACCATGAAGCCGGAGCGATGGATGCAAGGGGTTTTGTTTGAAGGTTTTCTCTTTTGCGATCGCGATGCTTATAATCTGTTTTGGCATCTTTTTCACCTCAGCAACAAAACGAGTTGAGTAATGGATGTCTTTGACGATCATACAAGATCGGCAATCGACTTTGCCCTTGCTGTATTGCCGGCTTTGTATTCTTTGCGTGCTTCATCGGCAGCCTTAAAAAGCTCTTCGGCTGAAATTAGATTTTCATCGAGCGAGAATAGGTATTGCACATACCCGCTGACCGATGCATGGCCGCGACGTTTGGCCTGTTGGCTGATTTTTTTTGCCATTTCCTGTGGTAGGGAAAGGCTGAGAACTTGACGCATAATTTTGTGATTATTGATGCTGTTATTGTAGTACAGCTGTATGACAAATGTCAACTCCCTTACTTTCTGGTACAATGCACGCATATGATTGATATATCCAAAACAGTACTTATTTGCCCGCGAAATGACGAGGAGGCTTTGCAGATTTTAAAGATCGCTCAAATGCTTAAGCTCGCCACAGTAATATCAAAGCAGCCTCATGGGGCTAAGCTTGATCGTGAGAAAAAACTGCTTGCGAGGATTGGTGAGGTTAATCCTGATGCCGACACGCTTGTGATCGTAGAGCTTCCAGGACCAAAGATCGAAGCTGAACTTCAAGAGCAGGGACTTGAGATAATCGTTATCGACCATCATCGCTACGATGCCCTGGACAGAATGAAGGATAAAAGTTCGCTTGAGCAGTTTATAGATTTGTTTGAAGTTGACGACTCTAGGCTCGAAGAATTTGGTTTCGATCCGGTACTAGTTCGCGGAGTCGGTATTATCGATCGAGGTTTTCTCTGGGAGCTCGAACCAGAAGGCTACACCGGTGAGAAGAAGCACAAAGCAATTGAGTATTATCGTGCGCTCACGTTAGAGCTCGGAGAAGAGCGTCGCGAGCGGGAAGAGGAAGAGGCTCAGGGGGCTTGGGAAGATCGGCAGGAGCGCGACGGTGTCATAATCGTACATAGTGATGAAGATAAAATTAGCATTCGCGATGCAGTATCGTTCATAGTCGCCGAGCAGTTTGATAGTCCTGTGCCGGTAGTAATCATTCAAGGCAAACGCCGCATGTATGTGCAGGACTCGGATAAGGCGCTGGCGCTTTACGACAAATTCGGCGGGTTTACTTTTGGCCACGACCGCTGCTGGGGGATTTTGTGCGACGACGAACCACTCCCAGACCTCGACGAAGTACTGGCGATCGTTGTAGAATAGAGAAGAAGTGATTGAGTGGCTGAGTTATTGGGTAGCTAAGTTACCAAGGCGCCTAATCACTAAATCACTCAATAACTAAATCACTTTCTGTTTTTCGAATATGTCCCTCCCACAAATCAAAAATATCCTAATCGAGCTTGGACTTTCCGAAACTGAATCAAAAGTCTATTTAGCAATGCTGGAACTAGGCCCATCGAGCGTGCAGGAGATTGCAAAAAAGTCAGGCGTGTCGCGCACTGCAGCGTACGATATAATTTCCAGCCTTCAAAAGAAAGGACTTGCAAGCACATTCGATAAAGGCAAAAAGACTTTTTATAGTGCAGAAGATCCGGAAAAGCTCGACGACTATTTTAAGGCCCGAATGGGCAACATGAAGAGTCAGCTTGGGTCATTGAAGCGCATGGTACCAGAGCTACGAGTAATGCAAGGAGGAGACCGTCCTCGTGTTCGATATTATGAAGGAGATGAAGGAATTCTGGCATTGTTCCGCGATCTTCAGAATGTGAAGGCAAAGGAGCTGTTAGAGGTTGTTAATGTCGATGTTGTGTATTCAGTAGTTGACGAAAAGTTGCTACTGGCGTTAAGGAGCGCTGAAGCGTATAAGAAGATACCGATTAAAATATTAATGAAAGGAGAAGTGCGAAATCCAAATCCAATGGTTACTGCTAGAAAGTTGAAAGATTCCCTAGGTGATTTTGAAGGTGATATATGGATTTATGCTGATCGCATTGCGTTTATTAGATTCCTGGGCAATATTGAGGTTGTGATTATTGAAAGTGATGTTTTTGCCCAAACTGCAAGAGTGCTATTTATGGCCGCATGGAATGAGGCGCCGAAAATATAGGGCGAACTTGCCTTTCGCTAACCCCATTCGCTAAAGCTACGGAGGGTTAGGAAGCCTTGGGGGGGGCTATTTGTCTGCAGCAGAAAAATAAAAAAAATACGGCCGGATGCTTTATGCGATCCGGACCGCAAGTTCAAGAGTTTTTTAGTAAGACGCGTCGTGGGCTCAAGAAAGATTCTGAGGTTGACGCGAAGCTCTAGGCCTCCAGCGTCAGTCCGTTGTGTCGGCGGAATCGTTTCGAAATCATGTGTTCATGACCTCCTCCTTTCCCTCGTTGTTGACCCCCCAAGACGAAGGAGGTAATCTACCACAAACAGCCGGTTTTGTCAATAGCTGTCGGGCAAGCAAGAAACAATGTGGCTAAAACTAGTCATTTTTTGTTTTCAATATAATTTAACGCTTTTTCTGATATAATGCACTCATGTTTGATAAGGCTTTATCGAAAAAACAGCAGCATATTGATACCATGCCATTTCTAGCCTGGTTGGATACTTTTGTTTTAACTTCAGATAACCTGCGTCTAGCCAGTGAAGAGCTGGAACGGGCAGAAAAAAAGGCGCCGGCGCTAAAGGCGTACAGAACAACTCCGCAGTCGGCCGAATGGCACAGCGAAGGGTGGTCGGTCGATTCTCACATAATACGGATTATTGCCGGACTCATGGCAGTTGAAAATGGAGCATCGCTCATACAGATTGACGAATTCGCCAGGCATAAACATCTTAAGCCTGAAATTGACGAGATTGAGCAGACCATTCGCGAGAACGCGGCTACGCTCATGGCATTCGCGCTCGTGCATGACATTGGCAAACCTGTTACTATTTGGTTTGACGCTCCTGCCGGGTCTAAGGGGGACGCCGAAGGGTTTAGTCAGGGTCGTCGCGGCAAGCGTCGTCACGCCACTCAGGAATCCATGGCTAAGTTTCTCAAGCTCGCAAAGGCATTCCAGACCAAGCGTGCCGACCTTTCTAACACTGATCTTTGCGCAAAGTTTTACGACGAGTACGAGATTAAGGCGCACTACTCTGACCATGCCCGGATTGGCGCGAGCGATCAATTTCTTGCAACACGAGAAGCGGTAGGCGAAGTTTATCGACTAATGCAGCGCGATCGCAGGATGCTAACGTGGATAGTGCGCCATCATATGGACGCGATTTTGTTTTTCCGCGAAGGGCCGGACAGGTCTAGGTTTGACCTGTTGCGCGCGCGTGCGCATAAGGCCGGTTTTGACGCGGACGACGCGCTTGATTTACAGCTTGCGGCCTTGTTTTTGGACGCCACAGTCGGCAGCCTGCATTACCACGAAGGCGTGTTCAGCGCAGACTTCCGGCCGGTAATGAATTTTTTACTTTCCGAAGAGATGGCCGCGCCGGAGAGGCGCAAGAATCGTCGAGCCGAAGCTGAATTGAGGCGCAAGAAAAGAATCAAAGAGCTGCTCGCAAGCGCCGGGCTTTCAGCTGATGAAGTCTTTGATGTTTTGAAGATTCCATTTGGACCGGGTCGAGCGGGTGTGATGGAACAGGTGATTGAATTGGCGCTTGATCCAACACTAAAAATCGATTTTGGCGAGCACACTTTGGAAATGACTCGCCACATTCAGCAGGCCCAATTATTAATTGACCGCAAGGGCGTAGCGTGATAGAAAGTAGCTGTTTGGAAATTAGAGGTTAGAGGTTGGTTTTCAAAGGCTATTTTCCATTTTCTAATTTCTCAATAGCCAATTTTTAAGAGTATGATTGCTTACTTAAACGGCATAGTTCGATCGGCGACGCCCGGCAAGTTAATTTTGCTTGTTGGTGGCGTTGGGTATGAAGTTTATTCGGTCGGGTTTGATGCTATTGTTGAAGACGCTCTGGAGCTCTACATCCACGACTATGTACGCGAGGATCGTCGGGAGCTGTACGGATTTACTGACACTGGGATGAAAGAGCTGTTTGAAAAGCTGATTGATATTTCAGGGGTCGGTACCAAGTTGGCGCAGAAGATTTTGAGCGTAGGGTCGCGCGACGAGATCGCCGACCGTATCCTAAAGGGCGACTTGGGATTCCTTACCAGCATTTCAGGAGTTGGCACAAAGACGGCTCAGAAAATCATTCTTGAGCTTAAGGGTGTGCTTGTGCAGGAAGAGGATCAGATTGAAGACACTGACACGCTCGAGGCGTTAATGAGTCTGGGATATTCGCGCAAGGACTGCGTTCACATTATCCGCGAAGTTACCGGCGACACGGTTGAAGATAGGATTAGGGCGGCATTGAAGATGCTGGGTAAATAACGTGGGTAGACAGTAAACAGTAGACAGTAGATGTTCTTGACGACGTCTACTATCTACTATCTACTTTTACTCCATGGATCGCAAACAATGGAACAATCTTATAATCGAGCACGCGCCTCCTTACGGTGCGTTTCTTCAGTCTTGGGAGTGGGGCGTTTTTCAGCGCACGCTCAGCCGGCAGGTAGAACGGGTGTATCGGCAAGTCGATGGAAAGGTTGTGATTGGTCAGGCGATAAAAATGGATTTGCCACTTGGGCAGTATTATTGGTATTTGCCAAAAGGGCCGCTGGGCAACGCGAGTCTTGAAAAAAGGAGCGAGGTCATTCGCGAAGAGCTTCCGGGCGCCATGTTCTTGCGTGTGGAGCCTTTGGAGGAATCACACATGCTTAAGGTGTACGATGTTCAGCCATCAACAACGCTCATGCTCGATCTCACTCAGGGCAAGGAAAAGCTTATGGGCGAGATGAAGTCCAAGACCAGATACAACATTGGTCTTTCTAATCGAAAAGGGGTTGAGTGTAGGTTTGTGGATGTGGAGTCGTTTGATGATTTTATGCGGCTCATGGACCAGACTACCCAGCGCGATAAGTTTGTGGCTCATCCTGATGTTTATTACAAAACAATGCTTGAAGCTATGAAGGACGGTGAAGCGCGAGCGAGTTTGGCGGCCGCATTCTATGACGACCGGCCAGTTGCAATGAACATTATGATGGATTTTGCAGGCACGCGTTCGTACTTGCATGGCGCAACCAGCAATTTGCATCGGAATGTAATGGCCCAATATGCGCTGCATTGGTTTTTGATTGAGGACGCGATCGATTCCGGGATGTTAAAATTTGATTTTTGGGGCATTGCTCCGGTTGACGCCGGGCCTAAGCATTCTTGGGCCGGACTTACCCGCTACAAGCAAGGTTACGGCGGTGAGGTTGTTGAAATGCCGGGCACATTTGATTTACCAACCAAGCATTTTTTGTATTCGATGTATCGGGTTGGGAAACGACTGACAACGGGACGATAGGGAGGTTGAGGGAGGTTAAGAGACGCGGGTGGCCGTGTTTTTTTGATTCGTCCCCCCTCCTTTTCAAGGAGGGGTAGGGGGTGGTTAGCGTTTCCCGATGCGCGATCGTCAAGTAGCCTCCCTTTCCTCCTTCGCCAAGGCTACGGAGGACCACCCCGAAGTCTTGACGAAGGGTGGCGCTAAGCCTTGAGCGTTCGCTCAGGATGACAAGGAAACAAAAAAGACGCGATCATCTCGCGCCTCTTGTTTGTCGGTCTGTAGTTCCCGCCCGCCTCTATTCCACCACCACCCCCAACCCTTCGGCATATTCGTCATTTACCAGATCGGTCGTTAAACTCTCTGTTGCTTTTTGCAGGAGCGACCCGGTAGTAGCGTCGGTTCCGGTAAAGCTGCTGCCTGAAATTAACTTAACGAACTTGGCAATATCATCTTCGTCCGGTGTGATCGATAATGCAAAGTTAGCGCCTACGCGAGTTACAGAAGCCGGCAACGATGTGATTGTCCAGGTAATCGTGTTTGAGTCCTCGTTAAAGCTAATCGATCCCAGGTCAGTGGCACTTTGGCCAACCCATACAACATGCGGCGGCAGCGCAGCCGTTACTCGAACATCGTTTAAATCGTGCAGGGAGTTTGACACTTCCCAGTAAGCCCGGTAGGTAGTGGTCTGCCCGACTTCAGGAGGGATCGGACCGCCGCCAAGTGGCGCGCCCTGTTCGTTGTAGTAGCGGACATCTGCCGCAAAGGACGCTTCTGTGTTGACCGACACTACAATGGGCGAAGATCGCACTTCATTCTTGCCTACTGAGGCAATAACAGTGATGGTAATATTGTCAGCTTCGCTTGAATCAACAGTGGATTCGATTGGGAAGATTAAGTTTAGGACACGACGCTCTCCAGTGGCGACCGTTTCGATTGTGTCTGAGTCCCAGAATATGCCTTCGTTTGTAAGGGCGCCGTCGTTGAGCTCCGCTGTGTTCCAAGTTATTGGCATGCGCTTGTCTGCTGAAAAGTCTAGCAAAAGCTCCAAATCGTCCATGTCTTCCTCACCGGTATTTTGGAAAGCGATCGAAACCCTCAGGTCGCTGCCCATGTCAATTGCGATGTCCTCTGTTGACCCTGAGGCGACCAACTGGAGCGACAAGTCCATGCCCGTAACATCGGTGAACCCTTCGGCCGTAGCCTGACGCAGGAATCGATCGTCTACCACTAAGCCTGCTTCGATTTCAAAATACTCAAACCCTTCATTGTCTGCAGCAAACGAACCGGTAAGAACCAGCTCGACAATTTCGCCCTCGGCAACGCTTTCAATGTTCCATACTGGCGCGGCTCCGGCTTCAATCTCCGGGCTGCTGTTTTCCAAATAGAACCCATCAGGCAGTTCAAGCTGAACTTCAATATTTTCAAGTGGCACCTCGCCTGTGTTCTCAAGCTTCACAGTATATTTCAGGGCATCTCCGGCCGTTGCCTCTTCCGGCCCGTCAAAATCAAGAGTCAGAGTACTTTCAATGGTGGAAACATAAGCTGTTGCAATGTCCTGGAAGTCTGCATTAAAGTTGGATGGCCTAAAGTTTGCAAAAACTTGAACCGGGCTTGATGACACAACATCGGCAATCCAAACACCTTCAATTTCGATAGAGCCATCCGACCCTGCAGGCAGGTAGCCAATGTCCCAGATTAGCTCTTCGCTATCTCCAGGTACAGGCGATAGCGTGGCAACCTGGAATGCTGAAGGAAGGCGCACTTCCAAATCAAGATCGGCGATTGGCACTGAAGTTGGGTTAACGTATAAAATTTCAATCAGTGTAGACTGCCCGCTTACGATTTCATTATCAATGTTGATTTCAAGGTCGAAGGCATCTTCGGTCGCGTCTCCAAAGTATTTTGTGTACACAAAAAATGTTCCCCAGGCGGCAACAGCTACTACCGCAAGGGCCACTACTGCGGTAAGCAAAATATTCGTCAGGCGGTTGTTGACCCTGTCAAGCTTTGTAAAATCAGTCTTTCCCTTGCCGTAAATCGCCTCAAGGCCTTCCCCGATCATCTCCTCTTCTTTGGTTGTGATCTGATCTTCGGCTTCTGGCTTTTCATGTTCGGCGGTTTTTCCGGTCTCGTCTTTTTTACTGCCGGACTTTTTGTGATGTTTATTTTCTGTCATATATTACCTTTCAACGGACTTTAGTCCGGTCTCGTCCACGAACGCCACTTAAATGGCTGGGAAGTGGGGCAAGGTTAAGGCTTGTGCTCAATCAAAAATTGCAACAACGAGTCTTGTTCGTTTGAAATCAAAATGTTTGATTCGTTGTCTGTCCCTGCCTCAGAACTCCAAATAACATTGCTGTCATCCGGAAGGTTAAGGCTTACATTTGTGCTTCTTGCAACTACCCCTGACTGCTTTTGCACCACAAGGGCGTATGTTTCCAGATTCCTGAACCCGAGCCTGGCCTTTGCGAGTTCCAGCAATCCGGAAGATTCGTTGTCCTGCATTAACTTGTACGGCAGTATGTAGGTGAATGTTACGATTTCAGTTTCGCCGGGCGCTGTCTGAACCCAGTTTCCAAATACGGTCTTGCCGCTTTCCTCCCAGATGTCGGTTCCACTTAATGGGTCGCGGTCAACATTGTCCATCATGAGCGCAAGGTCGTGGTCGTATGTGAGCGAGTATTCCGAATCTTCAAACAATTCCACCGGCGGAATTTCAAACCCGCTTGCAGACACCAATGTGCTTCCGCGCGGAACATAAATTCGCATGTAGTCCACATTGTTTTGCCCTTCAAACAGCGCGTTTGCAAGCCCGCGGTGCTCTTTAGAAACAGTAAGCGTGTTTGTGATCGTACCGTCTTCATCAACATCAATTTGCAGGTCGATGTTTTGGTCGATTATAGTGTCGGTTTTTCCTCCGCCAAGGTTGGAGTCAACCACAAGAAGGTAATCGCCTGAAGTTTGTTTGATTGACCCTGACCAGCCGAGCTCTTCCATTTTTGCCTGCAGGGTGTTGTTGTCAAAATAGAGCTGAGCGTCTTTTTGAACTAAGCCGGTACCAATAAGATCGAGCACTGCTAGCATTGTAGGCATATCAGCGGCTTCGAGGCGCTCCAAAAGAATCGGCGCCAAATCGGCAATAAACTGTTTTGGCTTGTTTGTGTCTTCATCTTGCGCGAATTCTTCGTATTCGTACTCTACGATTTTTTGTGTTTCAAACAAGAAGTTTTCGCTATTGATTGTGCGCCCGTACCCCGGCATCTCAACCGGCCCGAGGATTTCCAAAAGCTCTGGGATGAGCGTTGCATTGATGGCGATTAGTCCGTCAACAGTTGGTCCGCCGGCTTTTTCATAGAACCAGATTGTTTTCTTTGCTGAGCTTGGGAAGTCGGCAAACCAGTTGGAGTCGTGGAATTCCCAGCGCGGGTTGATTAAGCTTAGCGGTTCCGGCGATGCCACAAATTCCGAAAGCTGTCCCTGTACATCGTACGCGCCACCGCCCGGGATGTTCATTTCGTCGATTGCGCCGTTTAGAATATCGATCTGCGCAAAGCTTCCAATGAATCCTCCGGTAGCGCGAAGCTCTGTGTTGTTTTGGAAGGTCACAAGGTAGCGCATTTTACTTTCGCCGCCCATGATTATTGTAAGCGCGTCTGAGAATTCTAGAAACTCTTCCATGGAAAGCGCAAGCTGTGGCGTGGTTGATTTTAAAGTTTCAACAAGCCCGGCGTAGTCCTCCGGGATTACGGAAGGGTCAACATTTTCAAGCGCGCTTGCCGCAGCCTGCACCTTTGGCAGAGCTGATTCAACATAAGAGCCGAGCGCGTTTAACTTGGTAACAATATCGATTGCGGATTCGCTTGATAAGTCGTCGCCGGCCTGCGCAAGCGTGGCCGCGGCTTCGGAAAGGTTGCGGCCAGCAGTAATAAGTCCGCGCGCCGAGTTGTAAGCGCGGTCGGTTTGTGGAATTACGCTGGCGAGCGTGGAAATTGCGCTGTTCATGTCGCTGAGTGATTTTTCGGCCTGCGCAAAGTTTTGCGAAGCGCGGGTAAAGTCGCTGCCGGCAACATCGAACCGGTCTGCTCCAAGCGCGCTCGCTCCGCGCATAAGGTTGTCGATTGCGCTTTCCCCGACATTGGTGATTTCCACGCTACGATCTTTTTCGCCAGAGAAGGTTTGCATCGCCTGAATAGGTAAAACAAGCGCAAAGGACAGCAAAGTGAACGCCGCGATTGCCCTGTGGTGCGGCCGGTTCAGCAGGGGGGTATTGAACTTTGGTAGCTTAATCCATGTCCATGATCTGCTCGTCAAAGCCTCGCGCCCCTCAACCTCTTTGATCTCCTCGCGCAACTCCTCGACCTCTTCTTTTAGCTCCACTAGCTCCGCTAGCCCTTCCAGCTCCATCGATTCTTCGACAATCTCCTCAGGCATCAGCTCTGCGCAAATATCGATCGCCTCGCCGGCATCGGTAAATTCCGGTACAGAAATTTTTTCGTACAATTCAATTTTTGCCTTGTCCGGCATTTCATCGATTGTTGTAATTTGAAAATCAGATTCCCTAAGTTGATGCACGATTGCCTGGTCGTAAGCTGAGGGCGCTTCCACCTCAGGCAATACCAGTTCCTCGATTTCGTCTTCATCATCGATTATGAAGCTCGAAGCCAAGGCCTTCAGATCCGGCTTTTGAATTTCCTGCGGCAATTCAAGCTCATCTCCAAGGTGGATGATGTAAGGCGAAAGAGAAGCGTGGCCACCGGTTTTAAGCTTAAGGGCTTTGGAGCGGTTCTCGGCAATGCCATGAAATTTCAAGTTCTTTGGGAGCGCATCGTCAAAAATCATAGACACATCGGGCGCGTCCGGTTTTTGCTTTTTTAGTTGTTGTTTGCGTGGGGGCATGTCTTGAGGGCTTTATGACTTAAGACTTTTCGACTCATTACTAAATAATTGGAAAGTGGTTGTAAATGTTGAGCACGGATTTTGCGGCGTGTTCCCATGTGTAGTTGCTTGCAAGCTCGCGGCCGTGTTTTGTCTTGTTGGCGAACCATTCGGGCGTCTTGTCTGCAATGCGCATGATTTTGATTAAGGCTTCGATGTCGTCCGGATCAAAGAAGGTGGCGCCATCGCAGAGAATTTCCGGGAGAGACGATGTGTGAGCTGCCGCAACCGGAACGCCATAGCTCATCGCTTCAAGAGGCGGGAGCCCAAATCCTTCGATACGCGACGGAAATATGAAAAGTTTTGCATGTTGGTATAGCGCCGCAATTTCGTTGTCGGTCGGTAAATCTAAAAAGCGAACCGATCCGATTGGGATGCCGATTTCCGCAGCTTCCTTTTCAAGCCTGCGGGAAAAGACATCGCGTCTGCCGGCGATCACCAGCTGAACATAAGGATTCACACGGACAAACTCGGAAAATGCATGAAGTAGCATTTCCAGATTTTTATGCGGGTAAGCATTGCCAACGTACAAAAAATACGGCTCGTAAACTCCAAGGGCTGTTAAGCTCACATCTCGAACAGGAGGTTTTGGAGCTTGAACTCCATTATGAACGACCGTAATTTTTCCCGGCGTAATTCCAAAGTGTTCAAGGATGGAATTTTTCGTGTATTCTGAAATCGCAACAATGTGTTTGCTTTTGTGGATTGCGGTTTCAATGACAGTTCGGAAGCCGGCGTATTTAAATCCGTGCACTAGAGGGCCACGCGTGGTGGCATGTGCAGACTTGGGATCTTCTAAAAGTATGAGGTCGTGGATAGTGACCAGGAAAGGTGTTCGGGAGAAGATTGGCACGTTCCAGTGAGGGTAGTGCATGAAGTCCACACGGGCGTGACGAACTTCGCGAGGCATTCGACGCTGCTCTTGAAGTGAGTACCAGTGAACATCAACAAGTTGCTTGTAGAAGTTTGGATTGGTAATTACGCACTCATGAAAATTCTCCTTTTTGAGAAAGAGTACATACTCATTTTTGTGGTCCAAAAGTTGAAGATTGGTAACTAATTCAGCGACATATCTACCAATGCCGCCCCCTCCCACTCTGGGTCCATAAAATCGTGCGTCAATGCCGATTCGCATATGCACATTATACCACAGATTTGCCCTTCATCTTACCCACAATGTCATCCCGAGCAAGCGAAGCGAGTCGAGGGATCTTTCGACTCCCGTTGGTCGCTCAAGATGAAAGAAAATAAAGAAAAACGACCCCGTAGGGTCGGAGGATCAGGCGCTGAATTCGTTCAGCAGCATTACGATGATGAGGGGCGGGAGCAGGTAGAAGGTGAGCGTGCTCATGAGCCTAATTGTGAGCATGTCAAGCACGGACTTCGCAATAGTCACTCGCTGAGCTTCGGTGGTGTACTGCTTGTCGATTTCGACTTCAGGAACCATGACTCGCACATTGAGCAGTTTGTAAATTCGCGACAGAAAGACCATGATGCTCGGGAAGCATGCGATTGAGATGACCCACACTAGATTCATGGGGAGCTCGAAGCGTGGATGGACGAATTGGAGCCAGAGTGCCTTGTAGGCGAGGATGTTCATGATAAAGGTACCGCTAGCGACCAAGATCGTCAGGATGATGGTGAGAGAGAAGCGTATACCGAGAATTGCATCGCGCCAGGTAAAAGGATACATGTTTTCCCCAGGGTTAAAGATCGATGAGTGCAGGGTGACATAGTTTGGTTGGGCTGTCAATTATAAAACGAGCTCCGCCCTCTTTCTTGAGCGACAGAAGGAAGTCGAGAGATTTCTCTGCTCGTCGTGGAGCCTGGCTCGGTCGAGATGGTGAAGTATAAAACGACCCATGCGGGTCGTTTAGGGGCGTCAAGGTCAAGGCGGTTTAACCCTCGGGGTTAAGAAACCCCGAGGGTTTTAAGGGCCGCGAGTGTCTTTTGAGCTGTTAGGTACCATTGGAACTTGTTTGCTTGTTCGATCCCGCAGGTTTGTCGAGAATGTGCATTCGATGTAGGGACTGCCTTTAGGCTGTCCGCTCGAGCGGGCGACCTGAATGTCACCCCTACATTTAACATTTGGTCAAACGCCAACTCAAGGTCGGCAACATCGTACGGGTCAATCATAACCGCTGCGTTTCCGACTACTTCTGGCATAGAACCTGTGAAGCTAGTTATGACCTGCGTGCCACAGGCGAGCGCCTCGAGTGGCGGGAGTCCAAAGCCTTCGTAGAACGACGGGAACACTAGCAGGTCGGCATGGCGGTACAGCGCTGGCTTGTGCCTGTCTGGTACATAGCCGATCAGGTGAATGTCGCGCTGGAACTTTGAGCGTTTGATTACGTCAGTTATACTTCGCGACCGCCAGCCTCTGCCACCGGCGATTACTAGGTGCGGAACACGAGAAGTAGACAGTAGACAGTAGTCGGTAGACAGTTGATTGCGCCAGGAAGAATACGCCTCAACAACAGACTCGATGTTTTTTCGAGGTTCTAAGGTCGATAAGGTTAAGATGTAGGGAAATCCAATATCGTGAGCATTGAGATAGTTTTTGTCTGACGGCTGTTCATCTGGGCAATAAATTTCGTCTACGCCAAGGTGAGTGACGGCGATCTTGCTGGGGTCGATTTTAAGTAGGTTGACCAAGTCTTGTTTAGTGCTTCCAGACACGGCAAGCAGGCGATTGGCAGACTCGATAAATCGTTCTGTCCGAGCCGTGCGGTACCAGGCGCGGTCTTTGAGTGTAAAAAACTTTGGGAAGATTTTAAAACTCAAATCGTGAATGGCCAAAGCATAGGGAAGTCGTGTGCGGGTAATGTTAAGGTTTGGAAAAAACCACATGTCAGGTTTTACCGACAGAAAGTCTTCGAGCGCCGGTCCACCCGGGAGTCTCAAAAGAGCGTAAAGAACTCTGTTTGGGATTGCGCGAGTTACGACTTGAATGTTTGGAGCGTCAAACTTCGGCAAGTTGGCAAGCGTACGAGGTCGACCGCTGGCAAACAAAATAAACGCGTCGTCGCGTGACGCGCTAGCCATTTCTTCAATCAGCCGGATTGTGTAGTGGCCGACCCCTGAAGGATTTGGCGCTGTGAGATGCCGGATGTCGATCGCGATTTGCATAAACGGGTTGCCAGGTACCTACTGATATACCGATCTGTAAATCAGTAACTTTCAGTACATCGGTAGGTTCCTGGTTAAAGTAATCCCAGATTGACTCGTCTATGATGTTCGTATTTATCGTCAACATAGTTTTTCATGTTCTTGTGGAAAATAGCCAGCGAGAATTTTTCAGCATGCTTTCTAATTTTAACAGGATCAAATTGGTGATGATTGAATTGGATCACGGTGTGCGCAAGCTCTTCCCAGCACTGTGAATCAAAAAGCACTCCGGTGACGCCATCGATTACCGTCTCAACCGCTCCGCCTTTGCGGTAGGCAATAACTGGCCGGCCGGCCGCCATTGACTCAACTGGAGTAATTCCAAAATCTTCTTCCTGCGGGTGCAGGAACGCGATAGCTTCAGAGAAAAGTCGCGCTCGTTCTTCGTTGGACACTCTGCCGAGGAAAGTAATGTTACGCGCAGCTCGATCGCGTAGAGCTCGTTCCATTGGTCCGCTGCCAAAGACCATAAGCGGAAGTCCCAACTTGTTAAACGCGTCAATCACCAGGTCGTATCGCTTGTAGGAAACCAGTCGTCCGCCAATTAGGTAAAAGTCTTTCGGTTTATAGCTGATTGAAAATTGATGAGTATCGACCGGCGGATGGATAACATTGCTGTCGCGGCGGTAATAATTTTGGATGCGGCGTTTAACTGTTTCTGAGTTTGCAACAAAGTAGTCGACGCGATCAGCGGCAAGCCTGTCCCAAGTGCGTAGCCATGTGAGAAGAGGCGGCAGCGCGCGCTTAACTGCGCGCGGCACATTGAGTTCATCCACATAGCTGTGCGTGTCATTCCAAAGGTAGCGGGTGGGAGTGTGGCAGTAGCAAATGTGGATTGCGTCGTTTGGTGGGATTATACCTTTTGAAAACGCGCTTGAGCTCGACACAATAACATCAAAGCCTGACAAGTCGTATCCTTCGGTCGCTGTTGGCATGAGCGGTAGGTACCAACGAGGTTTGCGTGTGGCAAGAGGCATATTCTGCAAAAACGACGGCCTAATATCGCGATGGCCAAAAACACTGCCGACTGCTTTTTTATCGTAAATCAAAGTAAAAGTCGGCGCTTCCGGCCAAATTGCCTGAAACGCTTCCAGAACTCTTTCAGCTCCCCCGTTCTGTGTTAGGTGATCATGGACAAGCGCAATTCGCATATTTGATGTAGTGCATTGAGGTTATCTCGTGTCGGAGACATTGTCAAACAAGTCCATCCTCTGTTACCATAGCGGCATATGGCATTGGGACTTCAAAGAGGCAAGGTTCAGTTAGCGGATTATAATCCCGAGTGGGCCGAGCTGTTCCAAATAGAAAAAGCCGCAATCCAAAATGCGCTTGGCGACACGACTGTCGAAACGGAACACATTGGATCAACGGCAATTCCTGGCATGACAGCAAAGCCAATCATGGATCTTATGGTCGCGGTTAGCTCGATTGATGATTTCGAACAGTTTACTCCCGCTTTAGAAAAGGTCGGCTACAAGTTTATGAGAGACAATCGAGATGAATTAGAACATGTTTTATATGTGAAGGGGTCAGAAGAGAACAGGACACATTATCTTAAACTGACGACAGTCGATACTGGATTCTGGAGAGAACATATTATGTTTCGAGATTATTTAATCGATCATCCTGATCGCGCAATGCTCTATGCCGATCTAAAACAGCACTTGCTCGATAAGCACTCAGGTGAGCGCGAGAACTACACCGAGGAGAAGGAAGAGTTTATACAAGAGACGCTCAGACTCGCATCAGGAAAATAATAAATCGACCGGCTAACGTCGGTCGTTTTATTGAAAAACACGCTCCCTGGGGAGCGTGCTCGTGCGCCTCGGCGCAAGTCATTCGGCGGCCTTGGCGATCCAGCAATAATATCCTCTGGTGCGAGGGTCATATTCTGAATTGATAGCCACCCTGATCGAGTCTCGGTTTCCATCGGTTACGACAGCTTCGGTTGTATAGCGCTGCCGATCTTCGTTATTGCGGATCCCCAGGTGAGCGTCTACTTTACGCCCTCCTTTGGAGTTGATCAATCCTCCGTGTATGTTTCGAGGATCGTGACCCGGGTCAAAGTCGCGGGTCATATCTAGAATCAATGTATCTGACAATATTACCTCCAATTTGTGGCTTGGTAGAGTATCATAGAATTGACGCCCTGTCAAGGCTCGAGCAAAAAGAAAACAACCGGCCTAGTGTCGGTCGTTTAGCTATTCGCTATCTCGAACGAATGTGAGAGATATCTCCGCTTACCGTGAAGCTTGGCTCGGTCGAGATGGTGAGGGGGATTAGTATGCCCCCCGGTTAAACAACACCACAAATGGTGTTTTGGCAAGAATCACCAAATCCAACCACGGGCTCCAGTTTTCAATGTAGTACATGTCGAGCCGGACTTCTTCATCGAACTCCAGGTTTGCCCTGCCGCTTACTTGTGCCATGCCGGTTATTCCTGGTTTGATCGTAAGCACCTGTTTTTGTGACGGCCTGTAAGAATCGACTTCCTCAGGGAGGTGTGGGCGGGGGCCGACTAGGCTCATGCGGCCAAGAAAGACCAGATAGAACTCGGGAATTTCATCTATGCTGAACTTGCGCATAAAGCGACCCAATCGGGTAATTCGTGGATCGTGCTCGAGCTTAAAGAGAGGAGTGCCCTCGCGCATGTTCCCATGCTTGGCGATGAACTCAGGATCGAATCGATATTTATGAGCGTCTTTAACCATCGACCTAAATTTAAAGTACTTGTACGACTTTCCGGCCTGGCCAATTCGCTTGTGAGCGAATAAAACTCCACCTTGGCGCTCGGCAATCAACAAAATAGTGACAATGATTTGTATCGGTATCGTCAGAATAATCAGAATAAGCGACACCACAATATCAAAAACGCGTTTATAAATCGCGCCCCAGCCATCGAGCGGAGTTTTTGGGATTTCAATTACAGGTTGGCCGGCAAGGGTGTGGATTGTAGGTTGTACTGCGCTACCTGGGAAGATTTCAGCCGAGTACATGAAGGACAAAGTTTCGATATCGGAAAAGGTTTTTATGGCGTTGATTTCCGCTTTGTCCGCTTCTGGTTTAGCAAGCATGATTATGTCTGCGACGCTGTCGCGTTTCATTTTTTTGATTTGTCGCTTGGCGTCGTCATCAAACTTTGCAAAGTGAGCGCTGACTGCAAAGCCCAGTCGCGGGTTAGCATCGAAAAAGCTATGCAAGGTATTTCCAGATTTGGTCTTGCCGATCATGACAACATACTTGACGCCAATGCCGAATCGTCTGAGCGACCTTTGAATCCCCCGAATGATTAACCTTTCAAGCATTACAAACAGAATAGTAAAGCCCCAAACGGCAAGGACAATAAATCGCGAATCAAACAGTTCGCGGGAAAAGAAAGCAATGGCAAGAATTGCCGCAATGCCGGTGGAGCAGGCAAGAATGATTCGGGTGATTTCGACCGCTAGCCTGCGAGGGCGAATGCTGTAGAGTCCGGATAGTGTGAAGATTACCAGCCACACGAGCGCAATGGCTGCTGTGACTTGCATAAAGTCGTCGAATGCAAGGTCAAATACAACCGGCCTAAGCTCGCTCAGCCATGGTGAAAATCGCAAAGAATACGCTGCGGCTGCTGCGGCAATGAGCGTAAGGTAATCCAGCGGAACCAGGATTGCTGTGAAAAATAGGTCGACACGTTTCATACCCGGTAGTACAACTTCGAATGATGCCGACGTTAAGCCGCGGCATCAAGTTGTAGAGTAAACATGGTTATATCGAGTTGGAATAATCTGCTCGGCACCATCAACTCCTCAATATCGAAGTTGTACTACCGAGCATACAACCATTATACCCGAATATCCACTCCGTTAGAAGTTTCGGGGTTAAATGACATGAACTAAAGTTGGCCATATGCGGTCCTATGCGAGCGCCAAACTTGATTACAATGCATTTCTAACGGGGTTGACAAATTGCCGATTATCCGATAGTGTTTACAAGTTGCAGGATCGGAATCAACCGACTTGTACTACAGCCGGCACGGCGGTTTCCGTGTAGGAAAAGGAGATTATCATGGCGACGGAAGTTGTCGACGGTGATCGGTACGGGCGGTACTTCGATACCTGCGGGATTCTAAAGGAACTGGATCGTCAGCTCAGGCAGGAGAATGGCTATCCGTTCGATCAGGATGCCCTGGACTGGGCGCTCCGACGGATTGCCGAAGGCCGATTCACCGAACTCGGCTGGCACGCTCCCGCTGAGAATGGCGAAGACGACATCGCAGCCGAAGTCAATCGGCTTGTGGAGTGCATGTTCCGCGCCGGATACCACAAGGCCACGAACGGCGGAAAGGGTATGAAGGGC
>JBDRFP010000015.1:0-18792 GCA_043818555.1 bacterium | reverse complement strand
CCAAGCTAATTTCAAAACGGTCAACATCTACCCCAACAATTATTGTATTACTATCGAGCAGCGCTTCACCGGCAGTGTCCGTGCCCTCGTATAATCCGCACTCTATGTTTGCATTGTTCAACGTGCTAATTATCTCTTCTGCATCAACTGACGCATCGGGCCAAAGTTCATTCATGCTATGTTGGATTTCATCTGGATGATCGTTAATCCAGTCCATCATGGCAAGGATGTATTCACTTTCGGAATCTGTGCACTCGATAATTTCACCTGTCTCACGTGGATGGCAGGCGGTCATTACTGTCATCAGAACTGTCGGCAGGAACGCAGCGCCGAGGTCTAGCGAACGCGGGAGCTTGGAAAGTTTCTTCTCGATCTTTGGTGGTCGATGAGTTGTAAGCTTATCCACCCATTGCAAAACAGCGCCAAAAAAAGCTTGTTGCTTTTCCTCTTCTGGCGAACGTTCTTTTTCGACTTTTGGCTGCCCCGGGTCTCTTTTCTCCATATTTATTTCTTCTTCGCTTCCTCTTCGGCCTTGAATAACTTTGTAACGACTAGAGTGGCAATCACCACAAATATCGTTACAGCGCCGGCGTAAATAAACTTGGCGATTAAGCCCTGTTCATCGCCAGGGAACATTACATTGATTAACTCTTTGATAGCGTCGTTCCAAGCTAGGCCGGAAACTAGTCCCAGGCCAGCAAGAATGTAAGTTGATACTTTGGTTCTAATAGCCTTTTTGACTTCGTCGGAACCATTTTTGATACGTTTAAACCATTTCATAATATTGATTATCGATCATCGCCGTCGCCATGCAGGGTTCCGCGATCCATTCGTGAATAAAGTCGTTCGATATTGAGTTCTGCAATCTCGTCGAGCGACAGCCCAAGTTCGGTTGCAAGTTGAGCGCAGTACCATAGCACATCGCCAATCTCCTTCTTGCACTCTTCGAGTTTTTGATCGGTCACTTCCCCACCATCATCTCTGAAAATCTTCTTTACCTTATTTGCCACCTCACCAGCCTCGCTAGCGAGCCCAAGGGTTGGATAAGTGATGTTGTTTCCCGCGTCCGGGTAAACCGCCGTCTTGCGCGACTTTGTTTGATATTCTTCAAAGTTCATAAACGAAATTATATTTATCTATAAATCTCGTCGATCATCTCGTCTGTCCAGTCTACCGCAGCATACCTTGCAGCTCCGCCCCAGGCATATATTTCATCCACCTCGTACATCTCATCAAGCCTCCCCTGTTCTCTTACAATGCTTTCGGCTTGTTTTTGATCACCTGTGGCATGGCTTCCCAGCAAAAAATGCGCAGTTTCATGCGCCACGATGTCGGCGTTTAAATAAATTGCTTCGTTATAATATCGCAGGTCAAGACTAGAAACTTCATCGGTACCCTCTTCATGAATTTGCACCAACTCATCCATAGAAAAATCTCCAACCCACTTGTACTCTTTATACAATTCGAGGCCCTGCCTAAAGCTTGCATCGTTAACATCTATCACCATCGTTGAATTATCAAGAGCCTCACCTCCAAACTCATCCATCCCCGATACCTGGACTCCGCATTCTATCTGAGCCGTTGCGACCGCGCGGGACAATTCCGATCCTGTAATTTGCGCATTAGGCCACATAATATCCATTTCGGCCTGTATTTCGTCTGAGTGGTTAACTATCCAATTTTGCATTGCGGTAAGGTAGTCGCTCTCGTCCTGAGTGCACTCAACGATGTCAAAATTTGTACACCCGACCAATGCAGAAAACAATGCGGTTGGAACAAATGCCGCTCCAAGCTGCCGAGAGCGAGGCAATTTTGATAACTTCTTTTCAACCTCGGGCGGACGATCTGACGTCAACTTGTCCATCCATTGGAACACGGCTCCAAAATATGCCTGACGCTTCTGTTCCTCTGGTGATTTTTCTCGTTCGACTTGTGGAGGCCGCGATTCTGGTGACTTCATATGCAACCATTGTAACACATTGACTAAAACCGTCCATTTGACTACAATACTTCCGAAACGGGCCTGTAGCTCAGCTGGTTAGAGCGCTTGCATGGCATGCAAGAGGTCAGGGGTTCGAATCCCCTCAGGTCCACCATTCGACTCACTTCGTTCGCTCATGGTGTTCCACCGCGAATTGTGAGAAGTGAGGCGAATGCCCTGAGCGACCCATGTTTTTTGTAAGGGAGCCGAAGGGCGCAAATTGATATTTATATGAAGTATTTTGTTTACTTGGCTCGCTGTAGTGATCACTCGCTTTATACAGGCTGCTGTACTGATACCGCATCTAGAGAAAAACGCCATAATACGGGCAAGGGAGCACAATACACAAAACAGAGGCGACCTGTTAACATTATCTACATTGAAAAATATGATAATTTGACTGATGCCAGAAAAAGAGAAGCGCAAATCAAACGATGGACTAGGGTAAAAAAAGAAAAACGGTGACTTAAGGCCCGTACGGACCTTAAGTGCCCGTTTTTTATGATTTACCTTATTTTGATCGATTTCTCTACTGACTACTGTATGCTGGCTACTGGATACTTGTGCAATTCGAAAACCCCCACAGCGCTGACCAAGTAAACTTGATCGCACTGCAGGGGTCACGGGGCACGGTGAGCTAGCTGTTGTTGATGTCCAGCTCGCAGTTCCGCGCCCAGAAGTTCTGCACTGCCTCGTTTTCCCAAGTCACGAGTGTGACCTCGCCCTGCGACGACTCGTCGCAGAACATGGGCTGTTGGGGCCCGGAGCCGTAGTCGATGACGCCTGTGCAGTCGGCGTCGAAGTGGGAGGGGACATCGTAGAAGACGAACTCGTAGTACCCTCCCGACGAATGGGTCTCGCCGACTTGGGTGATGTCACCCGCATCGGTGTCGAACACGCAGGTGACCTGCGCGCTGCTCTGACCGTCGTAGCGTGGTGCCCATTCGATAACGACGACGTCGTCGCCTTCGTAGGCTCCGCCGTAGCCGTTGTCACTGCCGTCGTACCCGCCACAGAAGACGACTTTGCCGCCTTCGTAGCAGACACCAACAGCAGCGTCGTCGCAGCCGGTGGTCAGGGCCAGCAGGGCCACCAGGATCATGAAGAAATTGCTGAAACGCATGTTGCGTCCTTTGGGGCAATGCCCCGGTTGTTGTTTTTTTGAAGTTGAGCTTGAGAGTTTAGAACCATCGATGGTCGTGAGAGTATGAGTCGAAAGTCTATAAAGTCTAAAGTCTGAAAGTCCTTGGACTTTTGACTTGATAACTTTTTGACTTTTGACTTCTCTCCCGAACATTGATTGTTCCCCAGTCGAATACTCGACTCGACTGGGGACGTGGGCTAGAGCAGTTCCAGCTCCTCGGGCCTCGCGCCGCTCCTGATCGCGGCCACGATACCGATCCAGTTGTTCCTCTGGTCGTCGCGGAGCACGTACACCCAGGCGTGCGGTCCGTTGGGATGAGCGATCTCGGTGGCGTAGACGACCACCTGTATGTTCCTCGCGGGCCGTTCCGGTGTCGGCTCGTCGACGGTGATGAGATCACCGGCCGATGGGAAGCGGCTTGGGAAAATGCAATGTCGGAGTTCTCTCGACTTCAGTACATCGATGAGTTTCAGTTTAGTCATCTCTTACCTCCTATTTTGTATGTTCTAGTTGAACTTGAGAAATTTTCCAAAAAAGGCAGATCTTAGTAAATCTGAAAGAGTTACCAAAATCTGCCTAAACCAGCTTTCAGATTCTAGAAACTAAATTCTAAATTCTCGCTGATTTTCGCCCTTTCCCCTGGGCCAGGGTCTCTCTCGCTCTTAAGTTGGTACGGTACGGGCATGATTGATTAGTAATATATAATAGCACATTTTCGCACTTTTGTCAACCCCGTTGAAGTTTCGATCGCAGTAAGAATAGGCTCAAATTGGCCACAAAACCGACCCATGCACATATCCACCCTGAAAACACTGCACTTCTAACGGGGTCAAGTCCTAGTGGCTAATACTAGCCCAAAATGGATACAATCCCTTAACCTCTGGGGTTAAACACCGGAGGTTTAACCCCAGAGGTTAAATTATGTATTTGTGTTATAATGGTAACAATATGACCTATAGGACCTATATTTGGGCGGCATTAATTGCCCTATTTCTGACCCTTGCTCCGGCCAGGGCTTTTGCATTCAACCCAAACTACCTAATTAGCGACTGGGATTTAACTAATCCATTTGCGCTTGATTTTAATCAGATCCAACACTTTCTAGACCGTGGTGCTCTTGGTGACCTAAAAACAGAAGACTGGGAGGGCGACGTTCGCTATGCAGCTGATATTATTTGGACAGCGGCCCAGAACTACAACATTAGTCCTAAATTCTTGCTTGTTCTTCTTCAGAAAGAACAGAGCCTTGTTGAAGACGACGACCCAACTCAAAAACAGCTTGACTGGGCAACTGGCTATGCGGTTTGTGATGATTGTTCAATGAGCGACTCGTCTATTCAAAGGTGGAAAGGATTTGGCAAACAAGTGAACTCAGCGGCTATGCAGTTTAGTGAAGGCTACTTGGCCGACATTGAACAGTACGGATCAACGCAGGGCAAGTACGGTCCGGGCATTCCAATTGAGATTGACGACGAAATCATCATCCCGGAAAACGCAGCCACAGCCGCTCTGTACGCCTACACGCCACACATTCACGGAAACGAAAACTTCACACGCATTTGGGACCGATGGTTTAGCGTTCAGTACCCGTCAGGGTCTCTTTTGAAAATCGCAGGCGAATCCGGAGTTTACCTAATCGAATTTGGTTACAAGCGACCGATCCAAAGCTGGAGCGCGCTGATGAGTCGGTTCAACCCTGGCAATATGATCGAAGTTGCAAAAACCGCGCTCGACGCCTACCCAGACGGCCGACCAATCAGTTTTCCTAACTATTCCCTTCTCCAAGACTACGACGGCAGTATTTATTTGTTAGTCGATGACGCGCTCCGCCACATCGATTCGATGGAAACCTTCCGATCGATCGGCTTTATGGAAGATGAAATCACAAGCATCTCAAATGATGATCTGGCCTTCTTCGACGCCGGATTGCCGATCACGTCAGCCAGCGCTGACCCGTACGAACAACTTCTCCAGCTAAACACAAACGGAGCGGTCTTCTACGTTCAGGACGGCTACCGCCACGCAATTATAGATAAAGCAATACTTAGTGCCCAATTCCCTAATGCGAATCTTCAATCTGTACCGCCAATGGTCGTCGAACAGTTTGCAGAAGGTGCGCCGCTCACGCTACCTGACGGCTATCTCATCAAGTCGGATGAGAGCCCAACCGTGTATGTGCTCAGCGAAGGCGCTCGCCTGCCAATCACGTCAGAAGCAGTATTTACTTCCTACGGCTGGTCTTGGGACGACATAATCACAATGACCGACTCGGCAGTAAACCTTCATCCACTCGGCGACGCAATCGAAGATCCGTTGATTGAATTCAGCGTGGCTACTAATTAACAAAATCGTTACAGACCTACAGACTATACAAATCTACGAACCGACAGGCAATTAATGCGCAATCAGTCTGTAAGTCTGTATCGTTCGTAGACCTGTAACGAAACCCTATGCTCATCTTCTCCGCACTCACTCCGCACTCGCCGCTGCTATTGCCAAGCATCAACAAGGATCAGATCAAGAAAGTCGAGGCCACCACAGACGCAATGGCCGAACTTGCCGATGAACTTTACGCTGCGAAGCCTGAAACAATTGTTCTGATTTCTGAGCATCCTACGGTGTATCCGGACGCATTTTCCATCAACCTAAGCGACCCGTACAAGTTCGATCTTTCCGCGTTTGGCGATTTGGGATTTGAAAAAACCTTCCGGCCTGACATGGCGCTCATTGACCGGCTTCAGAGGTCGTTGCGGCTAAAAAACCAACCGGTTACGCTAACAACCGATGAAGCGCTAAATTATGCGGCAGCAATTCCGCTTAAACTTCTGGCCGATCGTCTCGAAAAAGTTGCGCTTGTGCCAATTACATTTTGCGATTTGTCCGCAAAGGAGCATTTTCAATTCGGTCAGGCGATCAAAGATGCAATTTTTGATTCTGACAGGCGCGTGGCAGTGATTGCATGCGGAGATATGTCGCATGCGCTCACTTCGGAGGCGCCGGCAGATTTCCACAAAGACGGCAAGGCGTATGATGACAAAATCCAGGAAATCATCGCTCAAAAAAACTCGGCAGGACTAATCAGCATAGATGCATCGGTCATCAAGAATGCACAGCAGACTTCCTATTTGCCGCTTGTAATGTTATTTGGCCTTCTTGAGCGAGTTTCGGTAAGACCGCAAATCCTTAGCTACGAAGCCCCATTTGGAGTTGGCTACTTAGTTGCAAACTTCATACTCAAGTAACAGCTTGTTACGGATCTACAGATTATACGGAAATACGGAATTTTTGGCCTCACCCTTTCTGTAGTTCAGTAAAATCCGTACATCCGTAACGAATACCATGATCGCAGAAATCTATCCGCTACTGCGCCTTCCAAGTCGATTTGAATATTTTGACTACTTAATACCGGAAAATCTAAAGGTATCCACTGGTGATCTAGTCAAAATTGTCTTTCGAGGCAAAAAGGTCCTCGGCTTAGTAAAATCAACAAAGGACAGTAGTACAATTGAAAAGCTCGCACCAATTCAGGAGGTTGTTGCCTCTTCTTTTTTCACTTTGGAAGACATTTTACGTGTCGAGTCAATCGCTACAGCGCTAGTTCAATCTCCTGCGTCGATTTTAAATACAGCGCTTCAAGGATTCAAGCATCGAGGCGGTAAGGTTGCAATAATCGAACGGCCAAGCCGATCATTAACAGTTTCCTCAACGGTTGTGGGCGAAATTAAACAGACGCTCATGAATCTTGAAGTATCTGACAATATTTTTTCCCAAACTTCACCAGAGGGCGCGATTACAATAGCAAGCATACTGAGCAAAAAAGTTGCTCAACAAATTTTAGTGCTGGTCCCCCGCCCACGCGACGCAATAGCATTAACAGGCTTGATCGACCTTGGTGACGCTGTGGCGATTCTGCATGGTCAAATGAGCGAAGTTGAACGCGACTCGGTAATTGCGCACTGGCAAAGCGGGAAAATCAAAACTTTAATTGGCACAAAACAGGCGTCACTACTTCCTGCCAATAAGATCGACGCAATCGTAGTCATAAATACTGAAAGCGAAGACCATTGGAGCTGGGATAGGAATCCCCGATACGACGCCCGGCTGGCTGTTGAGCTTTTGGCGCGCCAGCATAGAGCAAAAATTGTGTTCAGCGCCCCGCTACCTCGTGTAAGCGACTTAGCAAACAAAGAGCGTGAAATTTTATGGTCGGTCAGGCCAAGCTGTCAGGTGGCGTCGCTTAAAGCGCAAGAACAACGCTCAACAATTCCGTTCGTTACTGAAAGCTTAAATCGAGCCATAGCTGACACTTTACAAAAAGGGCAATCTGTGCTACTTTCATACAACCGAAAGGGCTTTGCAGGAAGACTGCAATGCAATAACTGCGGTCATATTCCTTTCTGTGGGACCTGCGGGAATGTGCCTTTTGTTCGTCAAAACGACCTTAAATGCGCGGTTTGCCAGACTGAAATGTGGATCCCGGTCAACTGCCCATCTTGTAAACGCGCAACGCTCAACGAAAAAGGCATTGGCAATAAACGGATGCAGGCCGAACTTCAAAAAGCCTTTCCGGGCATCGATGTAGTCGTAATTGAAAAATCTGATGAACAGCCAGTTCCTCCTAAACAACCGACGATCGTTTTGGCAACCGAGTATTACTTCCGTCAGGTCCATACGCCGTTTCTCAAATCTACTTACGGACTTATTGCCGAACTAGCATTCGACCTTCACCTAGCACATCCTCATTTCGATGCGTCAGAAGTCGCTGCTGAACGGCTGCATCGGCTTCTGAGAATTACCGAGCAGCAGCATGCGCAATGTATAATTCAAACTTGGCTGCCCGAGCAGGTGCAATCAATGCTTAAACCTAAAAAGTTCTTAGCTGACGAACTTGCGATCAGAAAAACCTACAATCTGCCACCGGCTATGAATCGTTTAACAATCAAGCCATCGGTTGCACAACCAATCGTCGATCTACTTAACCTAAAACATAATGTCCAAGCTGAACAAATGGACGACTCAACAATCATACGGTATGCTATGGATCAAGGCGGTGTGGTCGCCGACGTTTTGAAAACTCTGCCTCCAAAATTTATAATTGTGCCGGAGATAATCAGTTATCATACAAAGTGATTGAGTGACCCGGCAACTAAATCAGTAAATAACTCAACCACTTAACCAGTGTACACCAAACGAAACTATGCCTCTCAAAATAATATTAAAACATCCGGACGACCAGCTGCTTGAGGTCTCAAAACCGCTTACTGACGAAGAAATTCGCTCAGACGAAACACAGCGGCTGATTGAAGATATGATCGAAACCATGAAAGCGGAAAACGGCGTGGGTCTTGCCGCTCCGCAGGTTGGAGTGCAAAAACGAATTTTTGTGGCTGAAACTAAGAGCGGTACGGAGGTGTATGTAAACCCGAAAATCATTTCACGATCTAATAAAATGGCAGACGGTACTGAGGGATGCCTTTCCGTGCCTGATGTTTGGGGTATTGTTGAGCGACACAAATCGGTGAAAGTGAAGGCCAAGAATCGAAATGGAGAGCCTGTACGGTTTAAGGCGTCTGGACTGATGTCTGTGATTTGCCAGCACGAAATTGATCACCTTGATGGCATTTTGTTTATTGATCGCGCTAAGAAGATTTTGGAAGGCGAAGATCGCCTAGGCGAAGCTGTGATCTAGCCAGGGCCTTACAGAAGTACAGATATACAGATCGAAAACAGGTATTTCAATCTGTAAATCATGGACCATCTGTACATCTGTAAGTACCTGGTAATCATATGAACATAGTTTTCTTTGGAACCCCTGAATTTTCACTACCATTCCTCAAAGCGCTACATGCCGATGAGGATATTTTAGTTTCCGCCGTAGTTTGTCAGCCAGACAAGCCAGCTGGGCGTGGAAACAAGTTAACGCCTCCGCCAACCAAGGTTTACGCAGAGGAACATGGCATTGAGGTGATCCAGGGTTTGAAATCGATCCCCCCACTTTTCAGGGGGGGGTTAGGGGGGGTTACCCGCCCTGACGCTTTCGTTGTCGTCGCATACGGAAAAATCATTCCTGAGGCGATTCTGAATATTCCACGCCTTGGCACAGTTAACGTTCACCCATCGCTTTTACCAAAGTATCGGGGGCCTTCTCCAATGCAAGCGGCGATCGCTGACGGTGAAACCGAGACTGGCGTGTCGATAATGTTGCTCGATGCTGAAATGGACCATGGACCAATTCTCGATCAAGTTAAGATTACGCTCGCGCCAGACGAATCACTCGAGTCACTTCAAAACAAAGTTCACAATGTTGGAGCGCCACTGCTCGTCAACACACTCAAAAGGCTGGACGCCAATAAAATCAAGGCTAAAGATCAAGATCATGACCGTGCCACTTTCTGCAAACTCCTCACACGCGAGGACGGCAAGATTGACTGGACTCAGCCAGCAGAAGTAATCGACCGCCAAATCCGCGCCTTCCAACCCTGGCCAGGAACTTGGACAATGCTTGATAATAAAAGACTCAAGATCACCAAAGCGGTTCTCCCACTTTTCAAGGGGGAGTTAGAGGGGGTTAGCGCTCTCGCCCCAGGCCAAATATCCATCATGAATAACCGACTATTCATCGGCACCGGCTCAAGCACACTCGAAATCACCGAACTCCAACCAGAAGGCAAACAAAAAATGCCCGCGCACGACTTCCTCTCCGGCCACCCGAACATCGGCAACAAATCATTATCGTAGGCCACTACTGACTACTGGATACTGTCTACTAACTACTTTTGCCCTCCAATAAAACCCACCCGATGTTACTAGGGTGGTGTTTTTTATTTATTATTCCTTTGTCTCGCCAATGGAGCCAGCCTTGCCCTCTGCTTTCATGTCAGCAACCTTATCTTGTAGTTCGTCCGGTAAGCGCTCTACATCCACATCAAAAGTGCACTCGCCAGGCCTGTGATACATTGGGCAGCCTCCCGGCTCTGAGTAATAACATCTTAACGCTATCCCCTCAACCGTTCCGTCCTCCCTCAATGACAGTAACGTTTTATCCCCATTGCTTTCACTCTCTTTTCTTTCTGTGCCCTCTATTTTATTTTTGTTGGCCATAACTTAATTTTAAGTTAAATATTATTGATTATTACATACACAAACAAACATTGCAACTTTGGACAAGAAAATTAGGTGGTGCGGCGTCCCTGACCAATATGCAGTAATTTTATTTACTATTAATTTTGATATTTTTTATTAACCCAGTTGCGGCACTGAATTCTACAGCGCCGGAAATGCTCTCACTAAAATCATCTGAATAGGCAATAAAATAAATTGTTTCTATTGCAATTCCAGCCAGCTCCACTTCTTTCACCGTACTCTTAGAAATATATTTATGTTTTTTTTGCTCATCAGGAGCCTGCACTACACAACAGTCAAGCAGATCAGAAATCTGTACCTTCTCACCGAACTTTACATTTTTGCTAATTTGCTCAATCTTTAAAGCTCCGCCACTCAAGCTTTCTTTTGTGATCGCGACTTCGGCTGTACCATTTGGATACTTGTGCGTGGTAAGCATCTGAACGCTATTTCTTGCGCCTTTGCCACTCATAACTACGCCGTCGTTACATGCAATTGAGTCTGCAATAAAATCCCCATTTGCATGACCGTCTTCATGAGGCTTTACAGCGTTCCTGCCCGTACGAACTATATTATCTTGATTTAAGAAATATGTCTCTTTAGCATTCATACTAAGCCTTCTTCTGGTTCTGTATGAGAGCTGACCGAAAGTTGAATGTAGATTCAATTTTCGATCTGTACTCCTTGGATAATACAAATCTGGATCGGTTATTATAACACTTCCTAGCTCAGTAATTGTTAAATGACCATCCTTAGCAAGTCGCTTCTTGTTCATATCGCTAATACTAATCCTTGTAATCTTGTCCTTTACCCGATTAAACACATCACCAGACTTGCGTGGGTACGCAGTGGATGTAAAAATTCTATCTCGGTCCACCAGGGCGACTGTCAAAACATCTTCATACGTTCGTTCTTTTCCGCCTGAACTATCCCTATAGTCAAGAGGGTCCGAGGCATAATACGGTATGATGTCTTTGGTTCTTCTCAATAACCACACCACGTCTTCAAACGGAAGGGTATCTGTAATCTTTCCAGATGTTCCAAACGCGCAAAAGGTACATCGTACTGTGCACCCTTGGTTAAGCTCAATGCTGAAAATATTTTTTAAAATTTCTGACCTAACATTTTCTGGGAATTCACGCAATTGCTCGGGGGTAGCCCCTGATTCTAACTGCTCAATAATTTCGTCCTTGCGTTTGGATATCTTTTCCGATTTTCTTTTTTCCAAAAAATTTTCAATATACTCAATATCAACATCCTTATATTTAACTCTTGAATAATCGAATTCATTAAACATCACTCCCAGTTCAGCTAGTTGCGATCTGTATTTGTCAGCAAGAACCTTTATTAAATCACTTTCTGCTTTGTGAATTTTTATGGCCGTGTTGTACATGCCAATTAATATCTCGGCAGCCTCAGTGTCGTGGCCCTCTGGGCCGGTTTTAAGAGAAGCAACTTCATGCGGCGATATATGCGTCACGGCTGAATGACTTTTATTCAACACTTGTTCTGGAATTCTAGAAATTTTAGTATTGTCAAAATTAATCTGGTCTATTACATCTTCAGCGTCTCGCAGCATATTCAAGCCCTCCACCGGATCTATACCTTCTGTCGGGTCCTCTCCGCTACTAAAAATATATTCAAAAACTATCGCGGCATTAGCAATTCTTTCGCGCCTTAGCTCTGGCAAATCGTTGAACCCTTTATGTTCCCTAATTTCCAAACCAGACTCTATTGCAGCTTCTTTAGCTCCGCGATCAAGTGATTCATTCATAAAAGATTGTTATTAACAAAATCTTACCATGAAATTTACATAATTAAAAACCCACCCGATTTTACTCGGGTGGAGTTTTTTAACCTTCAATGTTTCTAAACCTTGAAGGTTATATTGTGGTCGATTGCCACGCCCTGCTCATCAGCGAGCTCGCGGAACGTTGGAGACGCTCTGTAGAGCTCTTCAAACGATCCTGCGATTGCTTCAACCTGACTTTCGCCATTTTGAAGATCGCTGGAAGGCTTTAACACAACGAACTTATCGCAGATGTCGCGCACAGTGTTTAGCCGATGGGTGATGATGAGCGCGCTCATGTCGTCGGTCAGAACTTCTTTCAAACCGTCATGAACCTTGCGCTCAGTCAAAGCATCGAGCGAACTTGTAGCCTCGTCAATTACCATCAACTTTGGCTGCTTAATCGCTGCGGCGCCAATCATCACTCGCTGTTTTTCCCCACCAGACAGCTTAACGCCATCACGGCCGACTTTAGTATCGAGCCCTTCGGAAAGCCGATCGCCGAAGTCGATCTGCAGCTTGCCCATAAGCTTCCACAAGTCTGCGTCGCTAACCTTTTCACGATCTTCCATCGGAAGAGAGTAAAGCAGGTTGTAGCGAATCGTACCGTCGAGCACGGCTGGCTCCTGCGCAATGTAGCCCAACTTTTCAAGCCACGAAGCAAGCTTCAGGGACTTCAAGTTTTGGCCATTCACATGCACCGCGCCCTTGTTTGGATCCATATGACGCATAATTACGCGCATAATGGTAGTCTTCCCTGCTCCACTTGGACCAAGAAGCGCTACCTTTTCACCTTGGCCAACCGTAAAGCTAACATCTTGCAGGACTTTCCGAACAACACCTTCGCTGTCAGGATAACCGTGCGATACATTGCAGAGCCTTAGCGCTACTGGAGCATCGTCTGCCAGATCAACGGAATCGTCGGCATCAACTACATCAGGCTCCATTGTAAGCGCCTTGATCATGGAACGCACAGAAGGCATGTTCCAGTTGAGCTGGTGTTCAATGTTGCCTACCCGCCAGAGATTGTCCTTTAGGTTAACGCTCCAGGTGAATAGCGGATACAACAGGCCGACTTCCCATACGCCAGAGCGCACAAGCCAAACCCCATAAGTCAGGATGCCCATTACGCAGATGGAAGTGAGCGTACCGCGTCCAGTAAGATTCTTAATGTACCAGAACCAGAAGTGGCGGTCGCGATCAAGAATTTGATTGAACCAGCCACGCATGTGCTTTACTTCTTCCCGCTCCTTGGCATTGGCCTTGACACGTCCAACCTGGTCCCATCGCTCTACACGGTGGCGGTTCAGCTTTCTGAAATCAGCATCAAGCGGTGTACAGATTTGGAGCACCTTCCGGTTCATAAACATTGACCAGGAAAAAATGATGCCGATCATCACTGTCATTACAATGCCAGCTACCGGACTTATGAACCACAGAAGCGTGTATGAAATCGCAAGCATGATGATTGTATGAAGGCCCTCAAAGAGCATCATATTCTCAAGCTCGAACACACGCGCGCGTCCTTTTTCCACATTGGACGAACTCAGAACACTGTTCTCCTGGCTGTGTTGCCCCATTGACTTCTCCAGGAACAGTAAATTTGCGCGCTCGTCAAGTTCGCCCTGGTTGAATCCCACGATCCATTCACGATAGATCATCACGAAGTGCGCAGCAAACCGCTCGAATAGCAATGCTACAAGCGCCAGGCCAAGCCCAGTCATCGCTCTTCTGTGATCGCCTGCCACAAGCCCGTTAAACACCATGCTGATGAAAAACGGAATTGATAGCGCGAACACAATCTCAATCGTAAGCGCAACGCCCATCTTTCTGAGTATGCGTTTTGCATCGACGCCGATGAGTTCCTGCCATACCCAAGTATAGACACGGTAACTTTCCCGAATCTCACCAAGGTATTCACGCCAGTTGCGCGTGATTTTTCGACTATCGTTTGGGTCGGACATAGCTTCCCTCCTGTTAGAGCGCACTAAACAACCGGTCAACCAGTACGGTTGATCGTGTGTTGTTAACAAAACGTTCAAAATTGGGTAGATTTGGTTGAGCAACAAGCGCCGCAGTAAACCGTACCTTATGTACGGCGAACGAGACGCGCAGTTGCGAGGCCGCAGATACAGTGATTTTGGACCGTTTTGCTATGAATTAAACACCCCGCCTATTGCTAGGCAGGGTGTTAAAAAATCTCGAAATTACTTAGTAAATATTCAAAATCTCATAACAACTCGCCTATGCAGACACACTGATCCTGTATCAGAAAACAGCGCGACTTTAACCATGGCACTAAGAAATAGTGTCTTTGTTACAATGGTTGGCAGTTTTTTGAGATAGTTGCTCATATTTATAAATTTTTCCACCCGAAATAATCGGATGAGGGGTTACAATATCAGAGGCTGTACAGGCTGTCAAATTTCTCTTTAACCTTCAGGGTTCAACCCTCAGGGTTAAATAGGTAATTTTATAATTAAACAGCGTTTAGTTTGGCGAAATATTTGACTTTTCCACAAGATTTAACCTTCAGGGTTTAACCCTGAAGGTTAATAGCTCTCACATTCGTTCGAGATCGTGAACCAAAAGATCCTTCGCTAAACGATAAACAATCGCTCAGGATGACAGTAGGGTTGATTTATCAGTCTGCTCGCGATGACGAAGATGATGATGAAACCGCGGGGCTGAGTTTTTTCGTAGACGATAATTTTTGTGTTCGACGATTCCTTGCCTCGGCGATTTTGCGAGCCAGGCCTTCAAAGTCGATGAATGGTAGCGCAAACAGCATCAGCATGATTCCGATTGGGTGATTCATGTACGGTGAGAAGATGTTGATTATATAGAGCGCTAAAATGCTTGCGCCAAGCCCTGCCGCAAGCCAAGCGTGGCCGTTGCGTTGAATTGTAAACCATGTTGCTCGCATGAGCGTAATGAAGTACAGGGCGATTGCAATAAGCCCAAGCGCGCCCATTTTAAGCCAAACGTCGTAATAGCCCCATTCAAATCTGTAAGTCGAAATTACCCCATCGCCAGTTTGCTCGCGCAAGCGTGGATCGTCCGAAGTGTAGGCTACTTCGGTTCCAAACCCAGACCCGATTATCGGCGACTCGGAAATCTTTTCCATCATTGGCCCAACTAGCTGCCACCTACTTGTTACTCCGGCTTCACGCCCAACCTCGGCAGATGTTTTGTAAAAAGACGCATCGGAAATATCTGGATTTGGAGGAAATGGAAATGCCACTGTAGACCAGGCAATGCCAAAACCGAGCGCAGCAAGAAGAATTGCCGTCACTGAACGTCGAGTAACATTTGATACTGCCCTCTTCCCTACTCTTAAGCTAAAAACAAACAAGACAACTGACGCTGCCGCAAAACCCAACAGAAAACTTCGAGACATCGATAATATTCCAGCCGATGCTAACAAAGCAAAACTGAGCGCGGTTAATTCAGGCATGCGCTGGCTTCTCCAAAGCATCAGGAAGGCGGCGATCATAATAATCGACATGACCACTATAAACATTTGCGATGGTAGGAAGATGCGGTAGTAATAGTCGACAAATAACTGCGTCGCGTCCGGCACTTGTAGCGTGATCTCTGCGAGCCTGGAGTCGCGTACAAATTTGTAGACTGGATCGAGCGCCTTGCCGTCGAGGTGCGTGAATAGGAATGAGAGTGTTAAGGTCGACAATGTGAGCCAGATTGCGCCGGCTGCGAGCGTTTGGAGCAGGTCGCGACGCAGCAATTGTGTCCAGTTAATTGAAATGATTGGCAGTAAATACAGCATCGCAACATAGCCATTGGCGTCATCAAACACGCTTGCAGGGCTGTTGTTTAAAAATCCTACCAGCACTCCGACCGCGATCGCAACTGCAAGGACCACCCACGGAGCGTCGCGCTGGAGGATTACGCGAGGATGAAGGTCGCGCTTGATCCATCGAACGAACCAGACGATCATAATAGCGACGAAAATAATCATTCGGATCGAAACCGAAACCCCGAACAAATCAGCGTCAAGCAAATGTCCATGCCCACCCGTAAAAACCTCCGCGAATGCAATCATGAGCCCATGCGGGAGTGACTTCCAGGCTACGGCGATCGTTAATATTGCTATCGCGATTAATGCAGGCAACTCAAAACTCGTGTCGCGAACAAGGATCGCGATGAGGTGTGTTACGGCGACTCCACCAAGGACCCACCACGTCCATTTACCAATGAATTGCTTTGCGAGCATGTTACTTCATTTCAACTTTGTATTTCGGGCGCAAGTCAATCCAGTACTGCCAGGGCTTCTTCGAAATTATCTTCTTTTTCACAAGATCTTCCTCAACAATCTCAATCACATCTCGCAACAGCTTAACATTTTTTTTCAAATCATTAGACTCTAGCAACTTATCTATAAGTTTAATAAATTTGCTTGACGTCTGTTTGATCTTCTTAAGATCCTGATATAGGTGCTTATCAAAAGCCGGATACTTTTTATTTGACATCAGTACGATGGTCATCAAATGCTTGAGGATCTTCATCTTTACCACTTCGCCAAAATACGAATCCTTCCTTTTAACTGCAACTAAAAATCTTTCCTCATATTCAAAGATCATTTCTGCGAATAGCCAATTTAACTTTTCCAAATAAATATTTTTTGGATACCATCGATATTTGGATTGAATTTTCTTAAACCGGTTCCCGGGATCGGAAACAACAACCGCCTGAGAGTACTCTCTAAGCATGCCGTCCTTTTCCCAACCGCTCAAATCGCGCTCGATCTCTTTTAATATTATCGGACGATGTATCTGAATTGGAATACCTTCCCGGCGCAGTTCATTTTTAAATTGCTTGATTTTCTTAAGTAAGCTTTCATATTTTTTTTTGTTAAAAAACAAGATATCCAAGTCTATATCGCTATGCTCGTCATAATTTGCAGTAGCTACTGAGCCAACAATAATGATTGAGATCATTTTCTTCAACTCTGGATAGCGAGCAAAGAAATCCTCATTTAAAAACTTTTTTACGTCAAAGGCGATCTGCCTAGGTGTTTTTGAATAGAATTTCTCAAACATATTTGATGCAATATTATCGAGGCTTAATTAACGATACGGCGAGCGCGAGCATGAATAAAATTGGAGTCAAAACCCACAAGATCAGCCACGGCACCGGTCCGTGATGTTTGTACATGTACTTTCGCAGGCTGGTGCGGATCCATTTTTGTTTGCGGAGCGTCGCTATTTTTCCAAATGAGTGCCCCTGCATGTGTTCAATGCGAACATCGGCGTAATAACGAATTTTCCATCCGGCATCGTGCGCCATCTTACAATAATCCACCTCTTCGAACCAAATAAAGTACCGCTCGTCGAGCATTCCAATTTGGTCGATAAGTTCGCGTCGAATAAACATAAACGCGCCCATAATTGAATCCACATCCTGGGTTTGATACGGGTTAGCGTCGCGCATCATGTAGTGGTCAACGATTTTTGAGCGCTTAACAATGTGCGGGACTTTGAAAAGCGTTAACAACCATGCTTTAAGCGTTGGAAATCGTCGGAAGCTCTCCTGAGGGCTTCCGTCAGGATATTGAATAACGCAGCCGGCAACACCAACTTCGCTATCCTCATCCAGATGAACAATCATTTTGTTCAACGTACCTGCTCCAAAACAAGTGTCAGGATTCAGTAACAGCACATGCTTACCGCACGATGCTGAAATGCCTTGATTCACCGCAGCGGCAAAACCCCTGTTATCCGGGTTCCGAATATACTTTACGCCAGGGTATGACATCAGCAGCCCCTTGGTAGCATCGCTTCCTGCATTATCGACTACGATTAATTCCAGATCTACGCCGTTCGAAGCTGCCACAGAATCAAAACAGCCCTTGAGAACATCAAGATTTTCTTCGTAGGTTACTACGATGATTGAAACGTCTAACATAGGGGTTAGGGTTTAGGGACTAGTTGAGGCTGTGTTTGCGCTTGATAACATCGCGAGCCCGTTCATAGTCGACGATCGCCTTTGGTCGCCAGCCAATCAACTTCCACGGTAGCTTGTACACAAAAGATGGCTGCCATTTGGATCCAATTCTTGACTCTCCTGAAACTTGGATCTCGAATAAGACTTCGTTGACCAAAACTCCGCCATTTTCTTTCGCAAGCATCGTAAGCCATACATCCCAATCCTGCAGGCGTTTAATGGCAGGATCGAAACCTGGAAAATCTTTGCGTCGAATCAATGAAGTCGAATGGATGAAATTTCGAATTCTGAGCTTATTCGCATTAAAAGGCACGCCTTTAAAAGTTTTCCAGCCAAATTTAAATGCGCTATATGTGTATCCGGCATCGGCATGGTCATGGAGTGCGTCAAACAACTTTTCAATCATGTCCGGACGCATTACAACATCCGCATCGCAAAAACATACATACTCACCTGTCGAAGCATTAAATCCATTGTTGCGAGCATTGTTTGATCCCTGATTCTCCTGATCGATCAACTTGATTGAATCGCGATACTTGTCGAGCAACTCGAGAGTGTTATCGGTCGACCCATCGTTGACAACAATGATCTCGATCGGCGCGTAAGTCTGTGCAAAAACCGAATCTAGACACGCCGCGATCGTCTGCGCGTGCTGGTACGTTGGGATAATTATTGAGACTAATTGCCGGGTCATAATAGGTCGTATTGGTCTGATAGGGCCTATACGATTAGCTCTTTTAGTTTACCAAATTGCTTGTCCCTGGTAAATCCAGCTAGTACAAATTCGCGGCC
>JBDRFP010000014.1:0-5600 GCA_043818555.1 bacterium | reverse complement strand
ACGGCCGGCTGACCGAGTTTTTCCACCAGTCCGCCAAGTTTGGCTGCGATCAGAATTACAGCGATCCAGAGAAACGTTAGGGCGATATTTGCTGTATGCCCGCCCTCTACTGCTGTACCGGAGGCTGTCACCACGCCACCTGCCACCAAGCCAATGAAAGATAAGCTATAAATCCACGAACGTAATTTAGTTGTCATAGGTTATTTATAATTAAGTTTGGCGGGAGTATACATACTTTTACCATTTTTTTCCATGATAGCCGTGGATAAGAAAAATATTCCAAACCTGTGAATAGAAATCCGATCTCTACCCGGGATCAAAAACCAAGCACAAATAATTGACTGATGGCTTAAACAGTGATATTAATATCTTCCACCCGTGACCAATGGAGATCTCATGACAAGGAAAAAGGACGCCATCGGAGCCATCATAGCTGGCGTGTCAATCCTGCTCGTATTCATAGCCCCGTTGCTCACCGGCAAGTGGCAAGTGGTGACTATCGGTCTTGGTGGCGCCCTCGGACTCTATATTGCTATCAGAGTCTTCCTGAACAAGGAGGATGAGGACAACAGCGACCTCGATGCCGACGGCAACGAGCCTGACGGTCGCTGAAGCCCGTTCACCTGCGCCCGCGCCACTCGTCGTGCGTCCTGCCCCTGGCAGGACGCTTGTGCTTTCACCTATTACTACTGTATCCTCCTAATATATGAATTCCGAAACTACAACAACCACCCCTACCCCCTCCTTAGAAAAGGAGGGGAAAACAGAAGAATCATTTAAATCTGGATTTGCCGTACTTATTGGCCGATCAAACGTTGGCAAATCAACTTTACTCAACTCACTTGTTGGCACAAAAGTCGCAATCACTACTCCCAAACCACAAACAACGCGAGTGCCTTTGCAAGGCGTAGTGCACGACCCTCGAGGTCAAATAGTTTTTGTGGATACTCCAGGAGTAATGCAAAAAGCAAAAGACGAACTAACAAAAAAACTACTGGAATCAGTGAGAGAATCACTAAGAGACATCGATGTCTTGCTTTATGTTGTTGACCCAACCAGAGAAATCGGAAATGAGGAAAAACAAACGCTAAAGATGATAGAAGGCGTTGATAAACCAAAACTTTTGATAATCAATAAAGTTGATGAAAAGTCGGCGCAAAGAAACATTGACTTTTACCGCGATCTTTTAGATGACCATTTTGATGCCATGGTAGAGCTTTCCGCTCTAAACGGAACTAACTTAGACATATTAAAGGACTGGATTTTTGAACATCTACCCGATGGCGAACCTTATTACGAACAAAATCAAATCTCAAACTTGGGCCAAAAAGAACGAATTGCCGAGCTCATCCGAGAAAAACTTTTCTTGCGCTTGCGTGAAGAAGTTCCCTACTCAGTTCATGTGGTGGTTAATGAAATTGAAAGACGGCCAAACGGCACACTCTACATTGGCGCTGACGTTCTTACAACTGACGAAAGGTATAAAAGGATGATTATTGGCAAAGGAGCACGTGGAATCAAAGAAATCAGTCAATCGACTCGCAAAGAACTTGAAACCGTAACCGGTGAAAAGATTTTCTTGGAGCTTAACGTGGAAGTTGACTCGCATTGGGTGGAACGATTTGAGTAATAAAATCGTCATAATTAATGAAAATTTACAGAAGGATCCTTGACAAAAGGGTCTTTTTTGATTAATTTAACTTGCCGTACCTTGTCACGAAACCCAATCCAAACCCGGAGAAAGCAATGCTTGGCATGTCACTCTCATTATCGCAATCCCGAAACACGCAACCACCATCACGCAATATGATGGATCTGCTTGGAGACATACTCTACGCCTGTTATGACTTCGCGCATGCTGGTTTTGATCTCGAGATGGTAATCGCTGACTCGATCAACCAGCGCGACACATCTGCTCGACAGATGTTCACGCGCGCAGGAAAATTTTGGGTGATGCAGGAACAGTGCATGTTGGCTGACCCCGCAATCAAAGCATGCGGGGTCAACGACAGAGTACTCTTCATCGAAACCGCACCAATCGACAAAGAGGAAGCTCTCGCCCTCATAAAGGATGTTGAGCTACCAATAGTATTGGAGAATATCGAAAGCACTGGCAAAGTGCTGTTGAAACGGGGCGTGTCAAAACAAAGAGTATTGGCAAGAACTCATCTGGTGCACAACTTCACAGGTTCCGATGAACTCGAACAGCTTTCACCCCGTATGATCTGGCGCATCAACTGGAAGGAACTCACCGACGACTCTTTCTACCAGATTGTCCGCCTGCTTGACCTGGCATATAGCGGGTACATATGGGATATGGAAGGGCTAGAAGAGTTCAGCGAAGCTCCGCAAAGCCAAGTACTCGAGCAAAGGCTCGACCTGCAGTTGCGCATGCAGATGGAGCAGAGACCTCTCCTATGCTTGACTCAGGACCTGGGTCAGCGCATTGAGCTCCAGCAGAATCTCTCTCTACTATTTGCAATGGTACGAGAGTTGCGCCAAATCGATGACGAGCAAACGCTCGCCGCCTACCTGGTCGCTTACCAGGAACGTTATGGCGCTATTGCCTTGCAGGCCTTTATCGTCTTCAACCTAGCCAGCAAGGTAAAAAGGATTATGGAAACACAGTCTGGTCAGCCCACGACCTGGAAGAATGCCAGGGATGCGGCAAGGAGAATCGCGCGAAAACACGGAGCCATCTCCTGACCCTCTCCCTCACCTACGACGTCACCCCCGAGCTCAGGCCCGGGGGTGCAATGTTTTATACAGACAAATTAATAAATTTTACTTCCCTGCCCATTTTTTTAAACTCTCATAATCTGTTGAGCCACAGATTACAGCCTTGGTGTCAGTATTTATAAAAAACGGAACTCCGCCACAAACACCGGTATCGTACTCATCCTTTTTAACTGCATTTTCTTTATTCTCCCAGACCTCAAGCACATCAACCTGCACACCTTCTTCTTGAATTAGACGTTCGACTAAAGGTTTCATTTCAATACAATGCGGACAACCATCACCATAGAACTCAAGTAAAGCCATAGAATTCGATCTTATTTATTAAATCCGATAGAATATATCTATCTATGAACACCTGTAAGTTTATCACACTTGAAAGAATCTTGATTATTTTGCTTGTGATTATTGCCAGCGGGTTATTAATCCACAATCGCACAGCAACCGAATCGCAACTTTCGGCGATAAACACGCAAACCGGGGACATTATCAAACGCGGAAAAATCATGACCACGTCGGACGACTATGCGGTTTTCAACATCGATAATTCGACCGTCTACCTATCAAAAAATACACAAGTCAAGCTTGTTGATGGACGCCAAGGTAATATCGACCTCCAGCTTATCCAAGGCAGAATCGTGCTTGATGGGAATGCAAACATTTCGGTTCGCGAGGTTAATATTAGCACCCAAGGTCAGGTTAGCGTTGTGCACTACAGTTGGTTGGACGAAATCGAAGTGGCGCCGATTATCGGTCTGGCTACTGTTCAATACAGCGATCAGAGCCGACTTCTTGACCTTCGGGCAATTCGTATGAGCACGCTTGATCCTTATGCCACAGAATTTATTGACTTTAACCCAAGCCAATCTTCTGAAAAAGATTTTTACGATTGGGTAGGATTTTCAAAATAACTCATAAAACAAACGCCCCGCTCCAGTTGGCGCGGGGTCAAGACGGTTTTGCGGTAGGGACTTCATCGCACCCTACTGATTGTTTTCTTGCGCAGGTTGATAGTCATGGTCATGGTGATTGGACTATCTTTGCCTGGAATGCCCGAGATCTTGATCGAATAGACCGAGTCAGAGCGCGGACTCATCACCGCGACCCTGATCTTGTCGATCACCTGTCCGGGAACCGGACTAGCACCACTCCCAAGCGCCCGGCCGATGCGATTACCGATCAGCTTTTGCAACATCACCGATCCGGTGACGCTCCGGCGAGTGCGGTCAGTAGTCACAATCCCGCATACTACTTGGTAGCATGCATATACTATTTCGGTAGTGTTCATTTCTCCTCCGGTGTGAGACGATTTCACCCCCACAGGATGTGGGGGTGACGACGCAACAGAGAAACTGGCGACTAGGCGACCAGCCTGGGTACGAGCGTGACCTCCACGAGGTCGCCCATCTCGGTGCCCTGCACCTGCATCACGAATGACCCGTCGAGCTTGCGCTCGGTCAGCCTGACCGTGGCCTGACGACCGAACACCCTGATGTTGTTCTGCGCGAGCTGGTCGAGCGCACGCGCCGCCAGCTCGTTGCCACGAATGCCGGCTTCATGAGCTGCAGCGACCGCGGCACCCACCTGTTCGAGCACTACTCTGTACCTGGGGTTGATTTCAGACACTATGCACCTCCGGTGCGGTTGAGGGTTGGGCAAAATATGCCTCAATGTGACAAAAAAGTCAACCCTACCACTCAAAGCTCTGCCAATACTTTGGTATCTGAATGTCGCCTGTAAGCTCTTTTTCTAAATATGTTTTAAATTTTTCTTTTACACTATCATCGCCATGAACCAAGAAAATCTGCCCAATTGGCTCTTGGCAGGTTTGCAACCACTGCTTTAATTTCTGTCTGTCGCCATGCGCCGAGAAAGCGCCAATCGCTGAAACCTTGGCTCGTACGTCAAATGGTTCATGGTGAATATGAACTTTTTTCTGCCCGTCAAAAATCTGCCTGCCGAGCGTTCCTTCTGCTTGATAGCCAATAATAAGAATACCTGACCTGGAATCCTCGATGTATCGCTTTAGGTGGTGCAAAATTCTCCCGCCATTCATCATTCCAGCGCCGGCAATAATTATCTTTGCTCCAGAATCTTCATTGATTGACTTTGATGCGTCAACGGTGAGGGTTACATGCAAGTTTGGAAAACTAAAGAAATTCCGATCTTTGCTTGTAAAAATATCTCTATCAAACTGAAGATAATTAGAAAATTCCTGATAAATTTCCGTCGCTTTAATGGAAAGCGGACTATCAAGATATATCGGGCAACCTGGAACAATTTTTTCATCAAGCATACGGTCAAGCTCGTAGAGCAATTCTTGAGTGCGCTCAATGGAAAATGCCGGAATCAGTAAAGTGCCATTACCACCGACCACATCCTTGATCATGTCACGCAGTTTTGTCATGCGCGTATCAACCGGCTCATGTTCGCGATCGCCATATGTTGATTCGCAAATAACAATGTCCGCGTGGCTAATGCTTTCAGTCGACGGCAAAATCGGAACGTCGTTGTTACCAATATCTCCGCTAAATACAATTCTACGGGCCTTTGAATCGGCTGTATGCTTGGCATCAATATCAACAACAGCAAACGCCGAGCCTAAGATGTGTCCAGCGTCATACAACATGACGTTCACGCCTGGAATTACCTCAAACTGAGTATGGTAATTCATGACCTTCATCAGATTGTAAACATCTTTTACGTCATCTGCGTCAAACAAAATTGGAGTGTTCATGCGATGATTATTGTCTGCCATTAAGTGCTGAGCGTCTTGCAAAACAATATTAGTCAGTGACTTGGTTGGTGGTGTGCAAAAGATCGAACCAGTAAATCCCTGCTTTGACAGCAACGGCAGTCGACCA
>JBDRFP010000013.1:0-4185 GCA_043818555.1 bacterium | reverse complement strand
GCATAGTAGTTCACACAGGGATTGCCCACATTGAGAATCCCTGTAGCGGCAGTTTTATTCATACTTCGGCATGTTACCAAGAGATTTTAGGGCATTAAACCCAAATCTCCGGGTGTTACCGATGTATCTCATCTTATACATTTAGTCCAACAAGTATATTCTACAATAAATTGCTAAAAATGACCAATTCGCAAACACCCATTTGCCAATGAACATCCAATTCGAAATGACTAATCGCAGATTGGATATTGGGGATTCATTGGGAATTGGTTATTTGGTCATTGATTATTCACCACTACCTTCTGACCAACAACCTCCTCTATCATATCGATTACATCCTGAGAAGCGCTGATCTGATACTCTGTGGCGACTTTGCGATCCTGGTCGCCTGAGCGGACAACAAGATAGACTTGTTCCTGCCCGGGGTTGGCTTTAAAAATCTCCCGAAGCTTAACAATCATGTCATGCGTTGGCTTTTCAGGGACTGCGATCGAGAGGCCCAGGTCGTGAGGGCTAAAGGGGCTAGAGGGGCTAGACTCGGGGAAGCCGTCATCGAACCAAATGCCGTCCTGAAGCATTGCCGCGACCTCGGGCAGGTCGCCCTCTGAAAACGGCAAAATCTTGTCGCACAGAACCGAGTGTTCCTGGCTCATCTCCCGATCGCGAACAGAAACTTTGCCGTCAATCACCACCAAAACTCCTGGCGCGAGCATCTCCTTCACGCCTGCGTATAGCCGCGGAAACACAACCAGTTCCACTTCCCCGCTCGTATCCTCCAGGCGAACAAACGCCATTGGCTCGGATTTTTTCTTTGTTAGAATCTTCTTTACGTCTGCAATAACTCCGGCGATTTTTATTGGCGTATCCTTTTCATATTTCACAACTGACCGACACGGGGTCACCAAATTATCAAGCTGGTTGCCAAAAAGCTCAGCCGGATGCGAGGATACATAAATGCCCAGGAGCTCCTTCTCCCATGCCATAAGTTCGCGCTTCGAAATCGGCAGAGCCTTTCCGAGCGTTAGCTTACTCTTGCTCATTCCAGGAGCAACATCAAACATGGAAACCTGATTTTGTTCTTTTTCTTTGTGGAGCTGTTTATTGAACAAGAGGAGCTGGTCGATGTTAGAGATTAACTTAGCCCTGTCTTCAAACCTATCCAACGCTCCGGCCTTCACCAAAGACTCGAGCGACTTCTTGTTAAAATACTGCGATGGAATACGTGACGCAAAATCAACCAAATCCTTAAACTCTCCATTTTCTTTTCGCTCAGCAACAATCGCTCGCGCCACTTCTTCGCCAAAGTTCTTAATTGCGGCCAGGCCCCAGCGGACATTTCCGGTTTCAGGCACAACGGCAAAGCCTGGGAAAGACTCGTTAACATCAGGCGACAAAACTTTAATGCCCATGCGACTGCATTCTTCAACTTCGATGGTAATTCGGTCAATCGAGTTGATGTCTGAATTCATAAGCGCAGCCATAAACTCAGGCGGATAGTGCGCCTTCAAATACGCCGTGCGGTAGGCAATCATGGCGTACGACGCAGCGTGCGACTTGTTGAATCCGTAGGCAGCAAAGTCTTCAAGCTTTTGGAACACAGCCGTAGCGATTTTCTTATCAACCCCATTTGCCACAGCGCCGTCAATAAACTTCACCTTCATCTTCGCCATCAGCTCTGCAATCTTCTTACCCATAGCCTTTCGAAGAGTGTCAGCTTCTCCGCCGCTAAACCCGGCCATGTCTTTGGCAACTTGCATCACCTGCTCCTGATACACCGGAATCCCGTATGTTTCGCGAAACGCGTTTTCCATAAGCGGATGTTCATATTCGATTTTCTCAGTGCCGTGCTTTCGCCTAATAAAACTTTCAATAAACTGCATTGGTCCAGGTCGGTACAAACTAACCATGGCAATAATATCTTCAAACTGAGTTGGCTTTAGGTCGCGAATGTAGCGTTTCATTCCGTCAGACTCCAACTGGAACACTCCCGTGGTTTCAGCTCGGCCGAGCAAGGCAAACGCCTCTTTATCTTCAAGCGGAATCTTATCGATGTCGATTTTTTCACCGTGCACAGCTTCAATAATCTCTAGCGCATCTTGAATGACAGTAAGGTTTGAAAGGCCAAGGAAGTCCATTTTAACCAAACCGACCGCTTCTGCGTTGTTGAGCGAATACTGAGTGACAAGCGCCATATCTTCACGCTGGCCCTTTTGAAGCGGCACGCGCTCAATCAGCGGAACATCTCCAATTACAATCCCGCAAGCGTGCTGGGACGCGTGGCGCGGGTTGCCTTCGATGCCGATCGCCAAATCGATTACGCGCCTGGCCATTGGGTTTGACGAGTAGAGCTTTTTAAGCTCAACATCTTCTTCAATCGCTTTTGTTAGCGGCATGTGTCTGCCCTGAATCGGCGGCGGTACAGTTTTCGCAATAAGGTCGGCTTCGTCGTAGCTGAGGCCTAGCACCCGGGCGGCGTCGCGCACCGCAGCGCGTGGCATCATTGTTCCAAACGTTATAATGCCCGCTACGCGATCCTCGCCGTACTTGTTCGTAACGTAATCAAGCACCTCGCCGCGGCGGTTGTCGGCAAAGTCCATGTCAATGTCAGGCATTGAGATTCTGTCAGGATTCAGGAATCGCTCAAAGAGGAGTCCGTAGCGCAGAGGATCCAAATCGGTAACGTTCAGCGCATAGGAAATTATCGACCCTGCAGCCGACCCTCGTCCAGGCCCAACCAAAATTCCTCGCTCTTTTGCAAAGTTTACAAAGTCCTGCACGATTATAAAATACGACGCATAGCCCATTCGCTTAATTGTCTCAAACTCAAAATCAAACCGCTCCATCATTTCCGGTGTCACTTCGCCGTAACGATTATGAAGGCCTTTGAGCGCCAACTCATGCAAAAAGTCGTTGTCGTTCTTGCCTTCCGGCATTGGGAATATTGGCAAGTAATCGTGGCCGAGATCCATTTCAAAATCCACCCGGTCGGCGATCTTCTTTGTGTTCTCAAGAGCCTCAGGCACATCGGCAAAGTATTTGCAGATCTCCTCAGGCGTACCGATCGACAGATCGACATCTTCCGCGTTAGTCTGGCGGTACTCATCGAGCGTGCGGCCGCGCATAATGCAAAGCTGGGCGTCGTAAGGCTCGCGGTCATCCGGGTCAAGGTAAAAAGAATTTTTTGTGACAACGAGCGGGGTGTTGGTTTCTACTGCAAGATCGCGAATCTGGCTATTAGCCTCGACCTGCCTGGGAAAGTCAGGATGATGGATAAGCTCAAGGTAATAATTCTCAGGTCCAAAGATCGATTTGTACTCCTCGACTACTGCCTTGGCCTTTTCTTTGTCGCCCATGCTCAGAAGCGTCGCAATCTCGCCTCGAACTCCCCCTGAGAGCGCAACAAGACCTTCGTTATGTTCGCTAAGATATTCTTTGTCTACCCGAGGCTTGTAGTAAAAGCCTTCGAGGAATCCGGCGGTTGAGACTTTCATTAAATTCTTGTACCCGGCATTGTTGAGCGCGAGAAGAGTGAGCCTGTACGGCTTGTCGTCAAACCGCGGGCGCTTGTCAGCCATCCTGTTTGGCGCAATGTAGGCGTCGAGTCCAATGATTGGTTTGATCTCTTCGGCCTGGCAGGCCTTGTAGAACTCCACGACTCCGTACATGGCGCCGTTGTCCGTAATTGCAAGCGCTTTGGCTCCCTGCTCCTTTGCACACCGAACCAACTTCTTTGGACTCGGCAGAGCCTCAAGAAGCGAATAATGTGTGTGCGTGTGCAAGTGGACGAAATCTTGGTGATTCACAAAAGTAGTCAGTAGTCAGTAGATAGTAGACGGTCGGGAAACGAGCTTTGACTGCTACCACCCGAATCTTACCAAAATCCCGCCGAGTTGACTAATCACCGCATCGACCAAACTCCTTTCCCCTCTTCCTGATCCCTTATCAGCCATTCTCATCCCACTGTCATCCTGAGGAACCAAGCGATACGGTAACGAAGGATCTTTCGTCAACCGCCCGAGCTCCTCAGGATGACAAACTGCATATGATGTATAAGATGAGATACATCGGTAACACCCGGAGATTTGGGTTTAATGCCCTAAAATCTCTTGGTAACATGCCGAAGTATGAATAAAACTGCCGCTACAGGGATTCTCAATGTGGGCAATCCCTGTGTGAACTACTATG
>JBDRFP010000012.1:0-57067 GCA_043818555.1 bacterium | reverse complement strand
GCTCTCTCTTCAACAAAAGACTCACCGAGTGGCTAGTAGAATACAACTTCAAAAGACCTCACCAGAGCCTGGATTACGCTCCACCAATTAATTTTCATTTCAAATATCACAAAGTGTTACCGAAGTACCCTTCTAGTACAGTCGAGTGACTCTCCATGGCGCGACGATGATGCGCTCTACTCGGCCCTGGGCGTGATCGTGGTGATCTCGCCCTTGGCGGCGTAGACGCCTCGGTTGTAGCCGCGTTGGTGTACTGATGACACTCCGGAGCTGACGCCCCAGATTGCGCCGGCCAGTACGCCGGCGACGAGCACGATTTTGCCGAACACTGCCCATCCACTGTCTTCCGAACTCATTTTGAGTCCTCCTTGTATTTTGCTTAGGTTGAAAGTAACTGTTTTCACAGCAAACTGGAGAAGAGTTGCCTTGAGTAAACTCAGGGCGAAGCGCAGTGATCGTCCGAAGATGATATGCGCTAATGGCATTCGGGTGTGTGCAGGCAGACCGTCCAAAATGCACTCATCTGCGTTGTTGCAGGGCCCCTGCGGTTCGTCACCGTACGTTTAAGTACGCCTACTCGCCGTTTTCCCCGCGCCTAGCATCTAAGCACATTTTGAACGATCTGTTGATGGAGTTAGCTATGCCAAGTCCATGCACTTGAATACCGATAGTCGCTGGATTCTCCTCCAATCCGTGCGAACTATATAGTCTCTCCCCTCCAGGTTGCTGTGAGTTAATTCGTCCAATATTCACCCATCTGCGTTGTTGCGACTGCGCTCCTCGTTCGCCGTACGAATTAGTACGGCTTACTTCGGTGCTCGTTGCGCCTAGCATCTGGGCAAATATAGAACGAATTAACTACAAGTTTTAATGAAGTCACATTACAGATCAGGACAAGCATTCATGACCTGTAAATGACCTACGTGCAGGACCACAGATATTGCTATCTGGATCCTGCACGTAGAACGTGCGTCTACTTGCCGCTGAAGCGCGCCTTGAGCGCGCTCAGGTCGACTACCACAGCGGAATCGTCATCGCTGGCTGCGGGCTTTTCAGCCTCTACCCGGGCCTGTTCGGCCTCGGGAGGCTCTTCAACCTCCTCCAGCGCCTCAGCTCCGGCCTTCTCCTCGACCTCGGGCGCGTCAGACGCACCGTCAACGGTCTCAGGGGCAGCTTCGGTGGCCTGATCCTGGACGTCCTTGAACGTCTGGGGTTCGGCAGCCTGCTCGGCTTCTTCCTTGGCCTTGGCCAGCACCTTGGCGCGGATCTTGTCCGCGTCCTCGGCCGAGACGAGCTCGGCGGAGTTGAGGTGGGTGTAGGCGCCGAGCGCGGTCATGCGCTTGGTCGGGCGCATGAGCGCGCGCCTGAGCAGCCGCTTGGCGGCGTGTCTCAGCCCCTCCGGGCGTTCGCCTTCGGGGAACAGTCGCCAAGCGACTTCGTCCTCCTCGGTGGAGAGCCCGCCCGCGACTTCCCGCAGAGCGTGCTCAGCTCGAGCGACGAACTCGGACTTTTTGTCGTCCTTGTCGTCGCCCTTGCCGCCGCCGTCCTCGCGCTTCTCCTCGCCGCCGTCCTCGCTCAGCAACCCGGCCTTCTTGAACTTGGCCTCGATTGCGGCGTGGTCGATGAACTTGTTCTCTCGAGCGAGCGCGAGCAGCCTTTCGGCCGCACCGCTCAGGCTCTCGAGCACGCCGTCGCGATCGATGTCGATGGCCGGCACCCTGTGGCGGCCCATCGACAGCCCATCGGCCACTTCGGCCAGGGCTGCCACACCGGGGTGCGGAACCTTGCGGTTCAGCTCGCCTTCGACCATGAGGTCGGCGAGCCACCGCGCCTTGCGCAGGTTCAGCTCGGCCACATGGCCCACCAGGATCGCAGCCACGTCCAGCGAGTCGCGAGTCTTGATGAAGCTCTCCTCGAGGAGAGCTCCGACCGCCATGCGCATCATGTAGCGCAGACCGTCGGACTTCTCGGTCCGACCGTAGAGCACCCACTCGCGAAAATCGCTGGCTTCTTCCTCGATGGCGCGCAGTTTTTGGTCAGCATTTCCGTTCGGCATTTCTGCCTCCTTTTTTTGTTGAATGAATCGAACCATCGCGCCGGCACCGTGCCGGAGCGAATTTTTATCGATTTTTGACCTTACTCGGTCTTTAATCGAACGGAGAAATATAACACAAATTCTAGGTTTTGTCAAGTCAGGGCTTATCGTCGATTTAGTAGTTTTTGGCTAGTTTTAGTGGAAAAGTGGGATTTTGAAGAGGTTTTGTTCAGTGTTTTTGGACAGGGAAAGAGGGAATTCGAGGGGCGAAGAGGTTATTCCAACAAACGAGGAGGTTACCCGGCCTTCGGCCGGGAGGAGGTTAAGAGAGGTTATGAAATGAATTTCGTTACAGACTTACAGACCGACAAACATGGAGAAAAGGTTGAAAAGGGGTTGGCAAAGGATCGAGGGGGTTAACGGGGTGCAGGGGGCAATGCACGATTTATAGTTGATTTGACGGGGTTTATTGCGCGATCTACTGACTACTGTCTACTGACTACTGTCTACTCTTGTTTTTATGCTATAATTGTATAGTTATGCCCGGTAGTACAACTTCGATATTGAAGTGTATGTTATGCCGAGCAGAAAATTTCCAAATCATTAATTATTGTGTTTAACGCTAGAATTTTGATGCCGCACGTATTTCGAAGGCATCATTCGAAGTTGTGCTACCGGGTATGACCCTTGATTTCAAGTCGATTATTGGCCACGAGGCGCAAACTGAATATTTAGCACGAGTTGTTGAAAGAGGGACGCTTGCGCATGCTTATTGTTTTTCCGGACCAAAGGGTGTTGGCAAGGGGGCGGTGGCCAGGGAATTTGTAAGGGGAGCGTTGAAGGTCGAAAAGGGAGGAAATGGGCAGAGAGGGGAAGAGAGGGGGGAAGAAGGGGGGCTGGTGATCGAGAAGGCCAGAAAGGGAGGAGATGGGGGGGGAAGGGAGGAGATGGGGAAAGAAGGGTTGGCCAACGAAGTCGGAGTTGGGAAAGAGGAGTTTGCCAACGAGGCAGGAGTGTTGGCGATCGGGAAAGTCGGAAAGGGTGTGGTAGGGGAAGAGAAGGGAAAGTGTGATTTTGCAGTTAGCGATCAGGTATTGTCAGCGAACCCGGACATCACGATCGTGAAGCCGTCAGAAAAAGGATCAATTTCAGTTGATGATATTCGAAATTTAAGAGAGCGTTTGTCAATGTTTTCTTTTGGTAAAAGCAAAAAGATCGCAATCATCGAAGACGCAGAGGCAATGACGATTGCAGCGCAGAATGCACTTTTAAAAACTTTGGAAGAACCTAGTGGCGACACGCTGATAATCTTAATCACATCAGACGCCTCTGAGCTACGATCAACCATAACATCGCGCACGGTCCATATTCGATTCACTTTAGTAGAGCGTGAAAAAATTTGCAGCTTTCTATCGTCGCAAAACTTAACAAAAGACCTTGCGCACGAACTGGCGGGGCTGGCTGCAGGCCGGCCGGGCATTGCAATGAGCTTGATTGACAAAGAAACGCGCGACCAGGCTCGGGGTCGAATCAATGAGACGCTTAACTTTCTTGAGTCACCACTTGCAGACAAGTTTGGTACGATCGAAAAGCTGTCAAAAGACAAAGACCGAACGACTGCTGATGTCATTGTCGACTTGCAAAGGCTCAGATTAGTAGTACACGACTGTCTGCTTGCATCAGCGGGTTCGGAAAATCTGATTAGCTTGTCAAGTACAGTAGATCGAATAGGCCAAATTTCCAGCTCGCGAACATCGCAGGCCTGGGCCGAAACGCTCAAGTCGATCAACGCAGCAGAGTTGGCAATTAAACAGAATGTAAATGCAAAACTGGCAATGGAAAGCGTTGCCTTAAAGTGCTGAAGCTTTCGCGGCCATTGTTTGTCGCCTACTTCCTACTTCCTACTTACTACTTACTTTCGCCTTCAAATATGAGAACATCAAACAAGCTCCTACTCGGAGCACTTTCATTAATACTAATGGGCCAGGGATGCCTTGGCTTTGGCGGGGAATCAACATCCTCAAATGGCGGGATGTTCCGCACAGATGACTCTGGCGTAACCTGGACTCAATTAAGCGCGTTGCCGTCAGCGAGCGGAGTAGGATCCATCGCAGGCGTTAATGTGACCTCGATTGAGGTGGACCCGAATGATAATTCCGCGATTTACATTGGCACTGTTTCAAACGGGATGTTCTTTTCGCTTGACAGCGGAACCACCTGGCAGAGGCCGGAAGACAGCGAAGCGAGCGATGGCACGGTTTTGGACGTTGAGGTAGATGAGGAAAACATTTGCACAATTTATGTTTTAAAACCTTCGCGCATTCTAAAATCCAATTCGTGCAGCCGGGGGTTTTCGTCAATTTATGTTGAAACTAGAAGCGACGAGGAGCTGACATCCTTTGCGGTTGACTGGTTTGATACGAATATTCTCTGGGCCGGAACATCGGCAGGCGATGTTTTGAAGAGTACTGACGCGGGCGCTAATTGGACAACCGTTGGCCGAGTCGGAGACGATGTTATGGCAATTATGGTAAGTAACGCAGACAGCAGGATTGTCTTGGTCGGCACAGAAGCAAAGGGACTTTTTAGAACTACGGACGGAGGCGAGAATTGGACTGAGTTTGAAGACGACCTTAGGAAGGAATTCAGAAACTCGGACGATGTGTTTGGCTTTACCCAGACCGCAAGCGGAGGCACGGTGGCAATGAATACAAAGTATGGTCTGTTGGTTTCGACCGATAAGGGCGCGAGCTGGAAAGCTGTGCCGCTTGTAACATCGCCGGGCGAAGTGCGGGTTTGGGGAGTGGCGCTCGATCCGAAAGACGGCAATACTATTTACTACGGCACCAGTGAGATTTTCTACACTTCAACATCGGGCGGATCGTCATGGGCCACTCAGGAGCTGCCATCAAGCCGGGCTCCGAAGGCCATGCTGGTTCATCCGCTTTACACCGATAACATATTTGTAGGGTTTGCGTCTGTAGATGATTGACGAGTTTGCCCTGATTTGACAATATAGAGGGGCTAACTAAAGCTCGGAATAAGTCCTGTAGGACCTATACGACCTATAATTTTCAATTTATGACCCAAGTCGACGACTCAAGACCGCAATTTCAAAAGGCCCTGGAACATCTGGTTCAGGAGCTATCTTCAATTCGAACAGGCAGATCTAACCCCGCGCTGGTTGAGAACATAAATATTGAGGCTTACGGCGCCATTCAGCCGCTTAAGGCTTTGGCGTCAATTTCCACTCCTGACGCAAAAACTCTACAAATCGAACCGTGGGACGGGTCGGTTGTAAAGGCTATTGAAACCGCGTTGCAAAAAGCTAATTTGGGCATGAATCCAAACTTAGACGGTAAAACTATCAGACTAATCATGCCACAGATGACTGACGAAACTCGTCAGCAGATGGTAAAACTCATGAAGGAAAAACTTGAAGCTGCGCGCGTGGCCGTGCGACAGGTCCGTGAAGAAATCAAAAAAGGCATTGAAAAAACCGAGGGGATAGGAGAGGACGAAAAACATAACTTGCTTGATTCGCTCGAGAAGCTCACAAAAGAAATGAACGGGGAGATTGAGGAGATAGGGAAGAAGAAAGAGGAGCAGATTACCACGGTTTAAATCCTAGATAGATACATAATTCGAATTTCTAATTTCCAATTTATTTAGAGTTTAGAATTTAGGATTTATAATTTTATGCAAAAAGTACAAATGGAAACAATAGTCAGTCTTGCAAAGACACGGGGATTCGTATTCCCCGGTTCTGATATTTATGGCGGCCTGGCAAATTCTTGGGACTACGGTCCGCTTGGAGTTGAGCTTAAAAACAATGTGAAGGCTGCGTGGTGGAAGAGGTTTGTGCACGGTCGGATCGACATGGTTGGGATTGATGGGGCGGTTATTATGAATCCGAAAGTGTGGGAAACGTCTGGGCATTTGTCAAAGGCTTTTGGTGATGAGATTACTGAGTGCAAAAATTGTAATGAGCGCTACCGTGCCGACCATATTGACATGAATGCTCCGTGCGCCAAATGCGGCAAGAGTGGACAGTTTACAGAGCCGACAACATTTAACATAATGTTTAAAACATTCATGGGGCCGAAAGAGGCGTCGGCGAGCGTGGTGTATTTGCGGCCGGAAACTGCGCAGGCGATTTTTGCCGACTTTGAGCAGGTGCTCACCAGTTCGCGCAAACGAATCCCGTTTGGCATTGCCCAAATCGGGAAGGCGTTCAGAAACGAAATTACACCAGGAAATTTTATTTTCCGCACGCGCGAGTTTGAGCAGATGGAGATTGAGTACTTCATCCGTCCTGAAGACTGGAAAGAGAAGTTTGAAATGTGGCTTGGCGAAATTCATAAGTGGATTGAGTTTTGCGGAATCAAAAAGGAGCTGGTGCACGATTTGGAGGTGAAGGGCAAGGACAGGGCACATTATTCTGATCGCACAGTAGATATTGAGTTTGATTTTCCGTTTGGCCGTGATGAGCTTTACGGGCTTGCCTACAGAACTGACTACGACCTGCGCAAGCACAGCGAGGGAAGTGGCCACGATTTGACCTACACCGACCCAGAGAGTGGTGAGAAATTTATACCACATGTAATTGAGCCATCGCTTGGGGTCGACCGCACGGTGCTGGCAATGTTGGTATCGGCCTACTCTGAAGAGGAAGCTCCAAAAGCAGACGGCGGAGTCGATAAGCGAGTGGTGATGAAATTCCCGTACGCGCTCGCGCCAGTTAAGATTGCAGTGCTGCCTTTATCGAAAAAGCCGGAGTTACGAAATGTTGCCATGCCAATCGTTGAAAAGCTTTCGGCAAAGTGGAATGTTGATTACGACGAAACTCAGTCGATCGGCCGAAGGTATCGTCGCCAGGATGAAATCGGCACGCCGTATTGCGTTACAGTTGATTTTGACTCGCTTGAAGACCATGCGGTGACTGTCCGCGATCGCGACACTATGAAGCAGGATAGGGTGGCTATTGCTGAGTTAGGGGAGTACTTTAATGCCCATTTATAGGTCTTATAGGACCTATTCGACCTATGCAAAAAGCAAAACAACTAACAAACGGAATGCGGTATCACTTGGTGCCGTTTGAAGGTACAGAGGCCGCAACCGTTCTGGTGCTTGTTAAAGTTGGGTCGCGCTATGAGCCTTTGAATTTGTGGGGCGCGTCGCATTTTATTGAGCACCTCATGTTTAAAGGCACAAAGAAGCGGCCAAAGACCGTGGACATTTCACGAATTCTCGATCGCTACGGCGCTCAGTTTAACGCCTACACCGGCAAGGATCTCACAGGCTACTATGTAAAAATCGCAAGCGACAAATTGGGCATTGCGGTTGAACTTCTCTACGACATGCTTATTAAATCGCTATACGCGCCGGTTGAGGTAAAGCGTGAAAAAGGTGTGATTTTGGAAGAGATCAAAATGTACGAGGAGAATCCAATGATGCATATTGGCGACATGATTGAACTGGCTATGTTTGACGGCAATCCGCTCGGGCGTGAAATCGCCGGCACTCCGGAGTCGATGATTAAAATGAGGCGGAGCGACATAATAAGGTACCGAGACCGGTATTATGTACCGTCTGAAATGGTTGTGGTGGTTGCCGGCAAGATTCCAAAGGGGATTGTGGCATTGCTGAATAATACATTTGGACGCGTAAAACAGGGCGCTGAACCTGAATCGTTCATGCCGTTTGGTCAAATGCCTGAGCGGGAAACACCAAGGGTAGCAAGGCAGTACAAAGATTTAAAACAGATTCAAGTTGCGCTTAGTTTCCCAGGGCCTAACATGAAGAGCAAACAGATGCCGGCATTTCAAATTATGGCAAATATTCTTGGCGGAACTATGAGTTCCAGGCTGTTTACTGAAGTGCGCGAGCGACGGGGCCTTTGTTACTTTGTGCGCGCAGGCGTCGAGGCTTATGAGGATGTTGGTATGCTGTTAATCCGCGCCGGGCTGGATGCCGGCAGGCTGGATGAGGCGCTGAAGGTAATTGTGAGCGAACTTAGGAAGATGGTAAAGGACGGGGTAACGGCTCAGGAACTCAAATTTGCAAAAGACCAAGCTGAGGGCGCGGCAAAGCTGGGCTTTGAAGATTCGTCAAATCGCGCTGAGTTTGTTTGCAGGCAGGAGTTGTTTTTTGGGGCTGTTGAGTCGCTTGAAGAAAAGCTTGCAAAGATCAATCAGGTAACTGGCGGCGATGTGCAAAAGATAGCGCAGGAAGTAATTAATTTTAAAAAGCTTTCAATTGCGGCCATTGGTCCTTACAAGACCGACGCAGCTTTACTGAGGCACTTGCCCGTGATAGGCTAGGCAACGCAAGTAAGTAGGAAGTAGTTAGTAGTAAGTAGGCGAAAAACAGAATATGCCCGGTGGGACAACTTTGAAAAGCTCTGTCTTAGTTGTCAGTAATACGAGCTTTGGACATGTCCAACGGATTCATTATTCTTGTCCAATTATTCTAGAGGGCTTTTACGAAAAACACATAATTTAAAGTTGTACCACCGGGTATGAAATACATAATTGGTAACTGGAAAATGCATCTTGGCATTCGTGAAAGCGTTGCGCTCGCGCGCGGAGTTTTGCGTTCACTCAGGGGCAAGGACATAACGCCTGAAGTTGTGATTTGCCCAGCGTTTACATCGCTTAGCGAAATCCACAAGGTAACCGCGCGAAGCCGTGTTCATTTGGGCGCGCAAAATTGCGGACCGGCAAAATCAGGCCGCTTCACCGGCGAGGTGTCCACCGCAATGCTGGAAGATCTGAATTGCTCGTTTGTAATTATTGGCCATTCTGAACGGCGGGAGCATTTTTGCGAATCAGACGAACTGGTGAGTCAAAAACTCAAAACAGTGATTGAGTCGTCAAGGCTTACTCCGATTTTGTGCGTTGGCGAACCATGGGGCGTGCGTGAAGCAGGGGAAGCGTTCGAATTTGTAACAGGCCAGGTTAAGGCGGCGCTGTCAAAGTTGTCGCTACCCAAGAATCGCCGGATTATTATTGCCTACGAACCGCTTTGGGCTATCGGGACAGGCAAGAATGCTAACCCGGGTGATATTGCCGAGATGCATCAACACATTAGGGCGCAGGCTCGCAAAATTTCCAATCTTGATGGCGACCGGGTAAAAGTCGTCTACGGTGGCTCGGTTGATTCTGAAAATGCGTATCAGTTTTTGCGAGAGAGCGAAGTTGACGGCCTGCTTGTTGGCGGAGCGAGCCGCAGCTTAAGTGAGTTTGATAAAATCATCAATGCCGGCATTGATGTAATTGAAGCTCAGGCCGATAGTCTGTAAAACGGAACTTTATGTGGATAATCTTTTTAATCATCTTAATTATTGTCGGCGCCGGGGCTCTTATTTGGCTGTTTGTAAAAAAATTGCCTCAGCTTAGAATAATCGATCCTTCAAGTTTGCCTGAGTCTCAAGCTAAAAGGCTGAAGTATGACCTGATGCGCCAGAGAATTGAACGGGCCGGCGCGCGGCAGGCTAAGCGAGCCCAGGGTTTGGTGATTGGGCCGGTTGGAAAAGGGATGCAAAATATTACAAGGCGACTAATTGGCAAGCTGACCGCGGTCGAGCGAAAATATCAGGAGAAGAATAAGCTTACCAACGGAGAGAAGATCGACAAAAACACGCTGGCGCAGATGATTGAGGACGCAAGGGCGTTGGCAGGAAAAGAGGAATGGGCAAGGGCAGAAAAAGCTTTGATTGAGGTAATTAGTTCTGACCCAAAAAATACCGAAGCTTATGAAGAGCTTGGGCGGCTGTATTTGATCAGGAAGAATCTCGAGCTTGCGCAGGAGACTTTTGAGTTTTTGCGTAAGCTGGCTCCGGACGACGCGAGCGTAATTACAAGCCTGGGCGAAGTGGCTGTCAGGCAGGGCAAGTATGAAGAGGCGTTTGGGTATTTTGCAGAGGCGATTGAGCTTAGTCCAAAGAATCCAAAGTATTTAGATTTTTATATTGACAGCGCTATTGAGGTCGGCAAGACCCATGAAGCTCAGGCCGCGCTCGATCAGCTCGCAGGCGTAAATCCTGAAAACAAAAAAATCCCGATTTTTGAGGAGAGGATTAAGGAAGCCTTGGCCGCTAAGAAACTTAAGTAAATTGTTGTTGGAATCCGGTAGTCAGTAGTTAACGATAAACCCTCGAGGTTGCCACAACCTTGAGGGTTTTTATGATTATTTTGTTTCTTTGTGCATTGTGTGCTTCTCACACCACTTACAGTGCTTTTTCATTTCCAGCCTGTCTTTAATGATTTTTTTATTCTTTTTTGACTGGTAGTTGATTTTTTTGCATTCAGTGCACTCTAGCCTGATTAGATTATCTTGTGACATAGGTTGTGTGTTTATTGACAGGTAACAGGGTTTATTCCAGAAGGCTGGGGGGTTTATTATTTGGAAAGCGAATTTATTGTGGGAGTGTAAGGCAACGCGTGGATTTTGTCAAATATTTGACAAAAACGCAAGTGAATGTTAGATTTAAGTGTCTTCGAGTAGAGGACTAAATGGGACAAAACAGGAGGGAGAGATGTATGTAACATGCTCGAAAGGTTCCAATGGCCGATGCGCCAACAGGTTCCACGACAAGGATTCTGTTGGTGACGACGGCCTGTGCAAGCTGGGCCGAGCCTGGAGGCAGCACGCAACGCCTTGCGTTCTGTGCGGAGCTCCAGTGCCGGAACATCTGGGAGTGCGGGTGCACCCCACTGTCGCGACCATGTTCCCACGGGAGGTGATTGATCTGGAAAATCCGAAGAACATGAGGGTGTATGTTGGAATGAGGTTTCGCTCAGGCATTAGCGGGGATCTGGACAAGATTCGCCAAGGCTGTCGCGAGAGATTCTGCGAGAAATGCGCTGAGCGGATTTCACAAGGCATCAATGTCGGTAACCCCGATCGTACCGGATTGGTGCATGTGGGCGGGGACTTTGTTCCGCTATTTGTTCCATATGACTTCATGCGGCAGGCGCGCGAGGCAATCCTCGTAGTTGCCAGGAAAGCTCAGGAAGGAGGGAAGATAGACAAGGCATTCACGAGGACTATGCCAGATGGCTTCATTCTGACAGAGTGCGTCGTGCATGTGAACGCGCGCGACTTCTGTCTCTGCGGTGGCTGGCACGACTACAATCAGATGCCTGCCATTCGGCGCGAAGGCTGGCCCATGGCCTTTGGCTTCGGGCCGGAGTGCGCGCAGGTGGTGCAGGCGGCAGGCATGGCTATGCCGCGGTCGCTCAAGTCGTGGATCGACGAGATGAGCGCAAGCACGAATGCCACTCGCAGTGATTCACGGGGAAATGAAATGGCGGCCAACTAGGCCGCTACTCTACCGCGTTTAATACGCGGTTTTATTTTTGGGAGCTTGGCTGCTTGGTCGCCCAGAAAACGACAGTGGTTGCTTGGAAATGGGAAAATGGTTGTCGAATAACCACTTTCCACTTTCTGTATCCCAATACCGACTTCCAAACAGCCCAGCGACCATTTGAAATTCTCACGGCGCCACAATATCGACCTCAAGCTTGCTACTCCAGTCGCCGGCTCCATATTCGTTCATTGCCCGAATTCGGTAATAATAAGTTGTGTCAACGCTCACAGTTTGGCTGGCGTTAAATTCATAAATCTGGCCGCCGACCTCTGTGGTGGAGCTACTCGGGTTAATGAATCCGCTTGATGTGTCCCATTCGATTTCGTAATAGGTCGCTGCCGTTGCTCTGCCCCAGCTGAGTACAAATGTCTCTCCGCTGAATGATTCTTCAACGCCTGAAAGCGAAGGCGTGCCGCTTGGAGCTTTGTTTTCACCGGGCGACACTATGACCGCATAAGAAAAGTTGTTCCATGGGATCGCGAGCGGATTTGGCGTCGAAGGCCAGGTGTCGTGAACGACTATCCAGTCTTGTTCGCCATTACCGTCCTTGGCATCATAATCTAGAATGTAACCTATCGCAGTCACCGCGTGCCCAATGCCGCTTGTTCCAACTCCAAAGTTCCATTCTTCAACCGGCGCTACGGTTCCGATTCTGGAATCAACCGAGCTTTCAACTTCGTCGCCCCAGGTGTAAATGGAAACGCCGTTGTAGGTTTTCCCAAGGCCGTCAGGGTTCCAATATTTGAAAACCACAAGTACGGGCAGGCCTGTTGAGATATTTGCCTTAACGCGGTTCCAACCCCCTGTTGGCGATGTCCCGCTCACGGATGAAAAAGTCCAGCCAGTGTAGCTTGATTTACCGCTGATTTCGTTAGGGACGGCAAATCCAAAATCGGCAGGCTGTCCGCCTTCCCAGAATGAAAAGTCCTGCATGCCGTTTGCAATGTCACCGTTCAAAGTGCCTCCGTTGCCGGCATTGACCCGGCCACCGCTTCCTAAATTGTTTGTGTCCATGAACCAGCCAAGATAGTCGCCAAGCCCCTTGTCTGACAGGTCGCCGGTTATGCTATCTGCGAAGTCAGTGCCGTGGTCGTCATGGTATTCAAAAATGTTTGCCGCTGCCATTGGAGCCGACCATCCGTTTGTGATCGATGCTCTGAGCGAGTTGTAAGGAGGCTGATTAATGTCAGGCACGCCGTTAATTAAGTATAGCGGTTTGACCTGCACGGAAATGGTGTCGCTCCAAGCGCTCAAAGAACCGCTTATTCGAGTTTGGATTCGATAATAGTAAGTTTGATTTGACGCAGTGGTTTTGGTGTAAGCGATTTTGGTTTCGTCTTCAATTTCAAAGTTGGTAGAAGTTGGGCTCGGGAAGTCGTCGTCATCATCTTCCTGAAGTATGTATTCTGTCGCGCCGGTTACAGCCGACCAATCAATGGTGTATGATTCGCCGCTGATTGCCACAGATGGCCCGACCAGATCGGGCGCAGGAATGTCAGATTCGACGACTTCTTCGTCACTGTCCAGCACATCGAGCGCCTCGCCAATTGTATATAACGGCCAAAATCCGACCGATACATCATCGACAAGCGAATTCCAGTTTGCGCCATAACGATTCCTGGCGTCAGCCTCTGTTTGTATCCAATTCAGCACTCCGCCGTTTGCAACTGCGTAGACTTTTGGGTCGGTCTGGATTTTTACAAGGCGCGAGCCGGGCGCGTAAGTTACAACACCGCTGAGCGGGTATCGGGATATATTTTTACAACTGACCGATCCGACATCGTCAAAGTCGTCGTACCAGGTGAAGAACGTGGCATCGTTTGGAAAGACCCAGCGAGTGCCGTCGTCCTGCAACTCGTACACAGCATCGGTGTCAGGACAAGTTAAAAGATCGCCTGCGCTGGCAGCGTGCGCGGTCGACGGTGTTGCGAGCATAAATATGATCGCGAGTAGCGGTAACATGTTACTAGTATAGCAGAAAAATAATAACGCACCTACGGGTGTAGGCGCGCTAGTAGGCGATGGAGGTCAGGGCACAAGAAACGCGCACTGGTAGCCGCATTGCACGGCATCGTTCATGGTCATGACCAGGCGTTTGTGGTCGGCCTCGGCGTAGAGGTACTCACGCCACTTGACTAGGGCGCCACCTCGCATGCAGCGTTCCGGATCTTCCTGGATGTGCCTGGCGTCGATGAACTGCCCGTCCAGGTCGTCGCCTACGGCAACCATGACTCTCTTCTCCGGGTCCCACTCCATGAAGCCGGACTTTTGCGCTACCGATCTTTCCATCTCCACCGTGTCCTTGCCCAGTGTCCACGGTTCGATTGACTGGTCTAGCCAGGACACGAAGATGTTCTTGTACGGACCGTCCGTGTACACGACCACGGTTTCGTGGCCGAGTTGTTGAAGCCTTCTTTCGAGCCGGGCGATTCGTTGCTTCAATTCATACTCGGTCGTTTTGTTCATTATTTTCTCCTTTTTGTGTTGTTGATTGAACAGGGCAGAATATCATAAAAAACATATTTTTCAATATGATGACGCCAAGCCTAGACAAGAATCGCCTAAACTTGGTACAATTGAGCTTGAAATTAACCAAAATTCTATGGGATTTTTAGATGCAGTTTCTAGCCTGTTTAAAGGCGAGGAACAAAGTGAAGAAGAACGTAAAGCGGCATATTTTGCAAAAAAGGAAAAGCTTCAAGCAGAAGCTGAGGCAGGCAAAGAAGGAGAGCGAAAGGCTTCAAAGATTTCCAAAGTAGAAAGTGAAGGAGTCGCAATCGATGTCTCAGATGCAAAAAGTCAGCTGTTATCCAAGATGATTAACGTTTCAGAAAAGCAACCTCAGTTATCCAGGGACAGCTCAGAGCACGTGGCGCAAGTTATTATGGAAAGCATTTTTGCTCCAGACATCAACAGTAGCGAATTAAAGATTGTTGAAGAATATGCGAAAAGAGCAGCGCGTGTAGGAATGGATGCAGGTGAAAAGTTTGAAAGTGATCGCAATGAGATCGCTGGAATAATTGAAGGTATGAAGAATGCGGGGCTATTGAGCGATGCAAAGATTCTTGAAAAAGCAACCGATAGGGCGGCGCGAATGCTAGGCGCGGCAGAATTGGCAGGCGCGGAAAAAGCAGCCTAGTTTTAGAAAATAAAAAATCCCCGATGCTGACTTGACCAGCGTCGGGGGTTTTGGTTTTGGCTAAACTTTGCCAGAACCAGCAATGCGCAGCACGCGCAGTACTAGCGCGATCTTCATGCGGATCGCTTCTCGCAGAGCTTCGGGGCCGAAGCATCCGCACACGCATCCTTGAAGCATCATGAATTCCTCATAGGAGAATTTCGATATTTCCGCCTTGAGCATGTCCGTGTCCTTGGTGTAGGCGATCGCGACATGCGAGGGGCAAATGCGAATGAAGCTCAGTAGCTCGAGCGCGCGGAAGAACGCGCGGAGTTGTCTGGCGTCGAGTTCGTCGAGCTGAAGCACATCGTAGAGTTTCGGTGAGATCACCTTGAGCTCTCGTGCACGCCTTGCCAAGTACCGCTCCGCTTCCGGGAGCGCTTGTTCTTCTGGCGTCAGGAATGCGAGGGCATTCATGGCGTCCTCCAGTTTTAGGGGGTCCAATATCGGTTGATACTGACTCTGCATACTAGCCCATTTTTGCGATTTTGTCAACCCCGTTGAAGTTTCAGTAATAAAATAGCGATATATGAGACCTCCAACATTGGTAGTTTTGCACATATCGAGCCTGAACACGCTGCACTTCTAACGGGGTCAAGTTTAGTGTGCTGAAGTAGATAGCAGATCGAGTAGCAGGGGGTAGATAGTAGACAGGCGAAATATTGACAAAATTGCGATTTTGTGCTATATTTTAGCGTCTCAAACAACTGGAGGGAACATGGGTGAAGTATTTTATTGCGATCCGCGTGCGTCGCGGCCGCCATCGACGCAGTATCCGGACGGTTGGGCTGGATGGAATTTCGTCGTTCTAGATGTCGCTTATTGCGCGATGCCACTACGAGTTTGGCACGAGATCAACGGACTTCTGAGCTACGGCACCTTCGGGTATCCAGAGCTGCTCGCTAAGGCTGAGCTTCCGATAGGCGCAACCGAAGGGTTCCGTGTGCGCTGGAGCGAGACTCCGGACGAGTCCATCGAGTTCGTGAGGTTCGCGGATGGTTGCATTGGAGCCAGCTCTACCCTGTACATTCCAATCGGAGAGTTCACATTTCGAGGTGGGTATCCAGGTCCTGACGCAAATCGTGCGTTCGACATTGCCATCGAATACTTGCTGCTCAACTGAGCAGAATCGACGCGCTCGACCGCGTCGACCGACCCCTGTAGCGATCAAGTATCGCCGCGGGGGTTTTTAAATCGCGAGAGTAAGTAGGCGATTAACTATGAACTGTGAACTATGAACTGTGAACCTTTGAAACCTTTGAGACCTCTGAAACCTGGCAATAACAAAACCGACCCAATGAGGGTCGATTAAATTTCAAGTGTCATTTGCAGTTTTCCTCCGGCGTCGCGGGATTTTACGATTTTATGCGTCGTCGAGTCTTGGTACAGCCTAAACGCCTTGCGCTTTTCTTTTTTGAATATTATCGGCGTTCCAAGTAACTCGCCGCATTTTTTACATGTCAAATTGGGCACATCGCCAATCTGGCAGATCAATCCGTATCGACTAATCCTATCCGGCGCCATAATTCTATCAAGATACAGCCGCTTCAAAGATCCTCGGCCATCTTTTTGATAAAACAACACTAACTCATCACATTTTGCGCAGTACAACTCCAAAATCCGCGACCACCCACCGCGTGATTTTTTGAACTCGTCACGTTTGAAATGAAATCCTTTTGACATGGGTTTCGTTACGGATTTACGGATTATACGGAATGTAGGAGCGAGGTTTATTGTCGGATCGCTTAACCACTCAGTCACTCAATAACTAAATCACTTTCGCTAATTCCATTGTACCAGAATGAGCTTGATCTAGTCGAGCTTAAGCTAAAAAATAACACTGGGGATAATTCGGAGCGGTAAGCTGATAAACTCTGCTATACTTTATACATCTTAATTCATTAACCTGGAGGATATGCATAAGATGAATTGGTTTGGGTGGCTCGTGGCGATCCTTGTGATCGTCGGAGCGCTCAACTGGGGCTTGGTCGGCTTCTTTAGCTTTGACCTAGTGGCCGCAATCTTCGGCGACATGTCCGGCATTTCGCGCGTTATCTACGCGCTTGTCGGTCTAGCCGGTCTTTACAAGCTCTATATGGTTTTTGCCAAGAAGTAGGCTGTAAACCAAAAACCGCTCCTCGAAGGCGGTTTTTGGTTTATTTCTTTTTCGGCGTGTTGCGCTTGCGTTCGGCTTCGTTTAAATAACGTTTTCGAATACGAATATTTTTTGGCGTTACTTCCACATATTCATCTGCGTCAATGTATTCAAGCGCGCGTTCCAAGTTCATGTCGAGCGGGGGAGTCAAGTTGATTGCGTCATCTGCTCCACTGGACCTCATGTTGGTCAAGTGTTTGCCTTTGATTGGATTCACAACCATTGATTCTTTAGCGCTTGTTCCAATCACCATCCCCTCGTACACTTCCGCACCCGGGCCAATAAACAACGCGCCGCGCTGTTGCAGGTTATTGAGCGCGAATGCGAGCGCCTTGCCATTAAAACCGGAAATCATCGATCCTGTGGTTCTGCGTTCAATGTCGCCTTTGTGCGGGCCGTTGTGTGAAAAGATATGCGAAAGAGTTCCTTCGCCCCTTGTTGATGTCATAAACTCGGTTCGATACCCAAGCAGGCCTCGTGTTGGAATAGAGTACTCCAGGCGAGTTGATCCGTTTTCGCTGGTTATGGATGTCATTTCTCCCTTTCGTTTCCCAAGGGCCTCAATCACTGCGCCTGCCAAATCGTCCGGTACATCGATTATTGCAATTTCGTACGGCTCTTCCATAATTCCGTTTACTTCCCGAATAATCGCCTGCGGCTGAGAAACTTGCAATTCGTAACCTTCGCGTCGCATAGTCTCGATTAGTACAGCAAGATGCATTTCACCACGGCCGCTTACATGGAAAACATCAGATCCTTCTGGAAAATCAATCTTTAACCCAACGTTTGTTTCAAGTTCTCGCTTGAGGCGCTCATGAATCTGGCGTGATGTTACAAGCGTACCTTCGCGTCCTGCAAACGGCGAGTTATTTACCAAAAAGTCCATGGTTAGGGTTGGCCTGTCGATTTTGATTGCGTCGAGCGCGTCCGCTTTTGGATTTTCGGCAATTGTTTCTCCGACATTAATATTTGGAATTCCGGCAATTGAAACAATGTCGCCTGCAATGGCTTCCTGAACTTCAATCTTGGCCAGCCCCTGGCTTGTAAGAATTTTTGTAATTTTATGCTTTTCGCGCGAGCCGTCGAGTTTAATCACAGTAACCGGCATGCCAACCTTTAGCGTGCCTTCAAGAATGCGCCCGGTTGCCATTCTGCCAACGAATTTGTCGTAGGCAAGATTTACCGGCTGAAATCGTGCCGGGGCATTAACATTGCTTGGCGCGCTTGGGACAACTCGTAAAATAAGATCGAACAGAGGCTGGAAGTTGTCTCCGGTATCTGCCGGGTCGGCTAGCGCGATGCCTCGCTTGGCGTTTGTGTAAATATAAGAAAAATCAAGTTGATCTTCGTTTGCGCCAAGTTCGGTAAACAAATCAAAAACCATGTTTAGCACCGCGTCCGGTCGGGCAGATGGTTTGTCGATCTTGTTAATTACAACAATTGGCCTGAGTCCAAGCTCGAGAGCTTTGCGCAACACAAACTTAGTCTGTGGCATTGGGCCTTCGTAAGCGTCAACAAGTAGCAAAACTGAATCGACCATGCGTAGCACGCGCTCAACTTCAGAGCCAAAGTCTGCGTGCCCCGGAGTATCGACAATATTCACTTTAACATCGCCAATCTGAATTGATGCATTTTTTGAATAAATCGTAATGCCGCGTTCCTTTTCCTGATCGTTAGAATCCATCACCCTGTCCTCAATAACATCGCGTTCAGAAAACGCCCCAGACTGCTGGAGCATGGCATCGACCAAGGTTGTTTTGCCGTGGTCAACGTGAGCAATGATTGCAATGTTTCGGAAATCCATAACTCGCGGAGTATAGTCGAATTCGCGTTTTATGTCAATATTTCTAGGTTGCAAGGCTTGACACATGTTCAGTAGCGTGTTAAGTTGCCGGCTCGATCAACAAGCTCGAGAAAGGAGGAAAGATGGGTAACTTGAGCCTTGATCTAGACTTCAACGCCAAGCCCAAGCCGGCGCATGTGAAGACTGCCGGTCGACTGGTGGCGGTGGCAGTGCAAGGATTTGGCAAAGTCCCTGTGGGGCAACGGCCAGACGTGGAGCGTGCAGTCGTACGCGAGCTGTGTGCTCGAGTGGTCGGAGTGACCATTCCGGAGAGAGATGTGATCGACGTAGTGCCAAACTTGTTCGACGCCCTGAGAGAGCTTGTTTACAAGTGTCGTTGCGACGAGTCGCGCGACATGGTCGCTGGCACCATCGAGTGGCTCCGTCGCACCTACCCTACGGACTGACCCCAACTACCCCTGCAGCAATCCTAGATCGCAGCGGGGGTGTTTATTTTTGCATAGATAAACTTTGACATTAAGTTCATGGCGTGGTAAAGTAAGAATGTAATACATTCCAATATGGCTACAATAGCAAAAGCTACAACCAAAGGTCAGATTACATTACCGGCTAAATGGCGGAAAAATTTTGACACTAATCAGTACTTGATAAAAGAAACAGCAGGAAAGTTGGAAATTACTCCAATTGACCTCGACGACCTTGAAAATGATGATAAGTGGGTAACTGTTTTTAGCGCTGATCGTGACAATAAAGGTAATGGGATTGAGGCAGGAAAGTTTTTACAAATTCTCGAAGATATTGGTTGATTCGATCTATGGACAAGGTCAAAAAACTTTTAAGAAAAGTCAGAAAGAAAGAACGGGACAAGTTAAAGAAGCTTATTGAGCAACTGATTGCCGGGGATTTGGCCGGATTAAAAATCAAAAAAATTAAATCCTTGCAGTGCTACAGAGTTCGCGCTGGCAGATTTCGAGTTTTTTTCCAAGTTTCAAATAAAAAAGTGATAATTTTAAATATCAAATTACGAAACGAAGAGACGTATAAATAAATCATTGCTGAAATAATTGAGATCTATTATCGAACAAATCCGACCGCAACCGGGAGCAGGTAAAGGACAGGAGCAGGTTATTGGTTTTGAGTCTACTGCGTCGCAGAAGAAACGAATCCAGAGTCGCGAACGCAAGCCCGATCCAACGCTACAGACTGAAACCGGCTTGAGTTTGAAGAAGGTAGAACTCCCAAAAGATAAAAGCCTTGCAACTTTAGAGTAAACGCTGGTAGAAAATGAAAAGCTACTTGCGCTTGGCGAGCAGAATATAATGGATCTTACAATGGATGAGGTTAACAATTTGCTCAAGGTGAATGCTCGATTAAGGAAAGATATTGTGAAGCTCAACAAGGCGAAAGGGGCTGCGGCCGCAGCAGCAAAATAATAAAAAAATCACCGGCCAAGCGTCGGTGGTTTTTTTGTTTGATCTTTTCTGCCAGCGTTATCCTTGGCACGAATTATAAGCCATAAAATCGAGTACAGCTTGGTCTACAATTACATCTTTTGGATGGAAAGGTTTTAACAATGTAATGCCTTCCAGTTTTGTACAGCGACTCAGCGCAACATACATCTGCCCGTGCGCAAAAGCGCCCCAGCCGACATCGACCAGCACCTTATCAAAAGTCTTGCCCTGCGCCTTATGAATTGTAACCGCCCATGCAAGAGCAATAGGGAACTGCGAGTAAGACCCAACAACGCCTTCTTCGTAGCTTTCGCCATTGAAATCGTATTCAAATACTTCCCACTTATGCTGGCCAACTTCAACACTTTTACCATCTTCCAGGTCGACTTCAAGAATTGGGATTTTACTAAGGCCACTTTTCTTAATTCTTTTGATTGTTCCAAGAGTCCCATTGACCCAGCGTCTGGTTGGGTCGTTTGTGGTAAACATTATGCGCGAGCCTTCCTTGACTTTGATTGTCGGGTCAGACGGCATTTTGCGAATGCCAAGCTCTCCCATTGATTGCGCTTTTAGAGTCCACTCTTTTCCGTTGAGTTTATTCAGTTCAAAATCGTTACGCGCTGCAGCCATTTTATTTGTGGTAGTTAGGTGAACAATATAATCAGATTCTTCTGTGGGGTCGAAAAATGGATCATGGCGACGATTCCAGACCTCAACATCTCCTGCCCGAAGCTCTCCGGAGCGAATGTTGTTCAGAAGATCAATAAACTCTTTTTCTTTTTGTCTGTGAACTTTATGAAGTTCGATTATGCGGATTTGCGTGTGAGCAATCGCGCTTGATGAAAAAAAGTAGGGCGAAGTGTATTCAGATTCAAATCGACCGCCGTCCTCTTTTGTTACAACAGGTGGTAGCTGAAATAAGTCGCCAATAAAAATCATCTGCACGCCGCCAAAGGCCTCTTTTAGTCTACCTCGATTCAGCCGAAGCGCCTTGTCAACGCAGTCAAGCAAATCAGCGCGCACCATTGAGATTTCATCAATTACGACCGCTTCAAGATTTTGAAATATGCTTAGGCTTTCCTGCTGGGCTTTGCGAACAAGGTGTGGCGAGATTTTCGGGTGGAAACCAAAGAACGAATGAATTGTCTGACCCTTAACATTTAGCGCAGCAACGCCGGTTGGGGCAAGAACAACATGTTTCTTGTTTGTTTTTGACCTGAAGTATTTCAGCAAAGTTGACTTTCCGGTTCCTGCGCGGCCAGTTAGGAAAATATGATTGCCCGTGTTTTCAAAGGCGTCAAAGGCGTCTGTGAATTCTTGTGTGATTACAATATCTTTTCCAAGGATGTCTTTTGCCAAAGGCGCGGTCGATTTTTGGAACTTTGAATTCACCACAGCCTTCTTAGGCCACTTATTCTTTTTGGGTTTTTTCATGGTCATCGCATTAGCTTGTCTATTCTAGCACAAAAATCCTCAGGGACGATAAATTATCGGAGATATTTTATGTTTTGGTAGATTATTGATATAATCGATTAGTAGAAATGATTTATGATTAGACAACCGGGAGAGCAAATTGGAGGTGAGCAAGGGCATGTGATTGGTTTCGAGTCTGCTGAATCTAGAATGAAACGAGTTCAGAGTCGAGAGCGAAAGCCTGAGCCGGAGCTACGGGTCGAAACCGGTTTAAGTTTGAAGAGGTTAGAGATGCCCGCAGACTCGAGTCTTGCCAATCTTGAACATACACTGGAGGAAAATGAAAGGCTTTTGGAGCTAGGAGAACAGGGCAAGCTTAATTTGACCATGGAAGAGGTCAATAATTTGTTGAAGGTCAACGCTCGATTAAGGGGAAGGATAGTTAAGCTTAGACAACATAGGTCTGATGCGGAAAGATTAGCGAGCAAGTAAAAAAATTACCGAGACCGGCTCGGTAATTTTTATTTGGGTTATTTAGAAATTGGTTGTTTTGATTTTCTCGGACGATGCCCGGCGGCCATTAGGATTACGAGCGCAACAAGGGATATGTCAACTAGATTCCGTCGAGTTGTGGCAAATGTATCGTCGTAGGAAGAGTACGACAAACATTCACCGGTAGTGTCGTCAACTACGGCGCATCCTGTATGATTTATCAGGATTGCGGCGATGGTAATGATAATAACCAAGCCTGACAAGATTTTTTTTCGATTTTTCATATCGTCAATTGTATCACAAAACCCCTGCTGGGCAATTTTTCAGCAGGGGGATTCCAGCTTAACTTCAGGCATTCTTTATCAATTGGCCGCAGGCTGCGGAAATGTCTTCTCCCTGCGATTTTCGAACCGTTGTTGTTACTCCGTGTTTTTCAAGCGCTTCATAAAACGCTGTGATTGTTTCTTTTGTACTGCTTTGGAATCCGCAATCGGTAAAGTTGTAAGGAATCAAATTCACGCGCACATCTCCAATGGAGTTTGAAAATTTAGCAAGCAACTTTGCATGGTGCGGTGTGTCGTTAACATCTTTAAGCATCACATATTCAAAAGTTAAATGATGTCGCCTGTTCCCAAAACGCTCTAAATATCGCCTACTCCAATCTGCCAACTTGGGAAGAAAATCGTCGTAGGATGTTGGCATAATTTCTTTTCGAGTTTTCTCGTCCGCGCTGTGAAGTGAAATCGCCATACGAACATGCGGCCAATCAGGGTCGCTCAAAAGCATCTCCAGTCGTGGGATCACTCCGACGCTCGACACAGTAATATGAGTTTTTCCGATTTCGGTATTTTCAAGAATACAATTTAAACTCTGTTTAACATTTTCATAATTTGCCATTGGTTCTCCCATGCCCATGTAGACAATGTTACTAATAAACTGAGGTAATTCTGGGCGGTTGGCAAGAAATGTCTGCCACACTCTGTATTGATCAACTATTTCGTCTGCTTCTAAATTTCTAGTGAGCCCCATTTTTCCTGTTGCGCAAAATGCGCACTTCATGGCGCAGCCAATTTGAGAAGAAACGCAAATGGTAAAGTGACCGCGCGAATTCTTCATCATAACGGTTTCGATTTCTTCTCCTGTCGCGACTCGTGCAATGGCCTTGAAGGTATAGTCAGCTTTGTTTGAATAAATATCTTCCACCTCTAGCGAAGTAAACGGGATCTCCTTGCTAAGCGTTTCGCGCATGGCGGCTGGAAGAGTTGAAATGTCCGACCAGTCCTTAACATCTTTTTGAAACAATGCTGTTTCGATTTGTTTTAAACGAAAATCCGGCTCTTTTGGAAAGAGTGATTTGATTGTTTCAGCGCGGGAAATATTAGTCATATTTATCTTTCAAGGCTTTAAGGGCCTGTCGCCAAATACCGTATTTGGCCTAAATCCCATAAATTCGGCATATTCCTCCAAATGTTTTTTCGCCAATGCTACGGCATTTCCTCAAAAATCTTTGAAGAAATCTACTCGAATTTCTGGAATTTATGCTCAAAAGAGTATTCGGTGGCAGGCCCTTTAATCTACGCTTAAAATTGAGTTTTGTCAATTCTAGGCAAAAGTGATGATGCATCACAAAACCCCCGAGCAAACTCGGGGATTTTGTGGAGCCAATGATCGGAATCGAACGCCGTCGCGTCGCTCCTCCCCATAGGGGCTTGCGCCCCTCTGGCGCTCGCTGTCACCCCCGGCATGTAAGGGGGACATTCCCCCTTACCATCCCCCTGTTCGAATCCCCCCAGCAGATCCATGAAAAAAATCAGACTCTTGTCTGATTCTTTTCATGGAGCCAATGATCGGATTCGAACCGATGACCTACTGTTTACAAAACAGTTGCTCTAACCAACTGAGCTACATTGGCGTATTTTTGTAATGTAGCGAAGTTGGTTCGTGACCAACTGCGAAGTCCCTCGAAGCTCGAAGAGCGAAGTGGGAAGCTACATTGGCGTTTATTGTTGATACGGCAAGATAGTATCATATAATCGAAAAATTGTAAACCCTCAGGGCTTTACAAATGACCTCAAATATGCTATCATTCCCGCACAATTGATTAGTATGAACTTCGTGTATTTTTTGAAAAGTCAATCCACTGGGAGGTTCTACATAGGTAAAACTTCTAATCTTAAGGAAAGAATGTCTCAGCATCAACGAGGCAAGGTGTACTCAACTCGAAGATTTGTACCGTGGATCTTGGTCTATTTTGAAGCTTACGGAGATCTAGATCGTGCAACAATACGTGAAAGAAAACTAAAACAATTTGGCTCCGCTTATGCGGGTCTACTAAATCGGCTAAGTTACAAATAAAAAATTCTTGATAGGGGTGTGATGTCAATGGCTAGCATGCAGGTCTCCAAAACCTGTCGTCAGGGTTCGAATCCCTGCACCCCTGCCAAGAATTTTTTTATTAAGGTCTCCATCCCGCCCTTCGCGAAGGGCGGGATCCAAAACCTGTCGTCAGGGTTCGAATCCCTGCGCCCCTGCCAGGCAACTGCCTCGAAGCAGCGTTAAATCATGGCTTCGAGGCAACTGCCTGGCCTGCCACGAAACCCTCGAGTTCGCTTGGGGGTTTTGTAATATTTAAACGTTATAACATTCTCGAGAATGTCAGAATGCCCTATTGAACCATTCGCGCGAATAAGGGACCCCGCTCCAGATCGAGTGCTGACCCTAAGTTGCGACAGTTGACTAATGGAGGCAAATAGCGGTAAAGTTAGTTTAGACGAACCTTAAAACACCATAAATTTACCTGGAGGTAAAGATGCTAGTACTGATTTTAAGCTCCTGCCTTGGGTGCTTTGGGTCACCGGCTCCGGTTCAGGATACATCACCGAGCTGCCATACCCGATGCGACAGCGACGAAACCCAAATTCTCTCCGACTGCGAAGAGGACAGGCAGGAGTGCGCCTGGGACGAGCGCTGTTACGACTTCGATTCCGGCTCGTATTGTATGCAGTGCGAAATCGAGTCCTATGTGTGCAACAAATTCGACGAGCTGTGGGCTGAGTACGACTGTGGTTTCTACCGCTATTTTCGGACTTGCCGAGGGATATGTGAGGACGGCGAGTGTGTGTCCTGTGACTCGAGTTACACATACGAGTGCTACCAGGGTGACATCTGGCAGGTCGATGCATGCGGTGAAAGAGAGCTTCATACCGAGTGTGAAAGCGGCGCGTGCGACTCAACGAGCAATGAATGCTATCCGTGCGACCACTCTACTCGTGAGACATGCATCGGTGGCGAGTTGGTCGAAGCCGACCTGTGCGACAATGTAGTTGAAGTGATCGATGATTGTGAGGACGAGGGCAGCTGCGCAGACGGCGCCTGCTGCGATCCTAGCTACTACTACGCATGCGACTACAGCTCGTCGCTTGGCCGCTGGACGGTCGTGCGCTGTAGCGACTGCCATCCCGACTGGGCCATCTCCAGCACATGCGACCTGCCGGAAGACGGAGGAACATGCTGCGCTGACGCATATCCGCCGTACTGTTGCAACTACTAGCCAAGCAGCAGAGTCAAATATTGCCATGTCCATAAGGATGTGGCTTTTTTATATCCACATTTATTCCGGGGTTCTATGATAGAATTGATTTGTATGAAAAAAATTGTCATCGCCGGCAGCATCAGCTTTCAGGACCACTACAATATGTGGATAGACTATTGGCAGGATAGGGGATTTGAAGTGATTGATTACCCAGTCCGTATCAATAGTCAAACATTTAAGCAAGATTACCCGGGAGTCTTTAGGCGTTTTTTTGATAACATACAAAAGGCGGATATTTTATTTGTGTTCAATGAAGATAAGAACGGTATTGGCGGATATATTGGGGCGGAAAGTTTTGCAGAAATGGCTTTTGCCGTGCATCAAAAATTGTCAGGAAAAGACATTAATATCATCTTGTTTAAGCAGCCATCGGAGCAGGTGCAGTCATTTGATGAAGTTAGCTTGTGGATTGAATTGGGGTGGGCGACAATTTTAGAAAGAAATGAGGGTTAATGCGAGTCGTTTAATAATTGGCTACGCTGTGATCTTGCTAAATCCTTCGTTATAATACGCGCGAATTCTAACTGTTATATTTCGGCCAAATGTTATACTTGGGTAATTAATCAGCAATTACATGCCAACAGAAAAGAGATCAATCGAAAAGAAAAACGGCTCGGGGTGATGTGAATCAGTTTGATCCGTTGAGCAGCAATTTTGTTAACTGTACCAATTACACTAAGGGATGTTATAATTGTCCCTTACAAACTAACCAAAATCTTATGTCAGGATACTTTGTTGAGCTGGAGGACGCTACGGTCGAAAACGATAATTTTCGAAAAGTTCTCTACACAGGACCAAAGAGCCAGCTCGTTCTAATGTCGCTCGAGGCAGGCGAGGAGATCGGTGCAGAGGTGCACGATGATCATGACCAGTTTATTCGTGTTGAGGCTGGCACAGGCAAGGCAATCATCGACGACGAGGAGTTTGACCTTAAAGACGGCAGCGCAATCGTTATTCCAGCCGGAGCAAACCATAACATCACCAATACATCGAAAACAGACAAAATGAAGCTCTACACCATTTATGCACCACCAGAACATGCAGATGGAACTGTGTATGCGACTAAGGCGGAAGCTGAAGCTGGCGAATAGCAAGGTTTCAAGGGTTGCAAGGGTTTCAGAGGTTTCAGAGGTTCTTGGCTACTGACTACCGGATGCTGGAGAATAGCGGAGGTCGTTACGGATCTACGGATCATACAGAGCTACGGAATGGAGGAGCGAGATGATTCCCTGCAAGGGCGCGGTTGAACCGCGTCCTTTTGCTTCCGGAGATGCTTGAAAAATATTTCAACCATCCACAGCCAAGCTGTTTATACATAGCGCGATAAGCTATAATCAAAACAGAGATACTAACCAGGCCATATGTCCAAGAAAGCGGCCATAGTTGTTCTTGTGATTCTGACGATCGCAATAATCGCCGTCGGAGTTTATTGGTTCGTTACAAGCCAGCGACAGCAGTACGATGAAGTTTTAGAGCTTACCCTTGGCGCGGAGTCCAGCCTTCTGACTGCCGCCGTTTGGGTTGCGGAAGAAAGGGGCTACTTTGAAGATGCAGGGCTCGACATTGCCATTGAAGAGTTCGATTCAGGACGGCTGAGCTTTTTGGATATGCTCGAGGGCGGCGTAAACATTTCCACTGTGGCACCTACGCCGATTATGTTCCAAAGTTTTGAGCGGGATGATTTTCAGATTTTTTCCACCTTTGTTTATTCAGATGATGACTTAAAAGTAATCGCTCGCGGCGGGAATGGAATAAGTGATATTAAAGATCTTGTTGGCAAAAAAATCGGTACGCCGTCCGGGACAACCGGCCAATTTTTTCTGGCGGCCTTTCTAACCTACGGCGGCCTAAGGGAGTCAGATGTCCAGGTGATTGATTTGAATCCATCAGAATTGCCCGGAGCGCTGGCAAGTGGTCAGGTTGACGCAATAGTAATCTGGGAGCCCTATGCCTACAACGCAGAGCAATTGCTTGGCAATGCGGCAATCCAGCTTCCAAGCTCGGAAGTCTACAGGGAGACATTTAATTTTATGGCAATGGACAGCTTTGCAGAGGCGAATCCCGAAGCGCTGGAGCGATTTATAATCGCGATTGATAAAGCGACCGAGTTTATTCAAGACAACAAAGAAAATGCGCAGGAGATCGTTGCCGAACACCTGGGGCTTGATAGCACAGTTACGGCCGCGCTCTGGGATGATTTTGTATTCGATATTTCGCTTAGTCAGTCGCTTGTAATAACGCTTGAAGATGAAGCTATGTGGGCAGTGGAGAACTCGTTAGTCGATCAGAAACAAATTCCGAACTATTTGGATTACATTTACTTTGGCGCTCTCGACGCAGTTAGCCCCGGCAGCATAACGATAATCCGCTAGCATGTATGAAAATTCGTTTTCGGCTTCAAATTATCACCTTGGTCTTCATTGCTCTAACCCTGCTGATAGGAGGGGTAAATGTTTATGTTAGTCAAACTCTTCGCTTAAAAGCTGATGCCGAGGTAACGGCTATGGAGATTGTAAAGGGCGTGTTTGAGCTCAATGTTGTCGCCAATGATTTTTTGCTTTATGACGGGAAGCGTCCGCAGGTTCAGTGGCAGGCCAGGTATGAATCGATCGAACGCCTTTTTGACGAAGGTGGATTCGAAAGCGGAGAGGAATTGGAAATTGTAGATCGTCTTCGTGGGTATCATGCAGATATCGGGGTCATATTTAATAATTTGGTGTCTGCTCAGGAAAATCTGGCAGAGCTTGAAGCGCTGAAGTCGGCAGAGGATGTGCCCGCCGATGAAGAGACCGGTGGAGAATTTGGTAGATTTGTTGGCGAAGAGGTGGCTGAAGATTCGGGCGCTGACCTTCGGCAGGTGGAGGATAGGCTAATCGGCAGGCTGTCAGTAAATTCGCAGGCAATGGTAGCAGACGCGGCAAGGCTTTCCGACATTAGTCGCGAAGCGTTGGTGAGCGCTCAGCAAAAGACGGTTATCTATTCGGTCAGCTCTGTTGGAATAATTGCCATTGTGTTCTTGCTAAGTTTATTGTTCGTACAAAGGACCATGGCCCTTCCTCTTGCGGAGCTAAGCAAGGGAGCGAAGATTATTGGAGCCGGCGACCTGGGCCACAGGATTGAAATTAAAAGCAAGGACGAATTTGGAGATTTGGCCGTGGAGTTTAACGAAATGACTGCCGATCTTCAAAAGTCATATTCTGAACTGGAGAAAAGCGTTGAAGAGCTTAAAGAACTGGATGAGCTAAAAGACGAGTTTATGAATGTGGCAACGCATGAACTGAAAACCCCGCTCATTCCAATCAGAGCCCAGTGCGATTTGTTGCTGGCCGGAGATTACGGGCCTATAAACCAGGAGCAAAGGGAAGCAGCGGATATGATTTTGAGGAACGAGATTGAGCTGGAAACTCTGGTAGGCGAAGTTTTAGACATTACCAAAGTGCGCTCGAATAAGCTAAATTTGGTCCCTGAAGAGCTATCCTTGGCAGAGCTGGTTACGGAAGCTGTTGACGGGATGAAAGGTGCGGCCGCAAAACAGTATATTAATGTTGAGCTAAAGCCAATCCCGGAGCTGCCAAGCATTTCCGTTGATCGGCGGAGGATTTCGCAGGTGCTACGGAACTTGCTCGATAACGCCGTAAAGTTCACTCCTGAAAAAGGTAAAATTACAGTTGAGGTGGCCAAAGATACGGAAAATGTTATTGTAAGCATTGCCGACACCGGAATCGGGATGGATAAGATAACCATTGATAAGCTGTTTTCCCCGTTCTTCCAAGCGGACAGCGACATTACGCGCAGGTACGGCGGAACAGGACTGGGGCTGTCGATTTGCAAAGGGATCGTTAGGGCTCATGGAGGAAAGATTTGGGCTGAGAGCGCCGGGCTGAATATGGGAAGTAAATTTATTTTTGTTTTACCAATTAACTCATTAACTTAAATAAATTGTATGGCAGAGAAACTTCGGATTTTACATGTTGACGACGAGGAAGACACGCTCAAAGTCGTCAAAACTATTTTAGACAAAGAGGGCTATGAAGTTGTAAGTGTATTGAGCGGGAAAAGCGCTCTGGAGCAAGTCGAGCTTGATAACTTTAGCTTAATTCTGCTCGACATTATGATGCCCGATATGTCCGGTTGGGACCTGTTTACGCGCATTGGTACTTTTGAAAAAAAGTACAATGTGGTGTTCCTTACAATTCTAGAAGTGTCAAAGGAGCGCTTGGCAGAATTAAAAGAACGCGGAGTGAAGGATTACATTACAAAGCCATTTGACCGCAACGACTTGGTGGCAAGGGTCAAGAAGGTGATTGAAAGTTAAATTTTACGCATGGCTGATGCAATCCTGAACCCTGAACGAAAGATTGAGGATCTTGAAATAGAGGTCGGGATTTTTAAGGATGCATATTTTCAATTGAAGAAGACAAAGGGCGAACTGCAAGCTTCAGAAGAGCAACTCCGCTCGATCCTTGAAAACATGCTAGATGGCGTTTTGATAGCGGAGCTGAGGACAAAACGGTTTATTATTGCGAATAATTCGATTTGCCGGATGCTAGGCTATACTCGCGAGGAGTTGCTGCAACTCGGAGTTTCCTCCATCCACCCGGAGAAAGATTTGCCGTATGTGGTTGATCAGTTTGAAAAACAAGCAAATAAGGAAATTACAGTTGCAAAGGATATTCCCGTGCTTAGAAAAGACGGAACGATCTTTTTTGCCGATGTTAACTCCGCCCCTTTATTGCTAAATGGCAAAAAATGCCTGTTGGGCGTTTTCCGTGATATAACCGAGCGCAAGAAGGCTGAAGGGCAGATTAAAGAAGAAAAGAAGAAACTGTCCGACATTATGGACAACATGGTTGATGGGGTTACCATAACTGACATGAAAGGTGTTATAACATCGGTGAATAAAGCTACGGAAGATCAGTTTGGCTATTCAGAGGAGGAGCTTGTAGGGAAGACTCCCGGAGAAATGCTTTTGGCAAAATTGGAAGCTCCAAAGTTTTTCAAAACCGTTGAAAGAATGATTAAAGTCGGAGTGGTATCGGGCGAGGAGTTCGTGGGAAAGAAAAAAGATGGAACCGAGTTTCCGATCAGCGTCAATCTTTCTGTACTCACAAACGAAGCGGGCAGGCCGCAGGCGACTATTGCAGTGCACCGCGACATCACCGAGCGCAAGAAGTCGGAGCGGAAGTACAAGGCGCTCTACGACAGCTCACATGATGCAATCATGACACTTGCGCCACCAACTTGGAACTTTACTGCTGGAAACCGGGCCTCGATTGAAATGTTCGCTGCAAAGGATGAAGCCGACTTCGTTTCCAGAGGTCCATGGGAGTATTCTCCAGAGTTTCAGCCAGATGGCAGGCCTTCAAAAGATAAGGCGAAGGAAATGATCATGAAAGCCATGAAGGAGGGTTCCAACTTCTTTAAATGGACGCATAAACGCCTTGGTGGCAAAGACTTCCCAGCGACAGTCCTGCTAACAAAAGTGAAGATAGGCAGCGATGAATTTTTGCAGGCAACAGTACGCGACATTACCGCGCAAGAGAAGGTGAGTAATGCCAAGGTAAAATTGGCGGCAGATTTGAGCAAAAGAGTGAGTGAATTAAGGGTAATGTATGGCGTTTCGAACGCGCTTCAGAAAATCGGAGAAGATACAGACGCTGTTATGCGACATATTGTCAATCTAATTCCCATTGGTTGTCAGTATCCGGAGATCGTATGTGTAAAGATAAGTTTAGGTGAAGCGTCATGGCAATCGGAAAATTTCAAAACAACGCAATGGGGTCGGTCGGCTAATATTGTCGTTTCCGGCAAGGTGGCGGGGAAGGTCGATGTAAATTACCTGAAGGAGTATCCGGAAATGATTAAGGAGGTCTTTACGAAAGAGGAAAAACAGCTGTTTGGCAGGATTGCTAAGGAGATCGGGCAATGGATGGGGAAGCGTAAGGCTGAGAAAGAGCGACGAGAGAGCGAGGAGTCTTACAGGGAGCTAGTCAGGGCAGTGGTCGATGGGATTGTTGCTATTGATAAGAAGATGAATGTAGTTCTTTGGAATCCGGCTGCGGAAAAGATTTTTGGTTATTCAGAAAAAGAAATGTTGGGGCAGTCACTAATTAAGATAGTTCCTGAGAGGCATAGAAAAAATAAAGAAAAGGGGTTTGTGCAATTTTTGCAAACTGGCAAGGGCCCGGTTTTGGGTAACTCTGTGGAGACAGAGGGGGTAAGAAATGACGGAAAAGAAGTCCCTATCGAGTTAACTGTTTCCGGTGGGGGGGTTAGCGGCGAAGCAGTCGCAATAGCCACAGTTAGGGATATTACCGAGCGCAAGAAGGCAGAGCATGAGATTCGTGAGTTGGATTTGCTTAAGTCCCGTTTTATTACCGCGCTTACGCATGTTACACGCACGCCTCTCAATCAAATCAGGTGGAGTCTGGAGTCTTTACTTTCGGGCGAGTTTAATCATTTGAAAGATAATCAGCAAATTTTGGTACGCAAGGCTCTTGCGAGCGAAGAGGCCGTGTTGCGCGTAATTCGCAATATGAACTTAACGCTCGACATTGAGCGGAAAACCATGGTGCTCGAGCAGGCTCCGACATCGGTCGTAAGCCTTGTTAAGTCAGTGGCGGAAACTTTTAAAGATGCTTGTAATCTGAAGGGGATTAATCATACAATCATAATGCCTAAGAAAGATTTTTCGTCAGTGGACATTGACGCGGAAAAGATCCGCATTGCAGTGGAAGCAATCTGCGACAACGCCATCCGCTACACGCCGGAGAAAGGTTTGATTGAAGTTAAGTTTGTTAAGACCAAAACAGGCGTTGCCGTGAAAGTGGCTGACACCGGCGTTGGGATCCCTAAAGCCGAACAGGGCCATATTTTTGAGCGCTTTTTCCGAGCGTCAAACGCCCAGTCAATGTACCCTGACGGCGTGGGGCTGGGGCTTTACATTGCAAAATCAATTATTGAAAAACACGACGGCACTATTGGGTTCAAGAGCGAAGAAGGCAAAGGATCGACCTTCTGGTTCGAGTTACCGGCACAAGCATGATATAATCAATCGTAGAAGTTTTATGTTGAATTAATTTATGGATTGGTTTATTAACGAAATATTTACTGTTCTATTGCAGTTCGCCCCAGTTTTTATAATGCTTGAATTGGTTATTTTTTGGTTAACCTTACAGAATCTTAACAAAGTTTCGAAGCTGTTAATCGGGCGACTGGCAAAGTGGTACTGGAAGTCGCTGATGTTGATCATCCCGTTTTTAATGGCATCCTACACTGTGGTTGCGATCGAGATAATTTTAAGACCTGAATATTTTCATGCTAGCCATTTGTCAAATACTACTGTAGGCGCAATATTTTTATTTGGCGCGTTTTTTCTTTATATTGTAAGCAGAGTCCTGTATTCAATGGTTCAGGATACAGGCACTATTATTTCACAGTCTCCGATAGGCATGATCATAATTCAGAAAGACGGCACGATTGGAACTTTTAATTCAAAGATGGTCAAGCTTGCCGGCTTAGAAAGCGCAAAGCAGATGATTGGGCTGAACATATTCGATCTGCGAGCGTATAAACAAGCCGGCTTGGACAAGTATTTGCGCAGAGGTCTGGCTGGTGAGGCTTTTGGGGCTGAAGTGTCTTATGACTTGGGCGACGGCAGGGCAGTCTGGCGGAATTATTTAGGGTCGCCGATTTTTAGCGAGAACGGCAAAACCGTTAAGGGATTATTGCTGACAGTAGAGGACATCACCTGGCGCAAGGTTGCTGAGGAAAAACGAGTTCAGAGCGAACGGTCGCTTGCCATAGCTCAGCAGGTTTCCCACACTGGCAACTGGGATTTGCATACCGATTCGGGTGAATTATCCTTGTCGGATGAATCGTATAGGATTTTCGGTCTGGAGAGCGAGAAGTTAAAATTAACCTACAAACAATTTTTAGACTTTTTCCATCCCGACGACCGGGCTTTGGTGGAAAAGTCAATTAAAGACGCTCTGGGGAAAGGAGTTGCATACGACATTGAGAGTCGGGTTGTTCTACCGGATAAAAAAATTCGCTATGTCGCTCAGCGTGGCGAAGCCGTGCTTGGTAGCCAAAAGAAGAGGACTCGGGTAGTTGGGACAATCCAGGACATTACCCAGCGCAGGGAAGCTGAGGATAAACAAAAAAAGAGTGAAGCACAGTATCGTAGTTTAATTGAATCGTCCCCAGATTGCATTAAAATGTTGGACAAGGATGGAAAACTGCTCCAGATCAATAAAGGCGGCCTTGAGGAGCATGGGTTTAAATCGACTAAAGAAATAGAAGGCTGGGATTATTTGGCTACGATCGAGAAGCGGTATGTCACATTGATTAAACAGGCATTAAAACAAGCGGCTGATGGCACAATTTCATCGGTTGATGTAAAGCACTTGGGGAGAGACAAGGTTCGCGGTGGATCAAACAGAGAGTGGTGCAATATGACATTTTCACCAATTAAAGACGCGAAAGGCAGGGTGGTAAATATTTTGGCTGTGTCGCGCGATATTTCCGAAGCCATAAAGTTGGAGCAGAAAAATAAGGAGCTTGCTGAGCTGAAGAACAAATTTATCCGCATTGTGTCGCATCAGCTTCGCACGCCACTTAATGCTATTCGGTGGAATCTAGAATCGTTGCTTAATGACGAGGTTGGAAAGCTAACAGATTCGCAAAAAGATATTGTGCGTCTTACACACGAAGCTGAAACCGATGTTATTAGTCGAATTCACGACATGCTTACTGCCATCGACATCGAAGAAGGTCGAGTTGTACTCGATAAGGCGGCGACTTCCATTGAGAGCTTGTTTAATTCGGTCATTGCAGAAAGTAAGAAGGATGCTGCAGCTAAAGAGGTGGCGCTTGAGGTCGTGCCTGTCCAGACTCCGTTGCCGTCTGTTGAGGTTGATGCTGAAAAGATTCGTGATGTGATCAGCGCCATGCTTAGCAATGCCATTACTTACACGCGAAACAAGGGAAAGGTAACGGTGAAGTTAACTCAGGTGGATGGTAGGGTTCGGTTCGAAGTTACCGACAACGGAATCGGTATTCCTAAGGCCGAGCAGGGCAGGATTTTCACACGATTCTACCGCGCGAGCAATGCGGCTACTATGCAGGCCGATGCTTCCGGATTGGGACTCGCGATCGCCAAGTACTATGTAGAACAGCATGGTGGCACCATTGGCTTTAAGAGCGAAGAAGGCAAAGGATCGACCTTCTGGTTCGAGTTGCCGGCCTCCGCTTGATTGTGGTAAACTTGAGCCGGAAAATTATTATAAATAATTAATCAAAGAAATATGAAGTTCGAATGGAAAGACGAATACCTTCTCGGCTTTGAGGAGATCGACGAACAGCATCAGAATTTTTTTAAGATGGCTGATGAGGTAAATGAATTCGTCGGGGAGGGTAACCTGACCATGGATGGGTTGCTGGAAAAACTTACGGCGTTATCAAATTATGCGCTGTATCACTTTGAGACTGAGGAAAATTATTTCAAGAAGTGTGAGTATCCGGGAGCTGAACATCATATTGAACTGCATCACAACTACAAGGAGAGGATGCGACAGTTGATCGATGATCTTCGGGGATCTGATGATGGGCTTGAGGAACTGGCGGGAAAGGTCGTAAATTTTGCCTGGGATTGGTTTGCGGGCCACATTTTAAATGAGGACCGAAAGTACATTGAGAATTTTAAGAAGTGCGGGGTGGAATAATCAAGATGATGTTTCGGAAAAAAGCAGGCTAATGCTTGCTTTTTTGGTTTGAGCTGAGTAAAATAGTGGCGACAATCTTTGGAGGGTCAAATGTCAAAACAGCGAGTTCCTTTTACTGGCACGATTTTTACTCACCCTGAGCGCAGGCAGCTTGGGAGGCAGGAAGCCAACTTTTCCGCTCAGCCACAGGCGTTTGCCAGCATGCTGGTAACCCAGCGGCACGAACACGATGAACCGCCTGTGGGGATCGATTACGACCTGCATCTGCGAGATGGCCGGGTTGTGAGGTGTCAGCGCGAGCCGTCGCTTGATTCGTACACGCTGGGCGTGGGCTGGACATTGTATTCCGCGCTCGGCTGGGGAGGCCGAGGCGACAACGACTGGTCTGAAAGCACATTCCGATTCGTTATGGTCAAGGTGCCTGCTACAAGTGGCTCCCACAATGTCAGTAAGATGGAGGTCTTCTTCATGGAGGCGCCGGATACCATAGCGATCAATGCGGCCTAGCGCCGACCGACTCACCCGCGGTGTAAATCGCGGGTTTTCAATTTGGCCCATAATTTCCAAATAGTGTATAATTAGAATGTAAAATAATTTTACTATGCAAACTGTCAAAATATCACCAAAAGGGCAGATTACCATTCCAAAATCAGCTCGAGATGCAATAAAGGGCGATATGCTATCATTTGAAATTCGGGAGCGAGTAATCACATTGCGGCCGGTAAAAGTGGTTGTTGATGACAATGAATTAAAGAATTTTGCTAGCGCGTCTGAAAAGTCATTTGAGTTTTGGGATAATGAAGAAGACGACGTATATCAGGAATTCTATGAGCAGAATTGAGGGCGTGCGCTACCGGCAGGGCGATATTGTGCTGGTACGATTTCCATTCACCGATCTAAGTTCAACTAAATCAAGACCAGCGCTGGTTTTGTCAAAATCAAACATCGACGACGATGTAATTGCAGCCGCCATCACCAGTAGAGGCCACGAGCGTCATTTCCGATTTACTGAGGGTGACCTACAGCGCGGACGCCTGCCTGGAACATCGTATGTGCGGTGTGATAAGGTGGCGACGCTTCACAGGTCGTTGGTTGTGAAAAATGTCTCTGCGCTTCGGCCTGAGAAAATTGAACATGTGATTCGAATCTTTAAAGACCAGTTTTGAACAAGCGCCCGCGACTAATAATCGCGGGCTTTATGTTATACTGAAAACGCAGGTAGTCAGTAGGCAGCATCCCAGTAGCCCATGAACTGGCAACTGTGAACTCTCGTGTTCTGATAATCAACCTCGCTTCCTCTTCCTGCGCTATCTCGAGCGAGCAGGCTGAAAGCGAGCCGAGAGATCTCTCCGCTCCCTTCGGTCGGTCGAGATGGAGAATAGTGAGATAATTATCTCGTAATCAAAACTTTATGAAAATCAAAAAACCAGCATTGGCCGGCTTACTGCAGGCCATAGGCGTTGCAGCCTATGTGACAACTATTAGCGCGATCATGATGATGCTCGGCAATTCCGTAATTGATCCATCAGAAATGATCATGGGAGTAATCATACTTATGCTGCTCGTATTCTCAGCGGCAATCACAGGCGCGCTTGTGTTTGGCTATCCGGTTTATTTGGCGCACAATAAAAAGATCAAAGAAGCTTTGCAAACATTTGGCTACACCTTGTTCTACATGGCATTAATAGTGCTGTTGATAACTATTACAATAACAGTCTGATTGTTAATTAATCTGCCAAAATTCGTGGTATAATTATTGCAGAAAACTTATTTAATTTGTGATTAAAAAGGATTGGCTAAAATCTAAATTTTTTAGATCAGCCATAGGCGCAGTTTTGCTTGGGAGTGCAACTGCTGTCTCCTTTTTGTTATTCTCTCAGGGCAATCCAAATGGCCTTCTTGCCGCAGGAGCCGCCTGGCCAACAGACAATGAATGGTATGTTATTACTTCCGGAGGGGAAGCGGCGGTTGATGAGTCGGCAATCGCCGGCTGTGTTGACCCTACTATAGGCGCAAACCCGGCAGGCGCGAACGACATTGCTTCTCAGGCCGTATGTAAATCAACTCCGTCGTACAACCCTGGAAATGACGGACAGCCCGGCTCTACAATCCGCAACACCTTTTCAAACGGTTTTTACTATACCGATCCAAACGACGACTCAGTTGGGTGTGCCAATATTTCCGACGACTACGTGCAATATAGAACCAGAATAGCAGGCAATCCAGTTGGTCTTGTGAAGAAAGGATTTACAAACGACATTTGGTTTGTTCGTTTAGACGGCAATGGCGACGGAATCGAAGACTTTTACATTCGTCTAAACGGCAATGGCGACTTGGCTGCAGAGACATTGGATGTTATTTACGAAACATCGGGTGATGGCGACCCAACCGGTGAACCTATTGTGGCGTCTCACGCTGATCCAATCACGCAATTACTGGCAAGAAGTGGCGTAACTCCGGACAACGGCGTGGTTGGGGACGCTACTGAATACTTTATTGACTTTCAGATCCCGATGACGGATTTTAAGGATACGCTTGGTAATCAGATTTTATGCCAAGGCGATGCAATGATTACCGCAAACTATTCAACATCAGCCACCGCAAGCGACCCTGACCAAAAAGACTACATTTTAGGCGCCGGTGTATTCTCAGACCCTATTACATTCTCGGAACCGGAATACACAATGGGCAAGACCGTGAATGACTTAGACGGCGGATCAATATCACCCGGAGAAGTTATCGAGTATGTTGTAAAAGTAAACAGCCTTGCTGGAAACGTAACTAGCCTAGTTGTAGCCGACGATTTACCAGTTGGAGCCACTTTCCAGACCGATTCATACGGAGCGGGCACCGGGATTCAGGTCACCTACACTTCTACTGATACAGGCGACATTGCAACTTATGCGCTCACCAACGCTCAGGACGCAGAAACTGCAGGTTGTACCAGCTGTGCGGCAGATTATGGAATTACTGCCACAGGAACCATTACCTTCTCAAACGATTGGCTGTTTTCATTAAGCTCGCCGTCACCTCTCTACGACGAAATTACAATTCGTTACAGGGTTAGTTTTGCGTCACCTGGAACATATTCAAACCAAGCGGTTTCTTCAGTTGCTGAAATTACCGGAGACTTGTACTCAGACGACACAACGGTAGACGACGGATCAGACTGTACTACAGCAGGAATTACAAATTGTAATGACGGCGACACCGGAAATGACGACGAAACCGACGTGGTTATTATTAACGCGCCAAACCTATCTACATCAACCCTTACCGAAGACGATGCTGACAATTTGGTAACGCCGGGGCAGACGGTTACTTACACGGCGTCAATCATTAACTCAGGCACAATCAACGCCACAGAAGTAACGCTAGACATTACTCCAAATTCAAACTTGGAAAATATTGCCAATGTTACATTTTCAGGTTGCGGAACGTACACGAATAATTCGACATCCTCGGTAATTAATGTTGATGGTTTGGATATTAATGCTGCCAACACCTGCACAATCACATACGAAGTAGATGTTGTAACACCGAACACGGAAGGGGAGACTATTCCTCAAAGTGCCACTATTGGCGTTCCGGCCGAGGGTGGTTCTGGCGCTACGCCAAGCGCAACCACGCTCACGGTTGACATTACCCCGGTTCTAGCCGCAACATTAGCCGAAAACGATACGGACAACACCGTTGGTCTTTCTCAGGTTGTAACTTACACTCTTACAGTTTCAAACTCAGGCGACGGCCCTGCGACCGGGGTAACCCTTAGCGAAACTCTTGACACCGATGTTGAGAACCTTGCCATTGTGAGCAATACCAATTGCGGGACCATTACTAATAATTCAACCGGGACGGCGCTAAATATTAGCAATGTCGATGTAGCGCTTGGAGCCGACTGCGTGGTTGTATACACCGTTCAGGTAAAGCCGGGCGCGAGTAACGGAGCCACAATCCCGGCCACTACAACTGTTGGGGCGGCGACCGAGGGAGGTGTTGGCACTGCGGCAACGGCCGATACGCTCACAGTAAGCTTTGCGGTTTCGCCAAGCATTTCCGCCACTCAGGTTGACGATGACCTTGACAATGTTGTAGCGCGGAATCAAACGGTCACCTACACTCTCACAATTTCCAATTCCGGCACAGCATCCGGATCCGGCATTACGGCTTATGAAGCGATGGATCCTCAGTTGGATACGCTGATTGTGGTAAGCAATACAAATTGCGGAGCCATAACCAATAACTCAACAGGGACGGTTTTGGATATTAGCGATATTACAGTGGCGGTTGGCATAGCGTGCGTTATTGAATACACCGGAGATGTCGCATCAAGCGCAGTAAACGGCGACACAATTCCAAATACGGTTACAATTGGCGCCCCAATCGAAGGCGGCGGTGGCGATACTGCAACGGCCGATACGCTTACGGTTAGCGTGGCGTCAACCGATGTTGCGCTTGGGAAGAGTGTTGACGACAACACGCCGGACGAAGGCGCAACAGTCACCTACACAATTACCGCAACGAACCTGGACATCACGGCAACTACGATTTTACAAATTTCCGACCGCCTTCCTACGGGCGTTACTTATGTTAGCAACTCTACAACGGCCGGCACCTACAACAGCGGAACAGCTGTCTGGGATATTGGAGCTTTGAATGCCGGCGCATCGGCAACGCTTACACTTATCGGCACGGTTAATGCCGGAACCGCCGGAACAACCATCACAAACACTGCGTCGATTACAAGCGTAAGCCCGCCTGATAGCAATACAGGAAATGATGACGCGTCGGTAAACATAACGGTAAATACTGGCGGAGACGATCCAAACCCTCCTAATCCAATTATAATCCCAACAAATCCAACTGTTATCGTTCCTGAATGCACTGCAACGCCAGACATTACAATGACTCTCTCGGCCGGAAATTCGGTAAGCGTTCTTGTAAGCGAGGGCGATTCGCTGTTTACCACAAACAACTGGGAGGCATTTTCCGGAACCGCGCAGAAGGGGTGGACTTTAGCAAGCGGAGACGGTTGGAAAACGATTTTTGCCAAGTTCCGCAGCTCTACCGGCAATATGTCGTCCACAGTGTTTGATCAGGTTTACTTGGACGAAGCAAACCAATGCGAAGATCCTGAAGACATTGAGGATCCTGAAGAGCCGGAAATAATCGAAGAGCCGCCGGAGTGCAGGGTGCAATGCGGCAACATTGATTTCGACCTTTACATTATCAATCCTGATGGTACTGAGCGGCACATGAATAGCATTTGGACAAAATCAAATGCAATTGGATACCAGAAAACGCGCGTTGGATTTGAAGACAAGGGACTGGATTTTGACTATAACGATGTAATCATCGACATAAACCAGTACGATTGTAAGAGCGTGGTGTTTGAAATTGTCGGAGGCGACGCGAGCTGGCACCATCAGATAAGAGTGAAGTCATTCTACGAAGGTGTTGAGGTTTCCGATGTTGAAATTTGGCACGACTCGCAAATCGGGTTTGGTCGCAGCATTACGCTCGATTCTGTTGCGGCAAGCAACTTCTGTCCGGCAGATACTACTCCGGTAAGCGAGCCTTTGGCAAAAACAGGAACATGCAAGGTAGCGTGTAGCTTAATGCTCTACGACATCTTTATTGTGAATCCTGATGGCAATGAGCGACACACAAATACCAATTTTACCACCACGGAACAGCTAAGCTCCACAAAGACTCGGATTAATTTCGAAGACAAGGGAGATGATTTTGATTATAACGATGTTGTTCTTGATGTTACACAGCTCGACTGCGAGAACTTTATCATTTCATATGTGGGCGGAGACGCGCTTTGGAGCCACGAGGTGTGGGCCAGGTTCTACTACTTGGACCAGAGCAGGGACGCGCTTTTGTGGGCCGATTCGCAAACCGCGCGCGGCGACTTGAAGTACTCGATTGTTGACGCGCTGGATCATCTTTGCGTTGATTCTGAAGCCAGGGTTGTTGCAAACACTCTTGAAGAATTGGAAGACGGCGAGAAATTAATTAGCGAAGTTGAGGATGTTGAGTCCGCGACAGAAGAAGAGATTGGGCCGTTCCTAACTGTTGAGGGCATGGTTGATGAGTATTTCGGATCAGCGACATCCTTCACAACAAACCTGTCAAGTCCGGTAAGCGACGCTTATGTTGGTGGCGAAATCACATTTATCTCAGGCCCTTTGGCCGGGCAGGCGCGTATAATCATCACCTATGACGGAAACACCCACCGAATTACCGTAGGCGACGCTTTTACTGCTGCGCCAAGATTTGGCGATAAGTTCACTATTGTCTTGCAAGACCTTATTGTGGTTGTGCCAACGCTTGCCGAAGAAGATGTTGTGCCGCAAATCGGAGAAGAATTGGCAGCAGAGCTTTACTTGGAACTGCTGGATTCAGGCCATTCTTTGGATGCTGCAGCCGCGCTGGTAGCTAATTTAAATAACGCGACCGAAGAAGATCGCGCGGAGTTGAAAGCTATTTTTGAAGCCGAGTCGGTAAGGCTTAAGGGACTTTTGGCTCAACTTGGGGTAAGTGAGTTGAATATATTTACTTTTGAAGACCTGTTTAATATTGACGCTGTGGATTTCACAAGCCAGTTTAGCGTAAGGCGAAAGCTTGCTGATTTTCGCGCGCTGGCATCTTTAATAAGACGGCTGATTGAAAACAAGGCTTCCAGGCCGGTTGTTGAAAGCTATATGAAGTTTGGCTCTGTATCGCTGGACTTCCTGGTAGCCAACCCGCTTGATTCAGAACACACTGTGCGTTTCCAGGCATTTTTGCCGGACGAAGTTACGCCGGAAAGCGTGTTAATGAACGATGGTTTGCAGCTGGCCTATTCAAGCTCAGCAGGAAGGTATTACGCGTTTGGGGACATCCAAATCGGAGCAGGAGAATTGTTTGTGCGCAATTTGGAGGTTGAGGATATTTGGAGGTTTTCGCTTGAAGATCTTAATGATTTAAAGCTAAGAGCCGCACAAATGGTTGCTCTATTGAAGAACACCGACTTTGAGTCGCAGGGCGTATTACTCGCAGGCGATGTGTCGCTAACGGTCGATCTTGTATTGGCTGAGCAGGAAAAGGGCTACACAACTCCGCAACATCACATTTTGTCATACAGGCGCAATTTGGAAAGACTTGACAGCGCAAGACAGAAATTTGTCAGCCTTGAGAGCCTAATTCTTACTTCTGCCACGCAATTAATTCAAGATAACGCAATCCGAATTCTCCGATTACTTGCCGGAGTTGTTGGCATTGCCCTGTTGCTGGGTTTGGTACTGAGCTTCCTCTGGTTCCGTCAGGGCGCCCTGGAAAAGAAGATGAAGAAAGCTGCGGGCAAGAAGGGCGCGTTTCAAATGGCCGAGACTGAGTTCCAAGTGTGGCTGAAGAATCAAATTCGAACAAGAAAGATCTCAATAATCATAATTGGAACCGCAGTTCTGGTGGTGGTTGTGGTCCTTGTGGTAATGGTGCGGTTGTCGTACAAACAGCTTGATGTAATTTTGGAAGAGTTTTCAGCGGAGAGGATTTTGGAAGAGTCGGTGCTCGAGACAAGTGTTCAGGTAGCGCCTGAAGCGGAAGGCACGGCCGGCGTAGTCGATGAGGCGGTTGGTGAAACGGCTGATGAAACTGTTGTGGAAGCTCCGGTAGAGCCTGCTGAGCCGTCGGTAACCAGGATTGACTCGGGCGTGAGTATTGCCGAAGGGATTTTACAGATTCGTGATTTGCCTGCAGGGTATGCATATGCGTTTAGCGAACCCTCTGAAGACGCAGAGATAGTTGCCAGTCTTAATGTCGGCGAAGCCTTCGGCTACTATGAAGTATCAGACGGATGGCATAAGATAAAAATAAGTGCCGACGAGTTTGGCTGGCTACGGGAAGCAGATGTTGAGATTTTGGGAGGGTAGTGAAAATAATATTGACAAACAAAAACACCCGAGAAACTCGGGTGTTTTTGTCCTCCTTCGCTTAAGCTTCGGAGGGGCATCCCTCATAGCTCAAGCTCGCTTGAGCGACATGGGATGGTGGGCCGGGGAGGACTCGAACCTCCGTAGGCTTACGCCAGCAGATTTACAGTCTGCCCTCGTTGACCGCTTGAGTACCGACCCGTGGAGCCGTCGCGCGGGTTTGAACCGCGGACCTCATCCTTACCATGGATGCGCTCTACCAACTGAGCTACGACGGCAATTTTATCTATTTGGAGATTTGCGTTGTCTGTAGTGCCTATCGATCGCGAGAGAACTATACACTATTTTGACAAATTTGGCAAGGTCATCTCCTTTCTATACCCCTCAAATCCCTATTCCATCCCTCTTTACCCCTCGTATCCCGCAACAATTTCACTTTAAGCAAAAAGCCTCTTGACAGGTTCGATGAGGATCGGATTATCTAGGCCCGGGCTATTTACATGTTGTGATACTTCTACGGTTTCCATGTCGCCAGCCGGATATGCTTTGAGCAGTTTGATTAGGTCAGATTGCGATACTGAGCGATCGAGCCACTTGTTTTCATCATCGCGACCAAGGATACACGGCATACGGTTATGAATCTTGCAGACTAATGCATTGGGCTCGGTTGTAAAAATCGAAAACGCCTGTATCTTTTTTTCAGTTTTGCGATCCTTGTCGACCTCCCAGACTCCCGGAAAAGCAAAAGGTCCACCTGACTTTAAGCAGATCCAATACGGTACTTTGGTTTTGCCCTCGCGCTTCCACTCGTAAAAACCATCAGCTAGCACCAAGCATCGCTGGTTTTCTAGCAGGTACGCAAATGTATTTTTCTCGCCAAGCGTCTCTTTTCGAATGTTGATGAGCGATCGCGACTCTTGCTTCCACCACACCGGCTGGAGGCCCCAGCGCATAAATTCGATCCGGCGATCGTAATCATTGTAAACAATAGTCGGCAACATCTGCATCGGCGTTGCGTTGAATCGAGGAGAGTAGGGGAGTTCTCCACTAAACTTAGCCTCAAATCGCTTTTCAAGATGTTCTTGGGAAACCGTGATTGTAATTCTTCCGCACATAATAATCATGATCTATTTCTTTCAAAGAGTACCATATCCTCACATGTCAGTCATGGTTGATGCGGTTTTTCTTGACAGCTCAAAATCGAATATGCTTAGGTTGTACACAGGTATGTTGCGGAAAAACCCTATAAATGCTACAATTTCTATGTTAAAAAATAACTAACACGCATTCTATGGACAAGCGTCTTTCAAAGACCCAGCTGATGGCAGCTCTTGCCGAAGCATGGGGAAACAGTAAAAAGGAGGCAGAGGAGAATTATGATAAGTTCCTCAACCTCGTTTACAAGGAAATCGGCCGATCCGGAGAGGTAGTTCTCCCGGGGCTTGGCAAATTTGCTAAGAAGCATCGCAATGCTCGAATGGGCCGCAACCCGGCAACAGGTGAGACCATTCACATCCCTGCAAAGACAGTCCTGAAGTTCGCAGTGAACAAGGCAGCAAAGGACGCGCTGTTGTAACCACAAATTAAAAACTTCTCCGCGAAACGGGGAAGTTTTTAATTTGAATGACCAATTCACAAGCACCCAATGATCAATGAATAGCCAATACACGATGACCAATTGGGGATTGGTGGTTGGGGATTCATTGGGAATTGGTTCTTTGGTTATTGGTCATTTAAGATTTGGCCAATGCTTGCAAGTAAGGTCAAATTGGGATAACCTATCCTCGTTATGATCCGAGCGTTAACAATCGCATTGATAGTTATTGGAATCGGTTTGGCCGGTGTATTTGCGTTTGCGCAAATGGGCGGAGAGTCAAGCGACGAGGCGGTCGCCGCAGTGGTCGACTTGGTGCTTGAAGATCGCGAGGCGGTTTTAATTAAAGAGGGAAGCCCGAATTTTGGCAATGAGAATGAAATTAATATTTTGTTGCTGGGGCTTGACGCGCGCAAAAGCGAAAGTGAGCCACACTGCGACGCTATTCACATGTTTACGCTCGATATCGAAGCCTGGACCGTCCATGTCACCTCTGTACCGCGCGGCACGTATGCCTACATTCCACCGGGCACTTATGAGGTCGGCGAGTATTATCTGGCGAACGCATGTGCATACGCCGGGCTGGATTATGGCATCGGCGAGATTGAAAAGATTGTTGGCGTTAAGGCTGATTATGTTGCGACTGTTGGGTTTTCGCAGGTTCTTGGCCTGGCGCGTCTGTTCGATATGCCGACTACTGAGACGCTTGAATGGCTTCGGCATAGGCAGAGTTACCAGATCGGCGAGCCTCAGCGAACGCATAATCAGGCTGTGTTCATTAAGGACATGATTATAAGCCAGCTTGGGCGATTTGAAAGTGACATGTCAATTCCGTTGCAGTACCTGGCGTTTAAGATGGTTGACACGGATATGGATTTTGCAACCGCGCGGACATTGATGCAGGGGTTTATTGACTCAGGGATCGATGAGCGGCCTGACGACATTGTTTTAACCATGGAACCTCATTACGAAACTGTGGATATTCATTTTGATGTTGAAAATGCCGAATCTCAAATTAAGGAGTTAATGGATTATATTGCGCCGCTTTTGGGCGAAGGCGATTTTTCCGGGCGGTCACTGGAGGAAATCCAGTCCGAGCTGGAAGTGTTTGTTCAGGCGCGTTTGGCAGGCGACGATTCGATCTCAGAGCTTTATAAGAAGCGAATTTGGCTGCAGGTGGAGGACGACGAATTGCGCGAGGAATTTCATTTTGAATTTGTACAACGCTATGTCGAGGAGATTGCGGGTGACGATCCTGAGGCGGCGATTGATGTTGTTAGCGAGTATATTTTAGAGAAGTCTACGTTGGGCTTTGACGACGCTACCGAGCAAGGTCGTGAGTTGCTCGGTAGCCTAATTAGTCAATAATCCTCCTCTCCCGGTGAGGATACTCCTCTCCCGGAGAGGAGTTTTGCTAAAGTTGGTGAAAATACAAATTTCCGACACTAAGTGCCGGAAATTGGGGTCACTCGGTGACCTCGAGTTGAAGCTTGTAGTTGCCGAATTCGAAGGTCCAGTGGCCAGGATCGGCAGGGTAGGCCCATGCGTTGTCGCAGGGAGCAGGGAACATGTTGATTCCGTCGCGGATGACTACTAGGTCCTCACGCCAGTCATCGAACGCGATCTTGATGCGAGCCTTCCACGTTGAATTCCCCTCGATCGCCAGCGACCACCCGGGCCTAGAGATCAGTTCGACGTGTTCATCCACGCCGATGTCGGCTCTCGACAGAGGAGCCGGAAAACTGATCACCAACTTTGCTTCTGGTTTCTCTTGGAACACGATGCCTCCTTTGTGAAGATGAACGGTTGTGAGGTCATTTAAGCAATGATTGGCTGGGGTGTCAAGTTGAGCGATAAGGACTAGGATTTAGGGACTAGGGACTAGTTCGTGAGCCACGGACCTTTGAAACCTTTGCGACCTTTGAAACATTTGAAACTCTCGTTCTTATAACAAATTGAAACCCCCACGCTTGCACGTAGGGGTAGCGACTACTCTTATGGAGCCGGTGTCGGATGATTGGCCGGTTTCTCGAACGGCTCGTTGCCCAGGCCGACTTATATCTCTTTGTTGAGTGGCGGATCTTCGCAGTCGGGCTTGGCGTCTTCATCAGGGCCAAACAATCCCATTTCAAGAGCGGCTTCGCATGCATTGCCACGGCTCGAGAATTCTTTGTAGAATTCGATTACTTCTGGGGTTGTATCGAGTAGCTCGAAAGCCATGTCGAACGCATTGTAGTACTCAGCCCTACACGCAGCTAGGACGTATAGGTTGGCAGTTTGATCCATTCCGCACATAGTTGCGCCGCTAAGGACACGGTATTGAGCTTCTCGCATCGCGCGACGTCTGTTGAGCGCGCCAATAAGCGTTTCCTCGGCCAGTTCTCCGGCAGGCGCCTGCTCGGCCAGTTCGATAGAGGCGTCGATCGTTTCGAGCGCGCTCTTGAGCGCCCAGAGTCGGTACGAGCATGGTTCGCGTTCGTAGGCGGGCGCAGGCGCATTCTCGGTCGACGAGTTGCCACACGAGAATAGCAGGGCAGCGAGAATCAGAAACAGTCGGTTCATGGCTTTTTCCTTTTGGGTTGTTGAAAGGTCGATTTAAGAAATCAAAGCTACCATAAAACCGCCTTTTTGTCAATTCTGAAATGCGAAAACATTAAGAAATACCTAAAAACGCCCGCTTAAGGTCCGTACGGACCTTAAGCGGGCGCGAGGGCGATCGGGATCAGTTGTTCGGATCGCTGAACAAGATCACCTGAAAGGCAGGGGGCCGGTCTGACAGCTTGCTAATCAAATCCTGTGCCTTGCGGCAAGCAGGGCAGAGGCCGTCTTCTGAATCAGCACCGATTGCGGCGTTGCAGCGCGTGCATCGAACTTCCTCTGTGGCGGGATGTTCCAACTTTCCTCCGGTTGATTGCGTTAAACAAACCCGGGAGAGAATATCACATTTTACGACGCTTGTCAAGTAATACCTGGAAGCGCAGTAAGTAGTTAGTAGATAGTAGGAAGTAAGATAGTTGCACTTCCCTGTTCGGGATATAAAATATTTGTTTTTTTGTTGTCGCTGCATCGTAATCGCGATAGGTCCTATGGGTCCTGTACGATCTATTTAAGGCGATTAGTTAACCCCCTCGATCCTGCAGTATGCTATAATTCCACCGTATGCAAATCATCAAGTCTGACGGTAGCAGGGCTGAATATGACGGCGAAAAACTTCGTCGAAGTATTTTGCGTACAGGCGCAAGCAAACATTTGGTCGACCAGGTGGTATCCCGGGCCGAATCGCAGATTAAAGAAGGCATGACAACCGGCGAAATCTACAGCATGGTTCGCGCTGAGCTTAGCAAAAAAAATAAAAGTATTTCCTCGCGCTACAACCTGCGAGCCGCTATCCTCAAACTCGGCCCGGCAGGATTCAACTTTGAAAAGTATGTTGCGTCGATCTTGAACGCCTACAAATACAACGCCTACATCCCGCCCGATGAACTCGAAGGCTCGTGTGTACGGCATGAAGTCGATGTAATCGCAGAGAAAGATGGGAGGAGATTTTTTATTGAAGCAAAATTTCGAAACAGCTTTCAAGACAGCGTGAATTTAAAAGATACCATGGCAACTTGGGCGCGGTTTCTTGATTTAGTTGACGGCGCAGCTGTTGGAAAATGTCTGCATTTTGACGAGCCATGGATTGTTACGAATGCCCAGTTTAGCGACCGCGCTCTCCAATTCGGAGTCTGCAAAGGCATTCACATGATTGGCTGGAACGAACCTGACGAGCGGCCGTTTGCAGGCATGGTTGACTACATGACTCTCTACCCTGTTACCGTGCTGGATACTTTGTCAGATTCAGAACTGGAAGCTTTTGCTGAGCAGGGACTAATGTTATGTCGCGAAGTTGTAAATATTGATCCTGCTGAGCTGTCGAGCCGAGTTGGCGTATCGGAAAGTCGCGCGCAAGAGATTGTGGAGCTGTGTGCCGAGGTTGTTGAGGGGGATCGCGCTGAACCTGAGGAACAAAGAGCTTAAAGTGAGCTTATAACGAAACACAAAAGAGCTTATCCGCTAAGCTCTTTTTTTTAAGCTCCGTGTAAACCGTCTTAAGCTCTCTTAAGCTCCTTTAGGTCGTACTTCTTCCCCTCTGCGCGCCACTTTGCAAGTGTGCGAAGACCTCGGGTAGAAATCAAAATCGATTCGATTTTCCCGGTCGCAGGATTAACCAACCGCTTTTGTTGCAGGTTTGGCATTTGTCGACGCTTGGTTTTTACTTTTGAGTGACTGACATTGTTCCCGGTTAGGGGCGATTTTCCTGTCACTTGGCATTTTCGTGGCATATTTTGTAGTTGCAAGTCGAAAGTTGAAAGTTGCAAAAGTTATTTCTAGATGCCGAGATAGTACATCAGATAGCGAATTTTGGCAAGCAAGGCAGGTCTTATTGGTCCCGTATAACAAATTTTGTGATATAATCTAGCCATGTCTAAAGGAGGATATAAAAATATCGCCCATGTCGTAGCGGTGGATATGGGCTATGGGCACGAACGCCCTGCGCACGTTCTTCGCAAGTTCGCCGGCGGCAAAGTCATAATCGCCAACGACTACGACGGCATCCCTGACAGTGACCGCAGGCTGTGGGAAGGCGGGCGTAAAATTTACGAGAAGATTTCTCGATTTAAAAAAGTACCCCTGCTTGGGCGCGCGGTTTTTGGGTTAATGGATGAACTGCAGCGCATTCCTGATTTTTACCCTCGCCGCGATTTATCAGCCCCAAGTCTTCAGGTCCGCGAAATGTACTTTTTGATTCGCTACCGTAATCACATGCGGCACTTAATTGAAAGCCTTGCGAAGGATCCTAAGCCGCTTGTGTGCACCTTTATGTCGCCTGCGTTTGCTGCAGAGGAGTTTGGCTACCCAGGTGAGATTTTTTCGCTTGTGACCGACGCTGACATGAGCCGAGCTTGGGTTCCGCTAGAGCCGCGCAAATCAAGGATCAGATATTTTGCACCGAACGGCCGAGTTGTCGAGCGGCTTAAGCTCTACGGCGTGTCGGCGAAAAACATTGAACTGACCGGATTTCCTTTGCCAACCGAGGCTGTGGGCGGGCTTGATGCTAAGGTTGCCATTTCCGACATGCAGCGTCGCATTTGCAACCTGGACCCGAACGGCATTTTTGTGGCTCACACCGGGCAGGCGTTAACAAATCATCTTGGCCCTGAGTATTGCAAAACTATCAGATCGACAAAGCCAAAGCCTATTAATCTGGCGTTTGTCGTTGGAGGCGCCGGAGCTCAGCGCGAAATTGGAGCTGTCATTGCGAAAAGCTTGGAGCGCGAAATTAAGCAGGGCAAGATCATTCTACATTTGGTCGCTGGCACTCGACCTGAGGTTGCTGAGTATTTTATCGAAGAGTCGCACAGAGCAGGGCTCACGAACGAAATCAAAAAAGGCAACCTGAACATTATGTTTGAGGAAAACCGGCCAAAGTATTTTGATGAGTTTACCAAGCTGATGCGTAAAATCGACATTTTGTGGACAAAACCGAGCGAGCTTTCGTTCTACACGGGTTTGGGCATTCCGATTATTATGGCGCCGACTGTAGGGTCGCAAGAGGGCTTTAACCATAAGTGGTTGGAGCAAGTCGGCGGTGGAATCGACCAGCTCGATCCTCGTTATGCGAACGAGTGGCTGTTTGACTGGATTAACTCCGGCGCTTTGGCGCGCAAGGCGTGGAACGGGTTCATTGAGGCTCCTACGCACGGCGCGTATCGAATTGCTGACGTTTTAATGGGAAGACCGAATACGATTCACGATTTGCCGTTGGTGGTTTAGCATCGTTCAAGATGTTAAATCGGCCTGACGGCCTTGTTAAAAGCGTTAAAGCCGATTGAATTAACGACTTTAACGAGTGAGCGTAGCGAACGATTTAACGATTTTAACGACTGCAAACAGGCCAAAACGCCTGTTTTTTGGCGCTTTTTGCCCTCAGGGCTTGACAAAAGTGCGGAAATATGTTATAGTATTCCGGTCAATCCTGACCAGGTGGCAGGCGTAAGGTCGAAGGGTTATTTGCTCCAGGTAACTCGACGACTCTTACGGAGACGTGTAGGCGTTCCACCCATGAGGCACGTGACTCTGGAGTCGTGGGTGGCGTTGGGGGAAGGGCAAGAGGGTCCGAGAAAAAATCGGCCTGACCCCTATCGAGAATTTCTGGTCGGGACCTCGTCTCACCCCTGCTGATCTTGTATCGGCGGGGGTGTTTTCTTTTCGTTAGTATTCAACACTAGCATTCAACACGGCGCGCTACGGTACCAATCCCATAACACAACTCAAATGTGTACCTGTTTTTAACCGATCGGCTAAATTTGGGTACACATCAAAACAAAAAAAAATTTGAAATTTCGCGAGGGTTAGTTAGAAAGCACTGCTTATCTAGTGTTGCACTTTTTAACCGATCGGCCACAATCTGCAACAGGTTGATATTAGTCAGGAATCGGAAAGTCCTAAAGCCGAAAGTCGGAAAGTCAGAAAGTTGCATGTGGTTTACTTAGGAGCTAACGGGGCTAACAGATCTAGCCCCTCTAGCTCCGTTGCAACCATTGAAACCAGCACTTTCTTGACAAAACATCAATAATCTGGCATAATGCCAACGCTTAAGAGTAAGGGACAGCGTGGTTGCATAGGCTGGTCGAGGTAGGAAGCGAGCTCGATAACGCAGTGCGCCGTGTCCTTAAGCAGGCGCTTCATGGTACGCCAGTCCCTGCTTGCCCCTGCCGTTGACGGTCGGCGGGGGCATTTTTTATTTAGTAAGAAAGTCAGAAAGTTGCATGTGGTTTACTTAGGAGCTAACGGGGCTAACAGATCTAGCCCCTCTAGCCCCATTGAAACCAACACTTTCTTGACATAGCATCAACAAACTGGTATATTGGCAATGCTAGGGAGCGAAAGGACAGTACGGAAACTTAGGCAGGCGTAATGTGCCGAAACGCTTCGCGAGGATCTGTGCGCCTCTGGTAGCGGTTCATCACGACCGTTTGGTTCTTGCATTGCGAAGACAGCATTTGCACTCCTAGCCCTCGTCGATTTCGGTCGGCGGGGGTCATTTTTTTAAAAGTCAAAAGTTTAAAGGCACAAGTCGCAAGTTGCAAGTGCAAAGTTGCAAGTCGGTGAACTGTGAACCCCTGTTTTTTTTGCTAGCTTTACAGCTGAGCCTTGACAAATTTCCACCAATATGGCACACTAGTTTTGCTTGAGAGTAAGGGATAGCGTGGAGTGCAGGCTATTCGCGGGCTGTTGGGAACCGCGATAACGCAGCATTTGAGCGTCCTCAAGCAGGTATGATGGGTGCCTATTCCTGCTAGCGAGAAATCGCTTGTCTGACATGGTTGAGTATTCCTCCTAGCCCTCGTCGATTTCGGTCGGCGGGGGTCTTTTCTTTTGGGGAGATCGAGACGGATCAAGATTACGGATCGGGGCAGATTCGATAGGCGGGTAACCACCCCTAGCCCCTCCTTGAAAAGGAGGGGGATCGAAAGTATGGTAAAATGCCTCCACCATGACAAAGGAATTCATACTACAAGGCGCCGGGCAGGGTCGCGATCTAAAAATCGACTACGAAGCCGAACTTAATCCTGACCAGCTCGATGTTGTTCAAAACGGGGACGGCCCTTGTTTGGTTTTGGCAGGCGCAGGATCTGGAAAAACTCGTACAATCACATATCGCGTCGCTCGGCTGCTTGAAAACGGAGTCCAGCCTCAAAATATTCTCCTGCTCACTTTTACAAATAAGGCTGCGAAGGAAATGGTCAGCAGGGTCGAAATGTTACTTGGCCAGTACCCGGCAGGGCTTTGGGGTGGGACTTTTCATAGCATCGCGAACAGGATTCTTAGAAAGTATGCGGCCAAGTTGGGCTATGAATCCAACTTCTCGATCTTGGACCAGGAAGATTCGCGTGAACTGGTTAGCTTGTGCGTAAAAGAACTAAAGATCGACACCAAGGGCAAACGGTTTCCAAGTGCTGGCGTTTTGCACGGCATAATATCGTTTCAATCAAATAAAAATTGTTCGCTTGAAGCCGCGCTCGAAAATAAGCATCCAAAGTTTTTGCCGCTTATTGACGAGATCGGCGAGGTTGCAAAGCTCTATCACGGCCAAAAACGTCAGCAAAATTCAATGGATTTTGACGATTTATTGCTCCGCCTGCTCGACCTGCTGCAAAACCACGGGGATGTGCGCGATCATTTGTCGCGACAATTTCAATATGTTTTAGTTGACGAGTTTCAGGACACTAATGTAATCCAGGCCGAAATTGTGCGCCAACTTTCGTCAAAACATAAAAACCTACTTGTAGTTGGCGACGACGCTCAGAGCATATATTCATTCCGTGCGGCTGAGGTTCGCAATATTTTGGAATTTCCAAGCCGATTTGGTGGAACCAAGATGTATAAACTCACAACAAATTATAGGTCAACGCCGCAAATTTTAGGCGTTGCAAATGCTGTTATTGCAAACAATACGGATCAGTTTAAAAAAGACCTTATCGCTGTTGTGCGCCCAGGGGAGGCGCCGTGCCTTGTGCCGGCAGCTAACCAAACTCAGGAGGCACAGTACATTGCCGAGCAAATTGCTTCTCTGATTGAATCGGGGAAATCACTGAGTGAGATCGCTGTGCTTTTCAGGGCCTCGTTCCATTCGCAGGCGCTTGAGTTTGAACTAATGAAGAGGGACATCCCATATGAATACCGCGGAGGGCTGAAGTTTTTTGAGCGCGCGCATGTTAAGGACACGGTGGCGCATCTCCGCCTGATTCAAAATCCTCGCGACGCTATGGCATGGATGCGGGCGCTGAAAATTCATCCCGGGATTGGTATTGTTACAGCCGTGAAGATCGCCGCAGCGTGCTCGGAGATTGAAAATATCGATGATGTACTGGCGCTGGATGTGTCTATGGGAGCAGGCGCGCGTAGCGGCTGGGATGGGTTTATGAGAATTTTGCGATGCATCCTTAAGGACAGGCGCGTGCCGTCGTATTATATTCGCGCCCTGGCTGCAAGTGACGATTACCAGGCTTATTTGGAGCACACGCATCCGAACCATCACGAGCGACTGGAGGACTTGGAACAGTTTGCGGTTTTTGCAGAGCAGTTTGAGGATTTGGGCGAGTTTTTGGATGCGGTGAGTCTTACGAACGAGTATGGAGCTGTGCGGGAAACTGCTGCCGACGACGAAGATCGTTTGGTGTTGTCGACCGTTCATCAGGCCAAGGGACTTGAGTGGGATAATGTGTTTGTAATGCACTTGGCTGACGGGTACTTCCCGCACGGACGGGCGTATGACGAAAAAGGCGGTTTGGAGGAAGAGCGTCGGTTATTTTATGTTGCAACCACTCGCGCTCGCCGCCAGCTCTACTTAACTTATCCAATCACTGCCGGACACGATACGCTGGAAATCAAGCAACCTTCGCTATTTTTGGACGAAATTCCAGAGGGCCAATGCGAGCTGGTACAGTTGAGGCAAGGGTTGGTGGGATATGGGGCGATAAGGGACGAGAAGGGAGGAAAAGGGGGTTGGGGATCGGCGAGGTCTGGCTGGGGATCGGCAGGATCGGCGAGTTCTGGATTGAGTAGTGGTGATACTTTTTGGGATGATGAGCCCTCGATTGTGCTTGATGATTTGGGCGAGCGGGTAAAGAAGGAGGCTCCGGGGTCGTTTTTGAGGAATATTGAAGACTTGTAGTCGTTACGAAACTACGAATTGTACAAACGTACAAATTACGAAATTTACAAATCGATGAATCGATACGTGCAACATAGGTCAGACTGGACATCGGACAGGCCTCGTTCGACCGAGAAGGGTCGGAAGAGGTGGTTTTGGATTTTTGGAGCTGTTGTGGTCGTGTTGGCTGTGATCGTTGTGTTTGGGAGGGGGGATGGAGACGATGACTATAACGATGACCATGACAGCGAGGCGACGCCTGAGATCATGGATGTAGAAATCGTAGAAACAGTAGAAGATGTAGAAATCGAGGAGAAGACACTGCCGATTATTGAGATCGAACTTAGGTCAGTGCCGGCTGAGGCAGGGTATTCCGGAATGGCTCGGCGAGGTACTTCGGGCACGCTTTTTACGCATGTGGTGGTCGCAAACGTGCCTCAAATCGACTTGGGAACTCACTATTACGAAGGCTGGTTGGTAAAGCCCGGAGTGTTGAAATTTTTTTCAACCGGGGAGATGTTTGCGCGGGATGATGGTTTATACGGACTGGTGTGGGAGGTTGAGGTTGGACAGGCTCAGGATGATCTTTTTGACTTTACGGAAGTGGTGATTACGCGCGAAATTCGGGACGGAAATGAAGCTCCGTCGATCACTCATGTGCTGGAAGGACGATTTTGACCAAGGCTAGTGTAATAAATCGTGTGGATAAGTGCCATTGTTTTATCCCAAGATGCAAAAAACCGTGATATAATTGAGTTGTCGCAAGGTCTGAGCTGTTTTCAGCGCTCAGAACCTTTTGCGTATTTAATCAAATTAATAACTTTTTAAACAAAATTATAATCAAATTTTTATATGTCCCGAACAAATTCGATTTTATTCAGACGCGACCGGACGTGGTTGATGGCAATTGCCATGATCGTGGCCTTGGTTAGCGTCTCGCTCGCAAGCTTGCTTATGCAAGTCGAGCAAGCGTACGCGGCTGCGCCAACAGGCTTCACGTCGCAAACTTATTATGACACCGACAACGACGGTATTATTGACCAGGTAGATGTGGTCATCAACGGAGGTGAGGCACTAACAACGTGTGACGTTGCAGATGCTGAAATCCCAACTGACTGGACTTATGTTGGTAACGACATCGGAGGCTCGTTGGCTGCAACAGGCCACAGCTGTGTGCTGGGAACCGCTACAGTAACTCTGATTATTACCGGCGCAAATGCGGATACAACCGGCCACAGCACAGCTCCAACAATTGCATACGATAACGACGACGCTGACGCCTCGATTGTAAACGCTAGTGGAACTCTGGGGACAGTTGGCGCAGCAAACATCACTGACGGAGCGGCGCCAATCATTACAGCAGTAGTGCTCAGCTCAGCATCGAACAGAAATAGGGTTAGCTTTACATATTCGGAAAACATGACGATTGTAAATGGAGCTTCAACTGGCACAAAGGGAGACACGGACACAGCTGGTACGGTAGATGGATTCGGAACTTTTGCAACAACAGGTGATGTTACAGTAAACACCGGGCTAAACACTGTAGGTGGAAACGGGACTTCTACTCTATATGTTGATCTGGCCGACCAGGCAGCAGGCTACATGAACACGGCTTCGACAACTGAGCCTAGCGGAGTATTTTCAGAATCGGCTTCGGCGTCAATAGTTGACGGGGTTGGTTTGCAGGTAAACACCAGCGGCGCAGACCCAACAGCATCCGGCGGTGGTTCATGGGATCTTACAAAGCCGGCACTGACATCTATCACAGTTAGCGACGCAGCAGGAAACAACGGAAAGATCGATCGCGCAGTAGTGGTATTTGACAGCTCAGTTCGAGACGCTAACATTACGGCAGCAGACGCTACGCTTTCGTCAACTGCCGGCACGACAACGGTAACATTCGACACCGGAACGGCAAACGACGCAACTGCAACCTTTAACCGTACAGCTGACGACGCGGCAGTAGACACGGCTATTGGAACAGAGTCAGATTTTGATTACTCTGCGGCAACGACAAAAATTACTGACCTCGCTGGAAACCTTCTCGACACATCAGTAGACGGAGCGATTGCGCTAGCTGACATTGCAGAAACTGACGGGGCTTCACCGATCCTCACTGCAGTAGCACTTAGCTCAGCGTCAAACAGAAACCGACTGAGCTTCACATACTCAGAAAACATGACAGTCGCGAATGGTGCATCGACGGCCACAAAGGGCGATTTAGACTCTGCAGGTTTGGTACGTGGATTCGGGAGCTTCGGTACCGCAAACGACGTTACGGTTACAGCAGGACTGAATACGGTCGGTGGCAACGGAACATCCACGATTACAATTGACCTGGCTGACCAGGCAGGTGGATATATGGATAGCACCTCCACGACCGAGCCAAGCGGCAACTTCACTCCGGCCGCAAGCGTAGACGTGACTGACGGCACCAACCAGGTAAATCCATCTGCGGCAGTAGTCGCTCCATCAGGTGGCAGTTCATGGGACCTTACAAAACCAGCTCTAACATCTATTACATTCAGCGACGCTGCAGGAAACAACGGTCAAATTGACCAGGCTGTGATTGTATTCGACTCTGCAGTTCGAGACGCTAACATTACAAACGGCGACGCCACACTCGGTTCAACCGG